>DASUTF010000162.1:0-22404 GCA_036374695.1 Pyrinomonadaceae bacterium
TCACAAACTTCAATCGCTGTTCCATCACACTTTCCGTTTTCCAGGGCATCTGCGGCTCCTCCCGGGCCGCAGCTTACTCATCCGTTGAACTGTCAACGATGTCATGATAGGAAAGTGTCAACGATGTCATGATACTGAACACAAAACCTCGCCTTGGGCTTAGCTAAGACCGCTGCTTCGCAGCTCGATGAGTTTGCTCGCGAGCAGCGGGGGCAAGCCCTGCTAGCCTGAGAGATTATTTCAAGCAGCTAACGCCGCTTGGCTATGCAGATATCAACCCAGGAGCGGATCAGCGAGATACGGAAGGATCAAAGCTCGACTCGGAACTTATGAAGTTCAGTTCTGTTTGCCTTCCAGCGGCTTGAAGTGGAAGGGAACTTTACCGCGGATCACTTCTTCCAGCGCGATGCGCGTCGGCTTGTGTTTCGTGGCATCGATGTCGATACGCGGGCGCGCGCCTCGTTGAAGTTGCTTGCTGCGCTTTGCGGCCAAAATGATCAACCGGTATTTCGCATCAATTTCCGGCACTGCTTCAGATGCCTCTTCAAACTCTTCATTAATATTTGCCATCGTCATAATCGTCTTTACTCCTTAACCTCTCGATAGTTCGTATTCAGTAGTTGACTAGGTCTGGGCGACTGTTCCGGCACGCGCAAAGTCAGCCAGCGCTTCGCTCGAAGTCGTTTCCTGTCGCTCCCGGCGCGCGCGCTCAGCGTAAATCACTGACGCCAGCTGCGCCGAAGCCCGGTTGATGTCGTCGTTTAGGATCACATATTGAAACTTCCGGTACTGCTCGACCTCAGCCGGCGCGCCGCGCAAACGTCGCGCGAGATCCTCCGCCGAGTCTGTGCCGCGCTTCACCAGCCGATTCTGCAACAGTTCAAATGACGGCGGCAGGATGAAAACCGTGACGGCATCATCGATCAGTCCACGGACGCTGTCCGCGCCCTGCACGTCGATCTCCAGGATGATGTCATGGCCCGCCGCGCGCTCGCGCTCTACCTGCTTGTGGCTGGTCCCGTAAAGGTGGCCATACACATTCGCCCATTCAAGAAACTCGCCGCGCTGAATCATCTCTTCAAACGCGGCGGTCGAAACGAAGAAATACTCGCGGCCGTCCTGCTCTTTCGCGCGCGGGGGACGCGTTGTGTACGAGACCGAGTAACTGACGCCAGGCACTGTTTGCAGGACGCGATCGATCAGAGTGCCTTTGCCGCCGCCAGACGGGGAACTGACGACTATCAGCATGCCGCGACCGCCCCTGGCGCTGTCGGTATCCGGCTTGTTTATCAGCTCACTCGACATTCTGCACTTGTTCGCGGAGTTTCTCAACTTCAGCCTTGATTGCCAGGGCCGCTTCCTTGATGGGAATTTCGGTAGATTTCGAGAGGACCGTGTTTGCTTCGCGATTGAATTCCTGAAGCAGAAAATCCAGACGTTTGCCCACTTCATCGTGCGAATCGATGGCTTCACGGAATTGATCCACGTGGCTTTTGAGCCGCGCCAGCTCTTCCGTAATGTCGCTGCGATCGGCCAAGTAGGCGACTTCCTGAGCCAGCCTGGCAGTATCGACTTCGATTGTTTGACCTTCCCGGCCGAGCAATTCCGCGATTCGTTTATGCAGCCGTTGGCGATAACTTTCGATCAGACCGTCAGCGGCCGCCTCGATCGTCGGGATAGCGGCATCGATTTTGCCGAGCCGCGACCGCATTTCGTCAGCCAGGGCCGCGCCCTCGGCGCCCCGCATCTGTTCCAGGTTGTCGAGCGCCTGATCGATGGCTGAGTCAGTTGCGCCGGCAATGTCCTGGCTTAACTCGTCACGCGGAGAAGACAGCGCCCCGGGCAGGCGGGCAATGGAAGTCACGTCAATGTCGCCGCTCAGGTTGAACTGCCGCTGAATCTCGCGCAGCGCGTCAACATAGGCCGTGACAACCGATTGATTAATTTGGTAAGTCGCCTCGGAACCGGTCCGATCGAAACTGATAGTGAGATCGACACGCCCGCGGGACAAGCGGGCTTTCACTCGCTTGCGGATGTCCATCTCGATGGCGTTCAACTCCTGTGGCGCGCGCAAGTGAATGTCGAGGTAACGATTGTTGACGGTCTTGATTTCGACGCCCACGGTGAAACCATCGCCGCTGGCTGCCCCACGTCCGAATCCGGTCATCGATTTCATAACAGTTAGCAGTTAGCTGTAAGCAGTGAGCAGTAGTTGTCTATAGGTTAGCGTATGCTTTTCCGCAGGCCGAAAGTAACTGCCAAGCATTCATCTACGAGAGCTTCTGCCTCATTGAACCGCGGCAAGTCCAAGTAGCCAATGCGGAAGGCAATTTCAAGCTGGGTGGCTATCTCGTTTAACGAACCAATTGCCACCAACAAATAATTCTTGAAGTGAACTGGCGATCGACCTGCAGCTCCTTCCGCGATGTTTGAGGGAACTGATATGGCCGCTCTCCGGATTTGAGACGTTAAGCCGTAGACTTCCTCGCGAGGAAAGGTGCCGGTGACCTTGTATAACTTTTCTACGAGTTCCATGCTCTTTTGCCACGCAACAAGCTTCTTGTGGGGTTTCTCATTGTCGCTCCTCCTAATCATATGGGATTGGTTGTTACGGCTCACTGCTCACTAATTCTTCTTCTTCGTCAGCGAACTGCATCTCGTACAACTTTTGATACTGGCCGCCGCGGGCGAGCAAGTCCTTGTGCGTGCCTTGCTCAATGATACGTCCGGCTTCCATGACCACGATGTTGTCGGCGCGCCGCACGGTCGAGAGACGATGCGCGATTACAATCGTCGTGCGGTCTCGCACCAGGTTTGCAATCGCTCGCTGGACCAGTTGTTCAGACTCAGCATCCAGCGCCGATGTCGCCTCATCGAGTATTAAAACCGGCGCATTCATCAGAATAGCGCGCGCGATTGCCAGCCGCTGGCGCTGGCCGCCGGAAAGGAAAATGCCGCGCTCGCCGATGATTGTGTCATAACCGCCCGGCAAATCCATTATGAAATCGTGGGCGAAAGCCGTTCGCGCGGCGTCGCGCATTTCTTCGTCAGAAGCACCAGGGCGGCCATACGTGATGTTGTACCGAACGGTGTCGTTGAAGAGAACCGTTTCCTGGGTCACCAAAGCCATCTGCCGCCGCAAACTGGCGATACGCGCATCGCGCAAATCGATCCCGTCCCACAGCACTGCTCCGGACGTTGGATCATGAAAACGCGGCATGAGCTTGGTCAGGGTTGATTTGCCCCCGCCCGATTCGCCAACCAGAGCCACCATCTTTCCGACCGGCACCGTGAGGTTTACATCCTGAAGCACCTTACGTCCTTCATTCGCGTAGCCGAATGAAACCTGGCGAAGTTCGATCTCGCTTTGCAGCGGCCTAAGCTCAATTGCATCCGGCTTTTCCGGAATCTCGGAGCGCTCGTCCAGTACTTCCCAGACGTGCCGCGCGGCGGCGAGCGCCTGTGACAGCGAATTCTGCAAACGCGAAAGCTTGCGCATCGGATCGTAGCTGCGGAAGAGGAAGAATAGAAACGTAATGAACTGCGACGCGTTCATACGGCCGAGCCGAATCTCCCGTTCGGCGAAAAAGAGCAGCGCCGCCACGAACAATACGCCGATGAACTCGATGATCGGGGGAGACATTCCGGCAATGCTTGCCGAACGAAGGTTTGCGCGCCGGATGTGATCGGACACCCGTGTGAATCGCTCTCGTTCGCGGGTTTCGGCTTGATAAGCCTTTACAATACTTTGGTTCGCCAGGGCTTCCTGCGCGGTGTCCGTCAGGTGCTTAGTGCCTTCAAACGATTCGCGCGCCAGGTTTCGTAGTGAAGTGCCGAACCGAATCGTTAACCAGGCGATTGGCGGTGCAATTAAAAGCGACCCGAGTGTCAACCTCCAGTTGTAGTAAAACGCGGCCATCAGGAAAGCGATCAGCGTCAAGCCTTCTTTCAGCATGTCACGCAACGTATGGGTGATGGCTGCTTCAATCGCGGCTGCGCTGGTGATCAAACGCGAGACAAGGTAATTGGTGCGATGACGCTCAAAGAACGCCGCTGATTGTGCGAGCACATGCGTGTAAAGATCCTGCCGCAGCCGCAGAATCGAAGACTGGCCAATGCGCGCCATCAAGTAGGTTGAAAAGTAATCCGCAATACCCTTTACGAACGTGAAGCCAATTAGCAGGATGGCAATCGTGCGCCAGGCGGCCAGGCCAGACGCCGGAATCAGTTTCTGAAGACCAAACAGAGTGGAGCTTTGCTGCTGGGTGCTCGCGAGTACCTGGTCAAAAATCGGGACGATCAGGGCGCCAATGGCAATTTCCAGAACGCTGACCAC
This sequence comes from Pyrinomonadaceae bacterium, assembly GCA_036374695.1. Taxonomy (GTDB): domain Bacteria; phylum Acidobacteriota; class Blastocatellia; order Pyrinomonadales; family Pyrinomonadaceae; genus UBA11740. The sequence goes on from DASUTF010000162.1 coordinate 4,337, forward strand.
TACCATCGCCAGAGTTGCGATGCCGAAAATCCCCGCGTGAGGGAGCAGGTACTTTAACAGACGCCGGAGATCAAGCATGGAAATCGAAGGTCAGACCGGTTGATAGGAAACGGGCCAGGAGCCGAAGCGAATGCAACCACGGAATATAACTGAGCGAGATCGTTTGACGCAAGGCCATCCTCCTGTCCATACTAGGGCGCAACCCTTGATCTTACAGCAAATTAGGCGTAGCTGTTCCGGCCCATCTTGCACAGCCCGGCAACAGCCCTGAGGAAAACTGACGTGGATTCCGAACCGACACAACGCCCCAAGAAATTGATGATCGTCGATGATGATGCCGAGATGCGGACGCTTCTGGCTGAGTACTTTCGCAGACTGGGATTTGAAGTCGCCGAAAAAGAGAATGGTCAGGCCGCTTTGCAGGCCGTTGCAAACGACACCTTTGATTGCTTCATTCTGGACGTGGCCATGCCGGAGATGTCCGGGATCGATCTCCTGAAGAAGATGCGCGAGCGCGGCATCACCACGCCGGCGCTCTTTCTCACCGCGCACGATCTGCTGGACGACAAGGTAGCGGGCTTTGAAGCGGGCGCCGACGATTATCTCGCCAAGCCGTTCAGCCCGCGCGAGCTTGAGTACCGCATTGAAGCGTTGTTGCGTCGTGGGCAGTTGGCTCCCGAGACCGGCGGCGACGGTGAGCGTCTTGAGATTGGCGATCTCGTCGTGGACAAGCGACGGCACGAAGTTTCGCGCGCCGGCCAGCGTGTCGATCTCACGCCGCTCGAGTTTCAGATTCTCGAGTTGCTCGCGTCTGAGCCCGGCCGGGCCTGGTCACGCAACGATCTCCTCGATCGCGTCTGGAGCACGGAGTACGAAGGGTACCAACGCAACATTGACCCTCACATCAATCGGCTCCGAAAGAAGCTGGAAAACGATCCCAAGAACCCTCATTACGTACTGACAGTTCGCGGCGTGGGCTACAAGCTAAACGAGAACCCCTGAAGCGTCTGAGAACCGGGAGTGGTAGAGACCGGATCGAGCTCGCCCCTATCAAAAGCCGAATCACTCTTCTCCAACGTTTTTGCCTGACCCGGTCGCATCCACCACCCCACGCGGCTGTCCGCGCGGGGATCCCGGTCCGCTCTCGGTTCTGACTCGGCGGAGAGGGAAGCTCCCGCGATTCGTCGTTTACTAATTAATGGTGAAGGTCTGTTCAGTCAAGAGTCGCCTGCTCAGATGGGGTTGCGTGGCCGCGATTTGCGCCGCTTCCGCGTTAACGTGTTTAGCGCCTGCCTGGGCGCTGGTTCAGGATAATCCGCCTCCGACCTCGGTTACGCTTCGTTGGGGCGCCCGCCCGGGTGTGTCCCGGTACCGTCTGCAACTCGCAAATGATGCCACCTTCATCGACGTTGTATTCGACCGGGTGGTCTCGGGTCACGAATACCGTCTGAATGACTTGCCGCCCGGCAGATACTACTGGCGCGTCGCGTCGCTGAACGCGAAACGCGGTGAATTTTCGTCGGCCGGTGTAATTGAAGTGCGCGCGAACGGCGAGACGAAGAAGCCCAGCGCAACGCCGCCCGCGGTATCAAATAAGGTAACCACCGCGGTGACTTCGAGGGGCGGCTGGTACGCTGGAATCGGCGATGTGACCAGTTCTATCGTGGCCCACCTTAGAGGGCCGAATACTTCAGAGATTGTGGCTGCGACGACTGATGGTCGCATTGTCGCGTTGGATGCGACACGCGGTATCGCACTTTGGACGGCCCGTTCAGCGCAGAGACCGCCGTCCGCACTGAACAGTCAGGTGACGGCAATCCACGCCCGCAGCGGTGACAACATTCTGGTCTTGACAGGGAATATCGCCGCCTTGATCGAAGGCAGAACCGGTCGTCAGCTTTGGCGAACGACCTTGCCGGGAAACGCTGTCGCCGCGATCGCGTCGAGAACGAGTGCGTTTGTCGTCGACAGCTCGCTCAGAAAGTTGTTTGTGATCGACCCCAACCGGGGAAGAGTGCTCTCAGAAGTGGTTTTGCCGCGCCGTGCGGCTGGAAACCCCGCGGTCATTACTTACCGCGGCGTGCGCGCTGTCGCCGTCGCGCTTGACGATGGTGGCCTGCACGTCTTTGACGAGACGGGCAAGTTAGTAATCGCCGCAAACGCGGGAAGCCCCGCAACGACTGCGCCCTTGATGGTACGCACACCACGTGGGGAACTCGTGTTGGTCGGAACGCGAAGTGGACTGACGGCACTCGCCGCTGAGGACCTGCGTCCGCTCGGCCGCGTAACTCTCAGAGACGACGTGCCGCGCGGAAGCTTGATCGCGCAGGACCTGGACAGCGATGGACGATCGGAAGTAGTGATGTTCACCGAACGTGGTCGCGTTGTCATCGTCAAATCCGATGAAGGCAGAATCGCTTGGGAAGCTGACGCCGGTCGCGCCGAATCAGCTGCCTTCGCGGACGTGAACGGCGATCGAGTGCTCGATTTATTACTGGCCGGCAGGGAGGGATTCGCGTTCGCTCTGTCCGGCCGCGATGGCTCAGTTGTCTGGAAAGACGAAAGAGTCTCGAGTGTCACCGCGAATCATGCCCCCGGCGCGGCTCCGCGCGGGACGCTTGCCGTGCCCGCGGTTTCCGGCGTTTTGATTATCGCCGCCGATCCGAGTCGCACCGGTCTCCGCGCGATCGAATTTCCTAAACGCTAGCTCTCCAACTACAATGCGCCTCTTGCCCGGCGGACGGGCGACAGCTTCTGCACATGCTTTATTACATCGGCTCATTTTTCCTCATCACCTGGGTTGTCCTGAAGTTCGGGATGCACAAGGGAGGATTCGTCCATACGCTTTTATTGACCGGTTTAGGTTTCATGGCGGTTCAATTCGTGCAGCACCTGCGCACCCGGCAATACGAGCGCGAACAACGAACACATAATTCGAAGCGCAGTTAGTAGCCTTACTTTGCGTTCCTTTGCGTCTTGGCGCCTTGGCGTGAACCCTTACTGCCGTTTGAAATCACTCACGCAAAGGCGCAAAGCCGCAAAGTTCCGCAAAGAAAAACCGCCTTCATCAGCAGAAACCTTCTTGTCAGTTTCTCCCCGCCCGGCAACAATTGAGCTCGGGCCGTGCATCTACGACATAGGACAGGAATCAGCCTGCTCTGCTCGACATAAACTGAACAGGCAGGTTAGCCTGTTACTTCAATAGAGGGTTTGATGAAAATAGCTCGCCGGTTACTGTTGCTCCTTCCTCTTCCAATACTTGTTGTTGCTCTCTGTGGCGGCGCCATTGCGCAGAGTGACGTGCGGCGAACGACGACCGCCATCACTTACCCACTGGATCAAACGATCGAAGTACCGTTTCGCGGGACGACGCGTTTGCCGCGCTTGAAAGGCGATGCAAAAGTGCGGCGCCAGGGCCGCCGCGGCACCCGCGTGCAGTTAAGCCTCGATCATTTGCCGCGCGGATATGAGTTAGGCGGGGCGTACACGACGTTCGTGTTGTGGGCCATCTCACCGGACGGAACGGTCGATAACCTCGGCGAAATAAAGCGTAGCGGCAGCGGAATTATCGATTCGAAGATCGATGTGACAACCCCGCTGCAAACCTTCGCAATGATCGTGACGGCCGAACCGCATTTTCTCGTGCGCGCTCCGAGCCGCATGGTCGTGCTGGAGAACTTGCGCCCGGCAATGCCGCGCGATGCGCAGATCGATACCGTGCCGGTCACCTACATCGGCAACTCGTCCGACTACTTTCGCGACGCGAGCGTCCCCACGATCGCCCAGTCCGATTTCCGGGACATTCCCAACGCATTGCTGGGCGCGCGGCAGGCGCTGAACCTGGCGCGATACGCGGGCGCGGAACGCGACGCGCCGAACGAGTTGCGCGCGGCCATCGCTGATCTGGAACAAGCTGAAGCCGCGCGGCGCATGCGCCAACCTGAATCGGAAGTCGATGTGCTGGCGCGACAGGCGACCAGTAGTGCAGCTAAAGCGGAAGCGATGGCGCTGGCGCGGCGCGCAGCTCGAGAACGACGCGAAGAGATCGAGCGTCGCGATCAGGCCGTGCGGAGCGCGGAAGAAACGGCCGCGACTGCCAATCAGGAAATCACGCGACTGCAAAAAGAGCTCGACAATGAAAAACACGCACGCGAGCTTGCCGAACGCGATTCGCTGAGGTCGCAGGAGCAACTTCGCGACGCGCGCACCGAAATCGCGCGGCTCCGCGAGGAGATTCAAACCGTGCGGGCTGAGTCGGAAGACGCAAAAGTCAGGCTGGCACGGATCGAAGGCGAGCGTCAGGCGGAACAGGCGCGGCAAGCCGCCGAAACGCGCGTAGCGCAACAGCGGGCCAACATCGCGAATTTGAAACAGGCGCTGGCGCGCTTCGGAACCGTGCGCGAGTCTGAACGCGGCATCGTGCTGGTGCTGAACGAATCCTGGTGGGTAAATCCGCGTTCCGGAAACTTAACGGCCGCGGCCGCCGCGCGCCTGGATCAACTTGGCGCGCTAATCGCGAATAATCCGGACTACCAAATCTCGATCGAATCGTACACCGACAACGCGGGTCGTGCTGCTGCGCTGCAACAAATGACGGACGACCGGGCCCGTGTTCTTTCCGAGCGTTTGGCTTCAGCCGGCATTGATGTCACGCGCATTCAATCCAGCGGGTTGGGTTCGGCAAACCCGGTCGCGCCGAATACAACCGTCGCAAACCGGGCGAAGAACCGACGAACAGAAATCACCTTGAGTGCGGGGCAGTGAAAGGTTAAAAGTCTTTGAGTCGAATTAGGGGGAAGATGGGAAAACGATTTTACAAAGTATCACTTTTATTTTTGATAGCAGGTTGCCTGTTCGCGGGACCGAGTAGTTCCGGTCAGGAACAAGAACTCTGGCGTACAGATTGGTTGAAGTTTGGGGAAGCGATAGCGCCCTATGCCAAACAAGGCGCGCTTGAACTTAAGGGTGACTTCTGGGAATTTAATCGAATCTTTAGTCAGGAAGTTGAATGGACGGGCACGCTCAAAAAGTTTCATGATAACGGCGTAGCTAAGCACGTTGCACTGGAAATGCAGCCGCTCCGGGTCGCTTTGAGTGACGGCAGTGTTCTCGAACTCAAAGAGCTGCCAATCTGGTGTAGTGTTCAGAAGAGCGGGTGCAATTGGTCCCCCGAATTGGTTGGCAAGGAAGTCGTGTTCCGGACAAAACTAATTAACCGTACCAGAGGCTATCGTCCCGTCGTCGGGGTAGCGAACAAAGGTGAAAAGGATCAGAGAGCCAGGATCGAAGCCTACGGAGCCGAACTTATCAGGGTGATCTCGAAATAAAGGCCTTCGTCGCCGCTGCTCGGCTGGTTGAAAACGAATCCCCAGTTCACGCCATTGAGATTACGGTGAATCCGTCAGCTCGTAGTTAGCGCAAGTCTCGCGGTGTCTCTTCCCATACCACCCCTGATTCTACTTCTGGTCTTGCAGAAGAGTACGTGTCCCGCCCCCGGGCCAACTGCATGGGAGCTGGAAGACCTGCGGGGCAAAGTGAAGTCAGTCAGCATCCAGGAGATTCACTACAGCTACACGAAGCCTGAACTTGAACTGAAGAAAAGAATTCTCTTTGATGCGAAGGGGAACTATGTTGAGGTCGAGGAACCTGACATGCTTCCACGCATTTCCAAATCGCCTCCGCCACCGGTGTACGTCTTCAACTCGGCCTGTAAACCCATCGAGCGTCGGGAGACGGAGATTAGAGACGGTATCGTCCGAACCATATTCAGATATGACGAATGGGGCCGGGAAATTGGGCTGGCAAGCCTCGACAAACAGGGTGGTGTTGTTTACCGCGAAGTCTCGGTCTACAACGGAAGCGGTAAACTAACCGAGAAAGTCGATACTATCCGCGTTCATCCTGAACACTTCAGACCAATGCGCTACGACGTCTACCGTAATACGCGAACGGTATTCAGCTACGACCAGCATGGGAACGAGAGGGAAGAAATGTCTTTCGACTTCCGAGGGAACTATTTCGGTAAGTGGGTCAAGCGCTATGACGATCAAAACCGGATTGTTTCCATCACCAGATACGATTCGCGGGGTCGAACCACCGAACAAACGGTTTCCGAGTACGATGCGCAAGGACGACTCGAGGCTCGGACGGAATATCAAAGCTTCACATACGACCGGAATAACAACCTGATTGCCGGTACGATTACAACTGATGTAGGGACGTTTCAATTGGGAACTCGCTATGTATTCACGTATGATGCGCGCGGTAATTGGATCCAGCAGCGGGGTTTTGAGATCAAGGAAGCCAACGGCCAGCGGTCGCTGACGCTTGATTCAGTGACTTATCGGAAGATTAGCTATTTCCATTAGCTCGAAAAACGCATGAAGTATCTGATTGGGACGCTTTTTCTTCTCTTCACGCCTTTTACGTTCGCGCAAACAAAATGTCTTCAAACTGCCGGCGAAATTCAGCCGAAACTTTCAGCCGAGCAGCGTCGAGACTTTCAAGCCAGGCTGGCGGAGGCGCGCGCGGATTTCGAGAAGAACCAGAGCGCCGACAACTCTATTTGGCTCGGCAGGCGGACGGCGTATCTCGGCCGATACAGGGAAGCGATCGCGATTTACACCGAAGCGATTGCGAAATATCCGAAAGATGCGCGGCTTTATCGACATCGCGGCCATCGCTTAATCACGCTTCGCTGTTTCGACGATGCCATCAAAGACTTCGAGAAGGCCGCCAAGCTAGTCAAAGGCAAACCTGATGAAGTCGAGCCGGATGGCCTGCCGAATGCGCGGAACATCCCCACCAGCACCCTGCAATCAAACATCTGGTATCACCTGGGCCTGGCGCATTATTTGAAAGGCGACTTTGGAAGCGCGCGCAAGGCCTATCGTGAAGCCGAAAAGGTTTCAAAGAACCCGGACATGATGGTCGCGACGACGCATTGGCTCTACATGACTCTGCGGCGCTTAGGGCGTGAGAAAGAAGCCAGCGCAGCGCTCGCGCCGATCACAGACACCCTCGAAGTCATCGAAAATAACGATTACTACCAGCTAATAAAACTTTATCAGGGCAAGCTAAAGCCTTCAGACCTACTTAGCGACCCTAACCAAACGGCAAACTCGCTCAGCAACGCTACCGTGGGCTACGGTGTGGGCAACTGGTTTCTCTACAACGGCCGGCGCGCCGAAGCCGAAAGCACTTTTCGCCAGGTCGTGCTCGGCATCCAGTGGGCCAGCTTCGGCCACATCGCCGCCGAGGTGGAATTGACTAGATAGTTCAGGACGCGATAGTGTTTCGCCCCGCAGAAGCACAAGTGGCTTTGCCACCTGATGTGCGGTAAGGCTTCGCCTTACCGGACAACTTTCTCTCGAGACGGCCGAGGCTACGCCTCGGGCAGCGGGGCGAAGCCCAAACATTCATTAGCTCAAGCCGGAAAGGCAGAGCCTTTCCGCACATCAGGCGGCTGAGCCGCTGTTTACTAGTCACCATTTCAACGGTTCTCAGGAGCATCAATATGAAATTCTCAGTTAAGGCACTCACCATTGTTTTCTGTTTCACCATCACCATCACCGCGCAAAATGCGCCCACCACATGGACGCCTGAGCTTCAGGTCAAGACGCGTGCGGTTGGGACGCCGCGCGTGTCCCCGGATGGTAAACGTGTCGTTTACACGATCAATGACGCAGTGATGACGGCAGACAAAAGTGAGTTTGTGACACAAATTTGGCTCGCGACCACGGACGGCAAAGAGAACTTTCAGCTCACCTTCAATGACAAGTCTTCAACCAATCCGAAGTGGTCGCCGGACGGAAACTGGATCGCCTTCACTTCGAACCGCAAGGACAACAAGAACAATCTCTACGTACTGCCTTTGCGCGGTGGCGAGGCCGAGCAGATCACGGACGTGAAAACTTCGGTGTCGAATTTCGAATGGGCGCCGGACGGAAAGTGGATCGCTTTCACGATGTCCGATCCAAAAGCGGAAGACGAAGAGAAGAATGACAAGGCGCGCAACGATTTTCGCTGGGTCGATGAAAACCTGAAAATGGCGCGGCTGTACGTGATCCCAGTTCAGAAGGACGCGAATGGCAAACGCGAACCAAAAAAGCTAACGACTGAGAATTACCACGTCGGCGGATTCGACTGGGCGCCGGATGGGAGTCGCATTGTTTTTAATCACACGAAGTCACCGGTCGCGAACGATTGGACAACTTCGGATGTCTCAATCGTTGAAGTCGCCAGCGGCAAGACCAATGTGTTCGTGAACACGCCCGCGGCTGAAGATTCTGCGCAGTATTCGCCTGACGGCAAATGGATCGCGCTCACGGTCAGCGACAACCCGCCGCGTTGGGCGCAGAGTAACGTGGTCCAGGTTTACTCTGCCGGCGGGGGCGCGCCGAAGGCGTTGACTCCGTCTTATGACGGATCGCCAAACATCGCGGGCTGGTCGGCCGACGGGAAGCGCATTTATTTCAGCGAAGCGAAGGGCACGGGGACACAGCTCTACGCGATCGACGTCGCCGCGAACAAGATTGAAGAAATCAAGAGCTCGCCGGCGGTTTACAGTGGATTCAATTTGAATCAATCAGGAACGATGTTCGCTTTCGTGCGGCAAACTTCCGATACGCCGGGAGAAGCCTTTGTCGCGCCGGTGACGACGTTCGCGCCGGTACAAGTCAGCAAAGCGAATGCAGGTGTGAAGCTGCCGGCGATGGGAAAGACTGAAGTCATCACCTGGAAGTCGGCCGATGGCCGCGACATTGAAGGCCTGCTGACTTATCCGGTCGGCTACCAGGCAGGACAGAAGGTCCCTCTCATTCTCAATATCCACGGCGGACCAGCCGGCGTTTTTCAGCAAAGCTTTATCGGGGGAAGAGGGGCTTACCCGCTCGCAACGTTTTCGGCTAAGGGTTACGCCATCCTGCGACCGAACCCGCGCGGCTCGTCCGGCTACGGAACTGAATTCCGGCGCGCGAACGAGAAGGATTGGGGCGGCAAGGACTATCAGGATCTGATGACCGGCGTCGATAAAGTGATTGCGATGGGCGTCGGCGATCCAGAACGGCTGGGCGTGATGGGTTGGAGCTATGGCGGATTCATGACCTCCTGGATTGTGACGCAGACGCATCGCTTCAAAGCTGCTTCCGCGGGCGCGCCGGTGACAAACCTGATGAGCTTTAACGGCACGGCTGATATTCCCGCGTTCGTGCCGGACTATTTTGGCGGCCAGTTCTGGGACATCATGGAGACGTACCAGAAGCACTCGGCGATGTTCAACGTGAAAGGCGTCAAGACGCCGACGATGATTCAGCACGGCGAGGCCGACGTCCGGGTGCCGATCTCACAGGGCTATGAGTTCTACAATGCTCTGAAGGTGCAGGGAGTGCCGACGCGCATGTTGGTTCTGCCGCGTCAGCCGCACGGACCGAACGAGCCGAAGATGCAAGTAGCCGTGATGCAGGCAAACCTTGAGTGGTTCGACAAGTACATCGGGAAGAAATAAGTCGGGATTTAAAAAGGGAAGGGCAAGGTTGATGCAGAGAAGAAGAGTCCTCAAAGTCGTCGCATTTTTGTTAGTGCTGGTTGTGTCGAGCGCGGATGTTTTGGCGCAGAAGCGCATCCGCTTTCAACGTGGAAAGAGTTCGGCCACTGTGCGTGGACCAATCGGCCCCAACGGCTATACCGAATACGTCATCGACGGTCGCGCCGGCCAGGTCATGACGATCGAAATCACCTCTGGTAATGGCTCCGTTGTCGTGAATGCGGGCTCGGCGAGCGGCAAAAGTTTCAGTGTCGAGATGACCGGAGGCGACCATCTGCTTTCGGTCGTCAACACAGGACGTCGCGCGACAAACTACACGCTTACGGTTTCAATTCGGTAGGGGGCTTCGGGCGCACGGCTTTTTCGTCGCGCCTTCCCGTTGATACGGACCATCAATACGTGAACCAATCTCATCGAAACGTTTTCCGACCTCAGCGCGGAAAGGCTTCAATTCTGCCTGCAGCTCCTCACGCAAGAGCAAACGTAGTGCCTTCAGTTCGTCGTCGGTCATCGGCAAGTCGCAGAAGCTATCACAGGCCAAATTAATGTCATAACAAAACAGAAACAAACTGCATGTACGGCTAACGGTCTGTGCCGCGCCTGATGAGCCAGGGTTCTAACTGGACCGTTCAAGTAGTATCCTCACACCGAAATGTCCCTGCTCGAGGCTCTCCAGCTAATCGGATACAGCCTGGGCGCGGTGCTGCCACTGTGGCTCGGATACGTGCTGCTGCGCCAGCGCGTGGGCCTGGTGACCGTCGAGCGCCTGTTGCTGGTGCTGGCGGGTTGCATGATCGGCTGGCACGGCGGGAACCTGATCGTGACGCTGCGCAGTCTGCTCGGGCTGCCACACGCCGATTGGATCGTTCCGCTCCGAGTCGCGAACACGATCGCGGTTATCAGCATCACGCTCTGTTATTCGGTTCTGCTTCACGTTCATTTGCATCTCTGGGCCGGCGCGCACGGAAGACCGCTCAATCGCATCGAACGCATTCGCGCGGTCTTGTCTTATCTTCCGTGCGTCTTTCTCGCGCTTGCAATTCCGCGTATCTGGTCAGGCGACTATCAGCCGATGATCGCGAAAACGTCCTCGTTCGTCTTGCCCTTCTCGCTATGGGTGTTTTACTCCCTGAGCGTCTGCGCGATCACCGAGTTGCTGGTCGCGCGCCAATCCGAATCGGCCAGCGAACGTCGTATCCTGCGCACACTGGCGTTTTCATTCTTTGGAATTGCGGTGCTCATTTTGTCCGCTCTTGGCTTAGGTCTGGGCCGGGGAGAAACCAGAGGACTGTATCTCCAGACGTTTGCGAATCTCGGCTCGTTGCTGCCTTCGGCGCTGCTTGCTTACTACATTTATCGCTATCGCTTTCTCGAATTGATCATCAAGGAAAGCCTTGTGGTCGCAAGCTTCGCGGCCGTAGTTCTGGCCGTTTACGTTTACGGAATTCGCCGCATTGGCGAGTGGACCAACGCGCGTTACGGCGTGCGCGCCGGAGTTATCGAGGCGATCCTGATCCTCGGGCTGACCTTTTTGGCCGCGCCCATGCGTGGCGCTCTCGAAAGGTGGTTTCGCTCGCTGTTTGAGCGCGAGACGGCTCTGTATCGTGATGTCATGGCAGGCGTGGGCGCGCAGGTCGGACAGTTCCGCGAGTTGGCGGAACTGATCACTTTCATCGAGACACAAATCGCGAGCGCGCTGCCGTTGCGGAAAGTGAAGATCGTATTGAGTTCAAGGGAATCCCCAGCCGTTTCCCCCTCTTTCCAAGCGGAGAGGGGCGATGAGGACAATGCATTCTTCAGTTCTTACCCGCTAATGCGCGAGGATCAAACCATTGGCGAGCTGAGAGTTGAAGCGGCACCCGGTGCGCTAACTTCCGACGTGCGCGCGGTGCTTGAAGTTCTCGCCGGTCAAATCGCGGTCGCCCTCGACGATTGGCGGCTGGTGGAAGAGAACGTGCGGCTGGAACGGAAGCTCGCTGAGGGCGAAAGGCTCGCGGCGCTGGGCCAGATGGCCGCGACGGTCGCGCACGAGGTGAAAAATCCGCTCTCAGCGATCAAGTCAATCGCGCAGGTAATGAGCGAAGACGAAGCGCTCAAGACTCAACACGCGCGCGACCTGAGTCTAATCGTCGGCGAAACCGATCGTCTGAACAACACGGTCACCCAACTCCTCAGCTTCGCTCGAACCCAGACGCCGGCCTCTACGCCGAGCACCGCCGCGGAAATCGCGGGCACCGTCGTCGGCCTGTTTCGCGCTGAGGCCGAAGAAAAGGGCATTACACTTAGATCCGCTGCGCGATGTGACGCGAAGCTTGACGGCGTGCAAACCTCGGCCGTGCGTGACGCGCTTTCCAATCTGCTTCTTAATGCTTTGCAGGCGACGCCGCGCGGAGGCATCATCAAGATCGAGTGCGACAGGGACGGGCAATCGCTTGTGTTTACTGTGAGCGACAGCGGTCCCGGTATTCCGGAAGCGATGCGCGAAAAAGTCTGGCAACCGTTTTTCACGACGCGCCAGAGAGGTACGGGGCTGGGCCTGGCCATCGTTCGCAAGCGTATGCAGGAGGCGGGCGGCTCGGCCGTGCTTGCTCCCTCAACCAACGGCGAGGGTGCACATTTTGAGCTGCGCGTGTCATTACAAAACCCCGCGCAGTAGCGAGCCGTGCTTAAATGACGGTAATGTCCGGTCCTGGTTTTCGCTCCGTGTCTCAGTGGTTCTTTGTGCCTCTGTGGTGAAATTATCTAAACAAGAACTCCACCACGGAGACACGGAACTTCTCACGGAGGCACAGAGGGTTGGAATTGTGATCGCCAATCCGGAGGCGCGCCGGGCTCTGGCACAGCACGCGCAAGCAAGACTCCTCGACAAATCATGAGGAGCGGGCACTCTTACCGCGCCTGTATTAAACTGCGGAGTTTAAATGAGTACGAATAATTTGCGCTTACTGATTGTTGATGATGAAGAAGCCGCGCGCTACGGCATGCGCCGCGCTTTGCAGACGTTTGGCTGCGACATCGCCGAAGCCGAGAGCGCTGAGTCGGCGCATGCTTTGATGCGAACGTCGAAATTCGATTTGTTGCTGCTGGATGTGAATCTACCGGGATTGAGTGGCCTCGACTTCCTGAAGCAAATTAACAGCGAGGCAGAAGCTGCGAAGGCTGAAGCGCCCCACGTCATCATCATTACGGCACATGGGTCTGAGCGGCTGGCGGTTGAAGCGGTAAAGAGCGGCGCGTACGACTATCTTTCAAAACCTTTCGAGGTGGACGACCTGCGCCTCGTGGTCAAGAACGCGTTCGAAAATGTTCAGCTTCGTCGCGAGAACCAATCGCTGCGACGGCGAATTGAGATCGAGAGTTCGCAACGCGGCGCTTTGCTGGGCAACTCAGAAGCGATGCAGCGCGTGCGCGGCATGATCGAGAAGGTCGCCGACACGGACGCGACGGTGCTGGTGCGCGGCGAATCTGGCACCGGCAAGGAGCTGGTTGCGCGCGAGTTGCACGATCGGAGCAGCACGCGCAGCGGCGGTGCTTTCGTCGCGGTAAACTGTGCGGCGCTGCCTTCGGAGCTCATCGAATCTGAGCTTTTTGGCCACGAAAAGGGCGCTTTTACGGGCGCTGCAACACGGCGCAAGGGCAAATTCGAGCAGGCCAATGGCGGCACTCTGTTCCTGGACGAAATCGGCGACATGAGCGCCAACGTGCAGGCGAAGCTACTGCGCGCACTGGAAGAGAGACGCATTGAAAGGCTGGGCGGCGACGAATCAATTCCTGTCGATGTGCGGATTGTGAGCGCGACGCATCGAGCCCTGGAAGAAGAGATCGAAAAGGGAACCTTCCGCGCCGATCTCTTCTACCGGTTGCGCGTGGTGACGATCGACATTGCTCCTTTGCGCGAGCGCCGTGAAGACATTGCCGTGCTCGCAGCGGCTTTCGCCCGCGACGCAGCGGAACGTCACGGTTTGCCGGAGCGACCGATTGCGCGTGACGCTTTAAAGAAATTGATGGAATACGACTGGCCCGGCAATGTCCGCGAGTTGCGCAACGCGATTGAGCGCGCCGCGATCATGTCCGAGGGCGACGAGGTGAACGCGATCGAAACGGGCATAACCGCGAAAGCAGCGCAATCAGTCGATGCTTCGTTGAATGGCGGACTGGTCGTTCCTTACACATCAGATTTTCGTGACGATCGGCGCGAGTTCGAGCGTCGTTACATTGCCAGGTGTTTGGAAGAATCAGGCGGCAACGTTACCCGCGCGGCTTCCGTTCTGGGCATGCACCGGCAGTCTCTGCAGCATAAGTTAAGAGAGCTGGGACTGGGCCGGCGGTATGTCGCAGTGGGTGACAAAGAAGAAACATCTCCTTGACCAAGAAGGAAGAGCGGATAATTCTCCCGACAAGTGTCATGAAAATCCGACTCCCCGCAGCGTATCGCCGAACAAGTGAGGGCGGTACAGAACCGCGAACGGTAGTGAGCGGGATAAAGACGCAACTAGCGCAATCATGGTTTTGCAATACAATCGTTGACGCCTTAACCCGCTCACTACCGTTCGCGGTTCCGTAACGTGCGTCCAAGTTGAGCGCTTTATCCCGCTCAATACTGTTCGCGGTTCCGTAACGTGCGTCGAAGTTGAGCACTTTATCCCGCTCACTACCGTTCGCGGTTCTGTAACGTGCGTCCAAGTTGAGCACTTTATCCCGCTCACTGCCGTTCGCGGTTCCGTAATGGTGGCAGTTATAATCCTCGCCGATGAAAGCTAAACTCGACGCAATCCTACACCGTGCGCAGGCGGAGTATCTCGACGGCCTCTTGCCGCCGAGCGATGATCTGCTTGCCGAAATGGAGAGCTTTGCCGCGGAGCATGACGTACCGATTGCCGATCGCGAGGTGGCTTCGTTTCTCGAAATCACTGCCCGCGCAATCAACGCCAAGCGAGCGCTTGAGTGCGGGATGGCGATTGGCTATTCCGTGATCCATCTTTTGCGCGGCATGGGTGAAGACGGACGCGTGGTCACGATCGACCCGAGCGACGAAATGATTGCGGCCGCGAAAGGCTATTTCACCCGCGCAGGCATCGCCGATCGTGTGCAAATCGAAATCGGGTACGCGCTCGACGTCATTCCTCAACTCGACGAGACATTCGATCTTGTCTTCATCGACGCGGTGAAAGAAGAGTATCAAGGTTATCTCGATCTTAGCCTGCCAAAGCTGCGCACCGGAGGCGTTGTTATTTGCGACAATCTGCTCTGGGGAGGCAGGGTCGCGGGCCGGAACGAAACAGAGGACTACAAGACGTCAACGGAAGCCCTGCGCGAATTCAATCCATATTTCGTCAACCATCCACAGTTGCGCGCAGTGGTCTTGCCGGTCGGAGACGGGCTGGGTTACGGAGTTAAGATCAACTGAACGCCGAGGGCACAGAGGAAGTTAGACGGCGGCTCCGCAGGAGCCAAATGTTTATAGCGCTGCCCAGTTTCGTTTTCGCAATCGGCAACGAGCGGCCCTCGCCGATTGCGCCTGACTTGTATGGGCCTTCTGGGCTATAAACATTTCGCGCCTGGCGGCGTGCAAGCGGCCACAGGCGCGGACACTCGATGACCCTTTCGCTGAGTCATAAAAACGTTAAGCGCGCAGCGAGCGTTGTCGCGCGCGGAGGCGTCATTGTCTTTCGCACTGACACCTTCTATGGCCTGGGCGCCGATCCTTTTAACGCTGCGGCAGTCCGGAAAGTTAAAGACTTGAAAGGAAGGGAAGAGAACAGACCTATTCTCGTGCTCATCAGCGACGTGGATCAACTTGGCCGGTTAATTGAGAGCCGTTCAGCAGCATTCGACGAACTCGCAAGACGATTCTGGCCCGGCGCCCTGACGATCATCGGTAGAGCAACATCTCAGTTGCCGAGCGAGCTGACGGCGGGCACTAACTCTGTGGGTGTCCGTCTGCCGGATGACGAAACAGTCAGCTCACTCGTGCGGGCCTGCGGCGGCGCACTGACGGCGACCAGTGCGAACCCTTCCGGTGAGCCGCCGGCGCGATCCGCAGCAGAGGCGTTGAAGTACTTTGGCGAGAAGGTAGACCTAATCCTGGACGGCGGCGCGACGAAAACGGATCGGCCTTCTACTGTTGTTGATACGACGAGCGGGAACGCAGACATCCTGCCCGCAGGCCTTGCCGAAGTAACCTTGGTTCGGCAGGGAGTTATTGCCTGGACTGAGATCCAATCAGCGCTTTCAGCGCGGTAAGACGCGGCGTTAAATTAAGCGGCACTAACCCTGGTCTGTTTGACCGCGGAACACTGAAGCGTGTGCCACCCGGGCGCACTCCAAATTAAGCAGAATGAGCTACACCGAGGTTCGCAGGCATCCACGCGTCAACGTCGACTTATTTGTCGACTGGGGTCGTAGCACCGAGTGTGAGTACGACGATCGCGTAACCAGCCTCAGCCTCAGTGGGTGTTTCCTCGCGACGAAGCGCGAATTGGGTCGTGGTGATGAAATCCATCTGAAGCTGCGCGAAGAGGCGATCGGCGCGATTCAGGTGAAAGGCGCGGTCCGATATCAGTTGCGAGTCATGGAAGGAGCGCCTCCTGCGGGCGCAGGGGTCGAGTTTGTGGCGCTCTCAGGCGAGACGCAGGCCAGGCTGCAGATGATGATCAACTCTTGCCAGAAGGCTTAACGTGTAACTGTTAGATTCTTGACGAAACCCCAGTCCCCGCTGGCGTTGACGTTAATGTTGCTCACGTTCTTTTTCGCGATGACCATGTTCGCCTGGTACCAGAGGGGAAGCACCGGCACGTCGCGGCTCACAATCTCCTGCGCGCGCGCGTAAAGCGGCTTTGCTTTCTCGTGGTCGTATGTGTTCGCGGCTTCAGTCAGAATCCGATCGAGTTCTGGATTGCTGTAGCGGCTGCGATTACGAGAGGCCCGCGCCTCAGTGGGAATCTCTGACGTCGCGAATAAATCGCGATAGAAGATCGGATCCTGATTGCCGCCCACCCATTGGCCATATTGCATCTGAAACTGGCCGCGACGAATGAACTCAAGCATGACATTGAATTCCGTAGCCTCGATCGAAACCGGCAAACCTACGTCCTTTAGATAATTCTGAATGACTCCGGCGTATTGCCTGGCCGGGGCGCTGCTGCCGGAAATCCGAAAGAGAATTGGTTTGCTGATACGCATCTGCGGACCGTCCCCATCCGGATCGCGCAGGCCTGCTTCGTCCAGAAGTCTTTTCGCCATCGCCGGATCGAAGTTGTAGGTTTGACCGGGTGTGTAAGCCCAGGACGATTCCGGCAGAATGGAATGGGCGATTTTGCCCTGGCCCAGGAGCAAGTCGCGAATCAGGCCTTCACGATCGACTGCATGGGCGATTGCCTGCCGCACCTTAACGTTATCGAGTGGCGCTTCGCTCGTGTTAAAGGTGAGCAGGTTGACGTTCGAGCCGGTGAATTGATGCACCGCCAGGTTCGGATTAGAGCCGAGCGCCTTGATCGCGTCCGGCGAAAGACTGGTCGGCAGCGGCGCAATATCGACCCGGCCGCTTTGCAACTCGGCCTGCATCGCATTTGAGTCGCTAATTACGCGCGCGCGCAAAGTGGCCATCTGCGGAGGGCCGTCCCAATAACTCGTATTCGCTTCGAGATCGACCACCTGCTGTGATTGGTCGTAACTCTTAAATTTGAATGGGCCGGTGCCGAGAGGGCGCGTCTTCTGTGATTCGTAGCTGTCCTTTGGAATGATCGCAATGGGGACCAAATTCGGCAGCAGGCCAGTCCATGGTTTGGTCAGCGTGATTACCAGCGTCCGCGAATCCGGCGCTTCAACGCTCTTGATGTAGTTCGTCCGATTCGCTCCCGCCCCTTCGAAGAAACTCGCTGACTTCGCGAACGAGTTGGCCAACACCGTGTCGATCGTGTACTTCGCGTCAGCCGAAGTGAACTGCCGGCCGTCATGGAAGGTGACACCGTCGCGCAGCGTGAAGGTAAACGTCAGACCGTCGTCGGAACGCTGAATGTTCGATGCCAGCTCAGGAACGTAGTCGAACTGATCATTCTTCTTAACGAGCGAATTAAAGATCAGCACCCGCACGCGCTCGCTGGCTGCGTCCACTGTGGGCGAGCCAATCGGATCGATTGTCTTGATGTTGTCGGACAGGACGATCACGAAGCTGTCACTGCGACGCCGGCACGTGGTCGAGGTCAATAACGTCGCGGTCAGACAAAATACCAGCGCTAATACGGTGCGTCGTGTTGTCCGCGTTCTACGTGACATTTGATTCTCCTGGATAGCGGTACTCGAGCGTCACATTGAGTTCCCGAATTTCATCTGACAGCCGATTGTACTTGTCCATCTCGAGCGGCACGGGGGGCCGAGCCAGGCTCTTGGTCGCCGAAATACGTCTCAAGGATGCCTGAATGCGCTTTTCGCTGATTTCGCCGTCCCGCGCGGCTTTAAGCAACGCGTGATAGCCGCGTCGAATTGTTTCGGGCGTCGCGCAAATCAACAGCATGTCCTCTCCCGC
>DASUTF010000163.1:0-18450 GCA_036374695.1 Pyrinomonadaceae bacterium
CAGCATTTTGATCTTTCCGCCGAACCGCCGATCGAGCAGTTGATAGACAGTCATCAGCTCGCCGCGAAAGTACGAAGGGATGAACAGGATCGCGATGACGATGCGACCCAGCATGTACCCGAAAACGAGCTGCAGAAACTGATAGTTGCCACCACGCGCGAAGGCGATGCCCGGAACTGAAATGAAGGTGATCGTGGAAGTTTCGGTCGCAACGATCGAAAACGCGACGGCCCACCAGGGCACGGATCGATCGCCAAGAAAATAATCGCGGGTCGTCTTCTGCTTACGGCCAAACCACGTCCCAAACAGGACGATGCCGATTAGGTAGCCAAAGATGATTGCGAGATCGAGGGCTTTCATGCTCGGTTCTAAAGATATTGTCGGAACCGCCTGCTGCCTGCGTCCCCGCGCGAGCATCTCGCGTGGGGTGGCCGTTAGCGGGCGCTTGAATCTAACCTGGAGCGATCTTTACCCATTCATCAACCGCCCGCTACTGCAGGCGGTTCTGACCGCGCTTCAGAATTGATGAGTTCGAGTGCGCGGGTAATAACTCCGCCCGCGGCTTCGAGCGCCGCCTTCGCACGAGCCTGACCGGACTGCGACCTGGCCATGACGATCGCCACCGGCAAATCGCCTTCGGCCGCATCGAGAACTTCACTGGCGGAGGCTTCGTCGATCCCGGCTTCGGCCGTCAGGATTCTCACCGCTCGCGCGCGCAACTTAACGTTGCGCGTCTGCACATTCGTCATGCGATTGCCGGTAACATAGCCAAGCCGTACCATCGCGGCGGTCGAAAGCATATTCAAGACCATCTTTTGCGCCGTGCCGGCTTTCAAACGGGTCGAGCCGGCCACAACCTCAGGTCCGACCACGGGAACGATCGCGATTTCCGCAACTTTCGTAATCGCCGAATCCGGCACACAGGTTATGGCGGCGGTGAATGCTCCAATTTGGCGCGCGTATTCAACCGCGCCGACAGTGTAAGGCGTCCGGCCCGAAGCTGCTATTCCAACCAACGCGTCGTCTTTGGTGAAGCCGCGCGTTTGTGAATCACGCGTTCCGGCTTCGGCGTCATCTTCAGAAGCTTCGACAGCGCGATAGCACGCTTCATACCCACCGGCGATGATGGCTTGAACCAGTTCGGGCGAGACACCGAATGTCGGCGGACACTCAGCCGCATCCAGCACACCCAAACGGCCTGACGTTCCCGTTCCGATGTAGAACAAACGTCCACCGTTTCGCAAGCGCTCGACAATTCTTTCCACCGCTTCGGCTATCTGCGGCAACACTGCATTGACGGCAGCCGCAACGCGCGCGTCTTCCCCGTTCATCACTTCAACGGTTTCCAGTGATGAAAGCGAACTGAGGTTCGCGCTGCGCGGATTTTCCTGTTCGGTGATTGGAACTGTCGCGGAACTGTCGGAGGGCATGTTGGAATGAGTTTCAGGTTTCAAGTTCCAGGTTTCAAGTTTGAACTGTGCGATGAAGTTAGTACCCCTCCCGACATGTCGGGATTAGCGGGTGGATCATCGACGTAACCCTCAGCGACGCTTTAACCCATCCGTTCACGCGGATGCTGGCTCCCTTGATCAACTTGAAACGTGGAACCTGAAACTTGAAACTTCTGGCCTATCCGGCCAGAGCGTATTCGTCGCGCAAGTGCGCGTGCGCGATACGCGCAGCAGCAATCACTGGCGGAAATAGGGGCTGCGACAGGTAAGCGCGTTTTGCAACGCTTTTGATTTGTTCCTGCATGGCGCCCAGCAACAAATCACCCGCGCCATAAACTCCGCCCACGCATGCGATGCGAAACTCGTCTTTTTCCATTCGCAGTTTCTTGATCACGGCAATCGCGGCAGCAGCGAGTTCCCTGCCGGCGTCTTCAAGTATCTCGAGCGCCACGGCATCGCCGGCTCGCGCCGCGCGCACCACTTCGCGCGCAAAGCCCGCCAGCCGATCGTTCGTCATCGTCGGCGAATAGATCGCCGTGGACAGGTCGTCAGCGTTGCCCACTCGGAAATATTTCAAGGCGGCAGTGGTCATCGCGGTTGCCGGCCCGCGCCCGTCGGCGCCGCGCGCGACGGCCTGCAAGGCTTTGCGCGCTATCCAGGAGGCGCCACCTTCATCGCCGACTATCGGCCCCCAGCCCCCAGCGCAGCTTTTCTTGCCTTGACGATTTCGGCCGCAACAGATTGAGCCGGTGCCGGCGATGACGACTAATCCAGGTTTGCCGTCGGTCGCTCCATACAAAGCGATTTCGCCATCGGGCAAGAGCTCAATGGATCGAATTTCCTTCAGGCACTCGTTCAACTTTTCGAGCGTGCATTGATGGATATCTTTGCGCCGCACGCCGGCTAATCCCACCGTCGCGTTAGAAACATCGTCGCGATGGACGGCGGCCTCAGCGCAGGCGCGATCGATAGCCTCGCGCACGTTGCTTACAGCTGTCGCAATGCCGACGCGCAAAGGATTCGAGGGCCCGGATTCACCCTGGCCCAGCACGTGCTGCTTCTCGTCCATGATGACGGCGCGAGTCCCCGTGCCACCACCATCGACGCCAACGACAAGCCCCTTGGCGTGCTGTGCACGTGGAATTACGGCAGGCAGAGATTTCCGGACGTTTAGCTCAAGCAGGGTACTGCTCATTTCCTGTGATTTTAGATGCGCATGTTGCCATCATGGAAACTAAAAGATTTTATTCGTGTAATAATCATGCGTGATAAGATAACACACATGGAAATCCGACAATTGAGGGCCTTCGTGGCTATCGCTGAGTCCGGGACTTTCACCGCCGCGGCGGAACGGGTGCACGTAACCCAGGCGGCCATCAGCATGCAAATACGTCAACTGGAACGCGAGACGGGCGTGAGGCTTTTCATCCGCGCGCCCCGCAAAGTGATCCTGACTGAAGCCGGCGAGAAGCTGCTCGATCGCGCGCAGACCATCCTGCGCGAGCACGACGCCGCGCTGCAGGAGATGGCTGCGCTCACCGGCGCTGAGAAAGGCCGCCTGCGTGTTGGCAGCGCGTCAGCAATGGTGAGCGGTGATCCGCTGCCGAAGATTCTTAAGCGGTTGAAAGATGATCATCCGGCCGTGGAGGCGTCTGTCATTTCGGGCACCAGCGAAGAGCTGGTGCAACGCTTAATGGGCGGGGAAATTGATGCTGCGTTTGTCTCGCTGCCCGTCGAGGCTCGCGGCGTTCAGACTGAGTTGCTCAACGAAGATTACCTGGTCGCGATCGCTTCTCCGCGCCATAAACTGGCAAAGCAGAAGGTGGTCAGCCCGTACGCGCTCGCGAACGAGAAACTGATTCTCGGCGAACGCGGGGGAAACACGCGCCGCTTGATTGATCAATTCTTCGCGCACGCGGGCGTTACGCCGAAAATCGCGATGGAGTTGAGCCGCCTTGCCGCAATCAAACGAATGGTTGAGGAAGACATGGGTGTCGGCATCGTGCCCCTGCAATCCGTGCGCGACGAAGTCGGTAAAGGCAGTTTAGTTCGCTGGTGGATCGAAGGCGCGCAAATCAATTGGCAGCTCGGATTGGCGCGGCTCGTGGGCGGTTATGAATCACCGATTCAGAAGAAGTTTCTGCAACTTTGCCGCGATCACTTTCGCGAACACCGGGCCACGACCTCCAGGGACAAACAAAAACAAACCAGGAAAGCGGCACGCGCCTGAGGCTCTAGCCCCGTATCTCGTTCAGTGCGGCAATCAGTTTTTCGATATCGCTTTCGTCGTTGAAGAAGTGGGTGGCCGCACGAATTCCCTCAGGCTTCTCAGTCACGATAACTCCGCGCCTAAACAGACCGCGCACAAACTCTGCCGGCTTATCAATCTCGATCAGCGTTTCGGCTGATCGCGAGCCGTCATTCTGGACCGGCGAAAGCACTTTCCAATTGTTCTCCGTAAGTTTGCCGGTGAGAAACCGATTCAGCTGAAGCGCGCGCTCCTGAATGTTCGCGATGCCGACCTGTTCGATCAGCTCAAGCGCAGATCCAAGCGAGAACATGCCGGCAAAGTGCGGACAGCCAAGCTCGAGACGCGCCGCCGCATCGTGACGCGGACGCAATTCGTCGTTACGCATCTCGAAGGGCTCTTCGACGCTCAACCAGCCAAGGCTGCGCGAAGAAGTCTGTTGCAGCAAACGACGGTTGAGGTAAACGAACCCGGATCCGTAGCCTGACATCAACCATTTGTGGCCGGTCGCGCACAACGCGTCGATACTCATTCGCTTCACGTCGATCTCGAATACACCGGCGGATTGACTCGCATTAATTACCAGCGCGTGGTCGCCCTTAATTCTTCCTAACTCTTCCGGGTCGATCCGAAAGCCGTTTGAGAACTGCACGTGACTGAGCGCAATCACGCCTGTGTGCTGAGTCATGGCGTTGTGAATGTCGTCGATTCGAACTTCGCCATTTGTCGCCCGCACCAGGTGAACCGGAATGCGCCGGTGCATCCACGGCAAAGTCGTAACCGGAAATTCGAGTTCGCAGGAAATCACTTCCCCGCGCTCTTCCAGCGCATCAACGATCACGTTCATGCCTGAAGAAGTGTTGGTGGTGAAAGCGATCTCGTCCGGCTCTGCATTGATGAACTTCGCGATGCGCTCGCGGATGGCCTCGCGCTGTGCCAGCCAGCGAAACCAATGAACGTCGCCGTCCGTCATCATCTTCTGATAGTAATCAGTCGCCGCGGCGTGAGACTTGATCGAAACGGGGCCGGCGGCGGCGCTGTTCAAGTAGGCAAACCGGCGCGTGACCGGAAACTCCTCGCGAATCGAAGTCCAATCTTTCATTTTTGATTTGTATTGTAGAAGCCGGCGCGCGCATACGACTCGTCGAGCAACTCGACCGGATGGCAAACCCGCAGATTTATTCCGGCGAGTTTGGCGCCTGCCGCGATTTGCATGTGGCATCCGGGATTGCCGGTGGTGAGTACTTCCGCGCCCGAATCGTTGATGTGGTTCAGCTTTTCATCCAGCACCGCGCGAGATAGTTCAGGTTCGAGCAGGTTGTAAACGCCCGCGCCGCCACAGCAGACGTCGCTTCCGTTCAGCTGCGCAAACTTTAAGTCGGGGATGGCCCAGAGCATTTGCAAGGACGCATCCGTCGCGCGCTGCCCGTGAAGCAGATGACACGAAGCGTCGTAAGTCGTGCGCTCATAGCCGATGTTTGCTCCGTTACGAAAACCGATCGTTTCGAGCTGCTGCCCAATGTCGCGCACGCGCGCGCTGAATTGTTTCGCACGTTCCGCATACTTCGGATCGTCGGCGAGAAGATGCGCATACGAAACCAGCATCGCGCCACAGCCACCCGCATTCGTGACGATGGAAGGTGGGTGATCGCTGTTTAAGCCCCCGTCGAAGGCTTCAATGTTCTGGCGCGCCAGTTCGCGTGCGCCCTCGAGGTCGCCTGCGTGAGCATGCAACGCGCCACAACAAATCTGCTGCTCAGGAATCTGGACTGCACATCCGTTAACCTGCATTACTCGCGCGGTCGCGTCGTTGACGCGTTTGAACAAACCTTCGGTGACACAGCCTTTGAAAAGCTGAACTGCAACGCTCTCCTTGAGAGAAGCGACCGCATCTTGCAAGCGGTACGCAGGCGTCCCGCCTGCAATTCTGTCCGTTTGCCCATTGGGCCGCCTCGAACCGCGAGACGCCTCCAACAGCGCAAGCCCAAATTGGAACTGCGGCGAAAGTTCGCGCGGGATGTTGGTTTTCAAAAGCAATCTCGGCAAGCTCGAGTCTCGGAAAAGCCGCGCAAACACAAACGCAGCTCGGAGACGCGCCGGCTTTAACCAGACGTGACGCAAAACAAATTTCAGGAGACGGTAAACACCGGTTGGTTTCTTTGTGGCCCCGATGATTTCCGCGCGCGCCGCTTCCAGCAGATGACCGTATTCGACTCCGGCGGGACACGCGGCCTCGCACGCGCGACAGCCCAGACAGCGATCAATGTGCGTGCGAAACGCATTCGACGTATTCGCCAGGCGCCCCTCTTCGACCGCGCGCATCAGGTAGATGCGACCGCGCGGACCGTCATTCTCGTCGGACGTCACAACATACGTTGGACATGCTTCCAGACAGAGGCCGCAATGAACGCAGGCGAGGATCTTTTCTTGTTCGCGTGCGAGTGCGGTGACCAGCGGTGCTGCTATGTTCGGTGCGAGTTCCAAATCAGGTTTGATACGAGTCGTGGGCATTATATCAGCAGCTGTGAGCATTGCTGTGATTGGAACGCGTCAACGAGTCGGCGAAGCCGACGACAGCCCATGGTGAAGCGAGCGCAGCGAGCGAAACCCTGGGATCAACCCACAAACAATCCTGGCCCGCGTTAGCGGGCGACAGAAAACTATTCATTCTGTCGCCCGCTAACGCGGGCTCGTCTCTTGGTGAGATGTGACCCCCGGCTTACGCCCGGGGCTAAACTCTGCCGCCAGCTTCGCTGGCTCATTGAGGGGATAAAACAAACGCTATTTTCATTGCGGCGTTTTGTCCGAGGCAATCAGCCGGATTTGCCCATTTCGGCTCTTGATCCGCATCCCGACTCGAGCAGACTCGTATGTATTCGCATCGACTCTAGCCGTAAACCGCGCGCCGCCATCGTTTTCAACCAGCAAAAACCACCGCTGCCTCGAACCCAGTTCAGTCTCTCTGGTGTCGGCCCATCGATCTACGATGGTGCCGTCATAATCAGCTACCGCCGGCTTGGTTGATTTCTGCCAGATAATGACGCCCAGCGCGGCGACCATCATGACAACCACGACAGCGACAATTACAGTCGACAATCGTCCCGCAAACGGGCCACTTTCGGAAATTCCTCGCGCGTACGTCTTGACCATAAAGAGGGACAACTAATACCCCACCGCCAACCCATCACTCCTTCTCGGATCGGTCGCGCCCAAACGAATGCCGGTCTTCTCCTCGATCATGATCCCTTCGCAGTCGCCGAGATAGCGCGGCCTGTCGACCAGCTTGTGCCCGCGCGCAGTCAAAGCCCGTTGCGTGTCGCCGGATAATCCATACGGCTCGAAGACCAATTCATCCGGCAGCCACTGATGATGTATACGCGGCGCGTCGATGGCTTGCTGAATATTCATCCCGTAATCAATCACGTTGGTAATGACGCAGAATGCGGTGTTGATAATCGTCGGGCCGCCGGGGCTGCCGACGGTGAACCAAAGCGAACCGTCTTTGCGCAGCACGAAAGTTGGCGTCATCGCTGACAGCGGACGTTTGCGCGGCGCGACGGCGTTGCGCTCACCCTGAATCAAGCCGTAGAGATTCGCCGTGCCGGGCTTGGCGGCAAAGTCATCCATCTCATCATTCATGAGAATCCCGGTCCCTTTTGCGACGACGGCCGATCCATACGAGTTGTTCAGCGTGTAGGTATTCGCGACGGCGTTCCCTTCCGCGTCCACGACCGTGAAGTGAGTTGTCTCGTTTGATTCATAACCAAGCGGCTTCCCGGCCTTCACTTGTTCACTCGTCGATGCGCGTTCGGGATTGATCGTGTTGCGTAGTTGCGCGGCGTACTTTTTGTCGATCAAGCCCGCGATCGGAACTTTTACGAAATCGGTGTCGCCCATGTACTCGGCGCGATCGGCAAACGCGCGGCGCATCGATTCCGTCATCAGGTGATAGCGATCCGATGAAGCCCAGTCCACCTTCTTCAAATCGTAGCCCTCGAGAATGTTCAGCATCTGGATCAGCACCGCGCCTCCGGAAGAAGGCGGCGGCATCGAAACGATTTCGTGGCCACGATACGTTCCACGCACCGGATCACGCTCTTTTGCGACATAGCCGCGCATGTCCGCCAGAGTGATCAGCCCGTTGTTGCGCTTCAGGTCATCGACAATCATGCGCGCCGTCTGTCCTTCGTAGAAATCATTCGGCCCGCGCTGTTGCAGGCGCGCGAAGGTCGCTCCGAGGTCCGTCTGCACAAACAGATCGCCTTCGTTGTAAAACTTGCCGTTGTTCAGGTAGATGCGTTTCGTCTCGGGATACTGCGAAAGGTAATCGTCGTTGCCGCGCAATGAACGCGCGAGTGAGTGGGTAACTCTGAATCCATTCGCCGCCAATCTTCTGGCCGGCTCGACAAGTTGCGCCCACGAAAGTTTGCCGGAGCCATACTTCTTTAGCGCCAACTCCATCCCACGCACTGTCCCCGGCACGCCGGCCGCGCGATAGCCAACGATCGGGCCGCCTTCGCCTTTGATGACGTTGCCGTCTTTATCCAGATAAACGTTCCGATGCGCCGCCGCCGGCGCCATCTCACGGTAATCGATCGCGGTCGTCTTCCCGTTCTTCAAGCGAATCATCATGAAGCCGCCGCCGCCCAGATTTCCCGCCGCCGGGTGCGTCACCGCCAGAGCGAATGCCACGGCGATGGCCGCGTCGACCGCGTTACCGCCGCGTTTCATGATGTCCACGCCGACGCGCGAAGCGACTTCGTTTGTCGAAGCGACGATGCCATGGCGCGCGCGAACGGGTTCGCGTGAAGCGGCGAGGGTTGGTCCGGTTAAGGTCGGTGGGATTCGAATAAACGAAGCACTGACAAACAGCAGCAATGCCAACGCTGAGATATTTCGAATGCCGCGATAGCTGGTCGGCCTCATAAGCACTTTCTCCGATCGAACTTCGTTCATCGCTCCGTCAGGAGCGAAATGTTTATAGAACCGCTGAAGATATAAATCAACAAGCTCCTGGTTCCGCTTGATGTAGTAGACGCTTTGTCAATTTCTGAGAAAAGAAACTTCAAGTCGGCGTAATTAACCAGCTGCGGAGCTGCGGTCGTAGCTCCGGCCCAAGGCGAGGCTCTGCAAGCCTTGGGTGACGGTAGAAAAGATCTGCCGGAGCCGGGGAGCGGCGACCGACCTCTGAGCGGACTGTTCGTGATTGGCCCAATTGTTCGATGAATTGACGCTCTCTGGCGCCGCTCCGCGGCTCCCAATATGGTTGGGCGCTTGACCCCAGGCTCGCAAAGCCTCGCCTTGGGCCGGAGCTACGGGCCGCAGCTTCGCAGCTGGGATCAGTAAAAGCGTCCCGGGGACAGAACACTCTCAGGATCCATCTGCTCCTTCACCCGCTGCATCAACTCCCCTGCCGAAGCGAAACTGCCCCACGCGTCGAACTCGCGTTTGACCTCGACCGGCGCCTTTTCCACAATCAAACTCCCGCCGCGATCTTCTGCTGTCTGCCTGAATCCTTCAAGCGTTCGCCCCGCTTCCTGATGATATAGAGGACTGCGCGCCATCACTCGCACACGGCCATCGCCGGCGGACGCGTGCCAGCGAACCGATGAATGCCAGGCATCATCGCTTTCCAACCGGGCAATTTCATCCACCAGGGCCGGCAGCTCGGTTGGTCGTACTCGAGCACTCCAACCGAGATCATGGTTGGCCTGCAGCGGCGCGGTGCCCAGCACTTGCCAAAGTGCGGCATCATTGTCATAGAGTGCACAACGAAAGCCTTCGCGCAGCGTCTTTAGGGCCTGCGCCGTTTGGGTAATGACCGTTCTGGCTGAGCCCGCGAACCGAATCAACAGTAAGCCTTTGCCGGCTGGCGTTTGAAGCGCAAGATTTTCCGCCAGCAAAGGCGACACAACTTCTACTGCCACGGGAAAAGAGTTAACCGCCGCGAGCCGCCCAGCGACGAGCAAGGCTTCCCGTGATCCTACGGCTACGATCGTGCGCGTCTCAACCGGCAGAGGCCTCAGTTTAAAAGTGACTTCAGTAATCAGCCCGAGAGTCCCGAAACTCCCGGTAAAGAGCTTGCAGAGATCGTAACCGGCCACGTTCTTGACTACTCGGCCGCCTGCTTTGATTTGCCGGCCGTCGGCGAGCACGACACGCAATCCAATAACAAAGGATCGCAAAGGCCCGTAACCGAAAGACTGCGGTCCGCTCGATCCGGTCGCGACAATTCCGCCCAGGGTCGCGCTGCCGTCGTCCGCGGGATCAATGGGCAACCATTGTCCGTTTTGCGCGAGCTGTTTTTGAAATTCGGTGAGCGTCAGGCCGGCTTCAGCGGTAGCCACCAGGTCGGCGGGCTCGTGCGCGATCATGCGATCCATTCGACGCGTGCTCAGAATCACATCTGCTCGAGCCAGCAGATTTCCCGCGTCAACGAATGTGCGCGCGCCGGCCGGAACGACTGCCAGGCCTTCGCGGGCCGCGAACTCCATAACCTCAGCGGCTTGCTCGGCAGAAGCCGGCGAAACTTCGACCAGTCTTTCTGCCCGTGTGTTCGACTGTAGTTCAAGTGTGTAATCGGTTAGTCGCCGCACGCCGACATCGCCCAACAAGCGCGAAAGCTCGCGCGCGATCCGCGTCTCGTTCATACGGGCAGCGAGAATCGGTTGCGTGCGGTTAGGGATCGGTTGGTTTGTCGGGCTTCTTAAGTCCGCGGCTGTGCCGCCCTGCAGTGCGGAAAGGCTCGGCCTTTCCGATCGACCATTGCTCGACTCAGTGAACGACGCTGGGCCTCGCTCACTGTCAGTCATAGCAACCGTCGCCACCGCCCGCCCTTCTCCACAACCGCCCGGCGCAGGAATGATCTTTCCGGGATTACACAGACCCGAAGGATCGAAAGCGGCACGCACTTGCAGCATCGCGCTCATATCGTCCTCGGAAAATATCAGCGGCAAATATCTGCTCTTGTCGAGTCCCACGCCATGCTCACCGGTGATCGAGCCCCCGGCGCGCACGCACGTCTCCATAATCTCGCGGCCCGCTTCGCGGACTTTGTTCAAATCGGCGCCGCGTCGCAGATCGAAACAGATCAGCGGGTGCAAATTACCGTCGCCGGCATGAAAGACGTTGGCCAGCTGAAGGTCATATTTCGCGCTGATGCGATACGTTTCCGCAAGCACTTCCGGCAGTCGCGAGCGCGGCACGACCGCATCCTGAATCATCACGTCCGGCATCAGGCGACCGACGGCGCCGAATGCGCCCTTGCGCGCGGCCCAAAGTTTCTTTCGCTCCTTCTCATCGTCAGCGCGGCGTACCGAGCGCGCGCCGTACTCATGCAAAATCGCTTCTGCTTTTTCGACATCGTCGTCAATGCCTGCTTCGATACCATCGAGTTCGACGAGCAATACCGCGCCCGCATCGATCGGCATTCCGGCCGCGAATACCGGATTTGCCTCGACGGCGCGAATGATCGCGTTGTCCATCATCTCCAGCGCGGCGGGCAACATTCCCTCGGCAATTATGGCTGAGACCGCGCGACTGGCATCCTCAACATTCAGAAAGTCAGCGAGCAGCGTACGCACGGCAGGCGGAATCGGCGCCAGCTTTACGGTCGCTTCAGTGGCGATGCCGAACGTGCCTTCTGAGCCGACAAACACGCCGAGCAAATCGTAGCCCGGACTCTTCAAGTCGAGATCCACGATCGAGCCATCCGCCAGCACGACGCGCGCGGCCACGACGTGATCGGTCGTCGTTCCGTATTTCAAGCAATGAATGCCGCCGGCGTTCTCGGCAATGTTGCCGCCGATAGTGCACGAAGGCTGACTGGAAGGATCGGGGACGTAATACAAACCGTAAGGGGCGACGGCGCGTGAAAGCTGCGCGTTCACCAGACCCGTCTGCACTTGCGCGAGCCGGTTCTCCGGATCGACCTTCAGAATCTTGCGCATGCGCGCGAGTTCAATCACCACGCCGCGATTGATCGCGAGCGCGCCTCCCGACAAACCAGTCCCGGCGCCCCGCGGCGCGAAGCTCACCCCTTCGTCGTGCAGCAACGCGAGTACGTCAGCAGTCTCTTCAGTTGAGTTTGGGAACACCACCGCGCGCGGCAGGTGCTTATGTTGCGGCAGGCCGTCGCATTCGTAGACCAGCAACTCGTCGGGTTCGGAAAGAACATTCTCTTCACCGACAACCTCGCGCAACTCATCAAGCAGTTCATCATTCAATTCAATCTGCTGTGAGCTTACGGCCATGACGGTTGGGTAATTGTTGTCTTTGCCAGGTGAACGTGATGATACACTACGCGCCTGACTGCTGGGAGCGCGGGTGTCCTCGCCCGCAATGAGCGCGCAACGCGAACTTTCTTTCGCGGAAGAATGCGGACGAGGACGTCCGCGCTCCCGGCAAATCGATTCGTATGAAACAAACAATCTCTGCGACCGCCGTCGCCCTGCTGCTAATGTCTTTGGCTCCTTTAACACCCGCTGATAAGTCTTCCCTTGTTGCCGACATAATCATCGTGAACGCTAACGTCCAGACGATGGATCCAAGTCAACCAACGGCGGAAGCGGTCGCCATTCATCGCAATCGCATCGTTGCCGTGGGTTCGACTACGGACATCAGGAAACTGGCGGGCAGCACCACCAAAGTGATCGATGCGAAGGCACAGTTGGTCTTGCCCGGCTTCAACGATGCCCATGTGCATTTCTTGAGTGGCGGTTTCCAACTGGCGTCCGTGGACTTGCGCGATGCGAACACCCCACAGGAGTTTGCCGAACGCATCCGCGACTTCGGTGCAAAACTCCCGAAAGGCCGGTGGATCACCGGCGGCGATTGGGACCACGAGCGCTGGCCGGAAGCGAACCTGCCGACCAAAGAATTAATCGATCGCTATACGCCCGACACGCCGGTTTTCGTTAACCGGCTCGACGGTCATATGAGCCTGGCTAACAGCGTCGCATTGAAACTCGCCGGGGTGACGAGCGCCACGAAAGACCCGGATGGCGGCGTCATCGTGCGCCATCCGAAAACGGGCGAACCGACGGGCGTACTGAAAGACGCGGCACAGAGCTTCGTCTGGAAAGTGATTCCTCCATCCACCTTTGAAGAGAAGCTGGAAGCCGCGCGCGCCGCCACCAATCATGCCGCCCGTTTGGGCGTCACCAGCGTGCAAGACATGTCGGCAAGCGTTGACGTTGGCGTGTATCAAACGTTGCTGGATCGCGGCGAGTTGAAAACTCGGATTTACGCCGTCTGGCCTTTGCCCAGTTGGGACCGTTTGGCGCGCACCGGAATTCGCGCGAACTTTGGCAGCCCAATGCTGCGCACTGGCGGCTTGAAAGGTTTCAGTGACGGAAGCCTCGGTTCAACCACGGCCCTGTTTTACGAACCGTACCGCGACGCGCCAAACACGAGCGGGATCCCCAGCGGTGAAATGTTTCCCGAAAGCGCAATGCTTGAACGCGTCCGCGGGGCCGACAAAGCGGGACTACAGGTGATGATTCACGCGATTGGTGACCGGGCAAACGACATGATCCTGGCGATTTTCGAGCAGGTCGAAAAACAGAACGTTGGGCGCGATCGGCGATTTCGCATTGAACACGCGCAGCACCTTAGACCACAGGACATTCCACGTTTCGCCCGCAACAGGGTCATTGCGTCGATGCAGCCTTATCACGCCATCGACGATGGCCGTTGGGCCGAAAAGCGCATCGGTAAAGAGCGGGCGAAGACCACCTACGCTTTTCGATCTCTGCTCGACGCTGGTGCGACGCTGGCGTTCGGAACCGATTGGACAGTCGCGCCACTCGATCCGATGCTGACGATTTATGCAGCGGTGACGCGGCGAACTTTGGATGGCAAGAATCCAAAGGGCTGGGTCCCGGAACAGAAGATCTCAGTAGCAGAAACGGTGCGCGCGTACACGCTTGGCTCGGCGCATGCTGAGTTTCAGGAGACCGAAAAAGGAACAATCACACCGGGCAAGCTGGCCGATGTCGTCATTCTCTCGCGCGACATCTTCAAGATCGATCCGAAGGAAATCGAAAACGTAAAGGTTGTGATGACGATTATGGACGGGCGTATTGTTCATCAGGCCAAGTAGCTCTTGTACTAAGAGCCAGATACCCGAGAACGAAAAGACCCAACATGGGTATAAGGAAAGTCAGCACAAGCCAGGGTGACTTGCCAAGCGCGATGCAAATGCGCGACCAGAGGATGAGACCGGCCACAATGTCAACCCCAGGAATCAGCAGCAGGATTATCCACCAGGCCGGCTTATTAGCCATTTCGATCACTAGAAACAAATTCCACACGGGAACCCATGCGCGCCACGGGCGCGGTGCGCGAAGCTTCACGGCGATCTTGTAGTGGCAGAGCGAGGCATACAGAAAGACAATGATCAGCGTGAACCCTAGCGTCACCCAGAAGTTTATGCTGATGATTTGCGTGCCCCACGATGACAATTCTTGCCTCGAGGTTAAATCCAAGGCACGTAACGGACCTCCAGAGGAAGCAAAAAGAAGCTGACTCCCGTCCGGACTGAAGGCTACGGTCGCAATGTAGCGTTCGACGGCCACCAGTACAGCTTGCCGTGACGCCAGATCCCACAACATCACGTTTCCCCTCCAGTCAGTCGAAGCTAATCGACGACCATCCGGGCTAAAAGTGAGAGATTGGACAGGGTTGTACTTGTCCACCCCGTATTCAGCTTTGACGCCGCAACAGATTCTGGTCTCTTCAACTCCTGTCTCCAAGTTCCACAGATACACCTCGCCCGCCTGGTCGTTTGTGACGGCAAGGCGGCGGTAGTCATGGCTGAAAGCGAACTTGTCGTAGGGTTTCGTGACTTGCCCCGGCAACACAGGCTTCGAGAGACCCTCGCATATCTGTTCGGTGCTGTGCCCAGAGATCGAGCGAGTTTCAGAAGAAATGAAAAAGGATGCTCGGTTAGGCGAGTTTAGAAACGATTTGCAAAGCAGTTGATTACCAGTGGCTACTTGCCAAATGGTGACTCGCGAAGGTACGGAACCGTATTCAACTAATACCAAACTGCCGTCGGCGTTCAAATCGGCCCTTCCTACGAGTTGCTGAGTCTCGCGGTAGCTCGGGAAATTGAACACGCGAATTTCATGGCCAGTAGCTATCTCCCACACGCGCACCGTCCCGTCGTAACTGGCGGAAGCGAGAAATCGACCATCACCGCTGAAACTAAACCTATGTACTGTCCCAGTGTGGCCGGCGAGCTTGTGGGCTATACGACGAGCGGACACATCCCACAAGATCACTTCTGCACGCCGAGACGTGGCGAGCCACCGCCCATCCGAACTGAGGCGTATATCGCCGAACGTAAAATCCGAGCCAACTCTTGGGCCCCACGTAACAACCACGGAGCCTTCGATGCGTTCGATGGTCATTGGCCCTGAGGAACATGCGACCAGACATGTTGAAAATGCGAGGGCACCAAAAAGGAATATACGCGAGCAAAAAGTCTTCACCTTTGTTTCTCTCCTGCGCACCTTCCAAGTCAAGGTTTGAGCGGCCGTGCCACGATGTCTATCAAAGCAGAATTGTGATTACTTCTTACGTTCTGCCTTCGCGCTTTGTCTATATGCGAGATAGATAACGAATCCTACTGCCGCCGCACTCGCCGCGACGATCGCTTCGTACAGAGTGCTGTTAAGTAACAGCCAAACGATTAGAACCAGGCAGGCTATCGCAACCACAGTTCCCCCGCGAACGCGGAAAACGGCTTCGGGTACATCTTTCTTCTGCCTCAGCACCGGCAACGCCAGACAAGTAGCTGCGTAAGTCACCAACCGCGCAATCGCGCTGATCGTCAGGGCCGCGACGAAGGAACTGTTTAGCGTCAGGATGAACATGAGCGCAGCGGTGATCAGGATGGAAACGTGTGGAGTAGAAAACCGGCGATGGATGTTGCCGACAAACCTGGGCAACTGCTTCTGTTCGGCAATCGCGAACGGTACCCGCGAGCCTGACAGCAAAATAATATTCAGATTCCCTACGATCGAGATGATTGCGCCGGCAGAGATGATTGCGGCCCCGGTTGCCCCCCTAAAGCGCTGAGCCGCATCCGCCAGAGGCTTCGTCGAATCGGCCAATCCCGGTAAGGCTCCAATACAGACGATTTGGACCAGCACGTAAACGACGGCGACTACGCCGATTGCAATCAACAGAGCTCGCGGTAGGTAACGACGCGGATCGCGCGTTTCTCCGGCGGGGATCGCCGCCATCTCGAAACCGGTAAAGGCGTAAATGAGAAGCAACACCGACTGGGAAAACGCCCCGGTTGAGGGCGTCGGCCCAAATACGAAGCTGTTGGGGCGAAAGACGACGATAAAAAAGATCCCGGCCAGTATGAAGTAGAGCAGCGGAACAAGCTTACCAATCGTGAAGACATTGCTGGCAATCGCCGCTTGCCGCACGCCGGTGATGTTGAGGGCCGTCAACCCAACCACGACGATGGTGATAATGAACGCGCGCGGAATTGTTGAGGCTGCGGGGGGCCAAAAGAAGGCCAGATAGGCCACCATCAAGTTGCAGTTCGCCGCAAAGGCCGTCAGTCGCGCCAGCCAGATCAGCCAACCGACTTCGAATGCTACGGTCGGGCCGAATGCTTCACGTGCATACAGGTAAGGTCCGCCCGTTTCCTCGAAGCGGCTGCCGACTTCAGCAAAGCATAGGATGATCAGCGTGACGACGAGGGCGCACGCAATGAAGGCGAACAGGCTGTACGTTCCAATCAGCGAGAAAGTCTTCGCCGGCAGGCCGAAGATGCCGGCGCCGATGATGCCGTTGATGGCAACCGCGACCAGGTCCCAGCGGCGAATACCGCGGACGAGACCTTCCTGGGTTGGAGGGCTTATCGCACGCGCGCCGCGGGAATCATTTTCCATTTGTCATTTCCCATTTCTCATTTGTCATTAATAGCACTCGTAGTTCCGCTATCTTCGGTCACGTCCAGCATGAAGCAATTAATAGGACAACTTTAAATCGAATGTCAGATGAAAAATGTCAAATGATAAATGGAAAATGCTTTGTTCACCGCGAACGATCGTGCGCCAGCGCCTCCCGCGCGACTTCCTTATCGTCGAAATGAAAAGTCTCACGCCCGATGATTTGGTAGTCCTCGTGTCCTTTGCCGGCGATCAGAACTAAGTCGCCCGTGCGCGCCTGCGCGATTGCGTGGTGAATGGCTTCGCGGCGATCGGCGATCTTTTCATAAGGCTTGCCGGTTTTCTTAATTCCCTCTTCAGCGTCACAGAGTATTTGGTTTGGATCTTCCGTGCGCGGATTGTCTGAAGTCAGAATCACAACATCGCTCAAAGAACCGGCCGCTTCGCCCATCGGCGCGCGTTTGCTGCTGTCGCGATCGCCGCCACAGCCAAACACCGTGATGATTTTTCCTTTTGTAACGTCGCGAGCCGTTCGCAAAACGTTCAGAAGCGCATCGTCCGAATGCGCGTAATCAACCACCACGGCGAAATCACCATCGTGCTGCACGCCTTCGAATCGTCCCGGTGCGCCGGTGCATTTCCCCAACGCTTTCGTAATCACATCGAGCGAATAGCCCAGCGAAAGGCCACTCGCGACCGCGGCCAAAGTGTTGTAAACGTGCGGCGGGCCCACCAACGGCGAGGTGAAATCGATCTCGGTACGCAGGCTTCCGACCGGCAGCACGCCGGAGGCGTGCGTACCCGCTTCCGTGCGCAAACGAAATCGCATTCCCGCCAAAGAGAATTCCGGATCGTGCGCGGTAATGTCGGCCTTCGCTTTCACCGCATACGTCACAACGTGCAGACCTTCGCTCTTCAGTCGATCAGCCAACTCGACGCCGTAAGGGTCATCGAGATTGATGACTGAAGTCTTTGGCCGCGATCCCAAACGCCCGTCGAACAGGCGCTGCTTCGCGTACCAGTAGTTCTCCATTGTCTTGTGATAGTCGAGATGATCGCGCGTCAGATTCGAGAAGACAGCGACGGCGTAATCCAGCGCATCACAACGATGAAAATCCATCGCCTGTGAAGAGCATTCCATGACCGCAGTCTTGCAGCCAATGTTCACGGCTTCGCGTAACATTCGCTGCATGTCCGTGGCTTCAGGCGTTGT
Organism: Pyrinomonadaceae bacterium; assembly: GCA_036374695.1. Classification (GTDB taxonomy): domain Bacteria; phylum Acidobacteriota; class Blastocatellia; order Pyrinomonadales; family Pyrinomonadaceae; genus UBA11740. Next base: position 17,827 of record DASUTF010000163.1, read on the forward strand.
CCGACCTGCTTTGCGGCGATCTTTACCGAGACGATATTCGACCGTGCCCGTCATCGCCACCGGCTCGCCGGCCGCTTCCGGAATCGAGGCCACCAGATAAGCAGTTGTCGTCTTGCCATTGGTTCCGGTAATGCCGACCAGATTCAGTTCGCGCGAAGGATGATGATGAACTTCGGCGGCAGCGAGGGCCATCGAGCGGCGAATGTTCGCAACCTGAATCCAGGCTCCCGCGAAATCGGCAGGCTTTTCCGCTTCGGAAATGACGCCCTGAGCGCCTTGCAGCATCACTTGTGGAATGAATTTGTGCGCGTCGAACAATTCGCCGCGGATGGCGGCAAACAAAGTTCCGGCCTTCGCCTGACGCGAATCGTGCGTCACATCGGTGACGACGGCGTCGGATGGGCCGAACACTCCTCCTTCCGCGACCCGCGCGACGTCGCGTACTGTTACCGGCTTCTTTCCTTCTGAAGGCATTAACGACGAAACTCCAAATTAACGTGGACTTGAATCAAAGATTCGCGATTATAATCAACGCCGCCGTTTTCCGATATGGGAGTGTTCAGTACCCGGCGCGGTACTGACAAGAACCGGAGGTCAACCAAGTGAGGTTAGTGATCAGTTTAA
>DASUTF010000164.1:0-2248 GCA_036374695.1 Pyrinomonadaceae bacterium
ATGCCGGTTTCGATCAGCGACATGACCTCGCGCGTGAACGCGCGCACGGTTCCGGAGAGTTGTGCGGTTTGCGGAATCACGTTGTAGGCGTCGCCGCCGTTGATCTTGGTCACCGAAACCACCGCTGCATCGATCGGCCGCACATTGCGCGAGACGATGCTCTGCAGCGCGATGACGATGTGCGCGGCCGCCAGTACCGGATCGACCCCGCTCTCGGGCCGTGCGCCATGCGAGCCCTTCCCCATAATCTGAATGTCGAAGAACCCGCCGCCCGCCATCATTGGGCCGGCGCGCACCGCGAACTTGCCGAGCGCCAGCCCCGGCCGGTTGTGCATGCCGAACACTACGTCACAGGGGACTGTTTCGAACAGTCCATCTGCGATTATCGCGCGCGCCCCGCCGATCCCTTCCTCTGCGGGCTGGAAGATAAAGTTCACCACGCCGTCGAAGTTGCGCGTCTCGGCGAGATATTTCGCCGCGCCGAGCAGCATGGTCGTATGGCCGTCATGCCCGCACGCATGCATGCGCCCGCCGCTCGTCGAGCGGTGGGCGAAAGTATTGGCCTCGTGAATCGGCAGCGCGTCCATGTCGGCGCGAAGACCTATCGACCTCCCAGCGCTGCCGGCGCGCAGTACCCCGACCACGCCGGTCTTGGCGATGCCGCGGTGCACCTCCAGCCCGAAACTTCGCAGCTTTTCCGCGACCAGATCGGAGGTACGGTTTTCCTCAAAACCGAGCTCCGGGTGGGCGTGGAGGTCACGCCGCCAGCGGATCATCTCGTCCTGCAAGCGACCAATGGCTTCGATCACGGCCATATTCCTGTTGCTCCTTGAAGGTCAATCGTGCACGCAGATGCCCGAAGAATCACGCCGATCAAACCAGGCGTTATTGCGTCCGTAACATTGAGGTTCAAATCGTTCAAGGTTTAAGTTAGCGAGCCGTTCCAATCGTTCCAGTCCATCGCTTCGCTCCGTCTACTTTTCAGCGGATCCCTGATTTCCGAGATCTCGTCCTCGCGGTTGTTCTTAATTTTTGCGGATGTAATCTCGACGTTGCGCTGAAGGCTTCCGGTTACTCCCAGTTCATCGAGTGCGAAGCTTCGGGCAGCCGATGAACCCGGTGTCCGGACTCTTTCAATCCTTCATTTCTGCACTTTCAATGCGTTGACGACGCTTTGCACACCGGGCACGTTCCACGCGATCTTGGCTGACTGCTGTCGTGGGTCGAGAGATGTGACGGTTCCTGTCAGGTAAACTGTGCCGCTGCTGGAGGCCACCTTGACGGCGCGCAAATCCACTGTTTTGGCCGATAGCGGTCTGTTTCGCACCGACTCTGAGAGCAAGGCGTCTTACGCAGTCTCGCTACTCGGAACTTTCACTGGCGCTTCACTCCTCGTAGTTTGACAACCAGAAACGGGCGCCAGAACTGCGCATGTAGCGGCAATCGCAATCTCCGCGGTGATTCCCTTCCGTCGCTCCATTGTGCAACGAGTGCGCGAGGGAGTGTCCTTCCGAACCTTTTCTATGCAAACACCGATTCCGCTTCGCGCACTTCCATCTTCGCGACGTTGCCGCCAAGCTTGACTCCGGCCCCCGCGACCGCAGCTTGGAACTCCTTGGTCTTCGCTTCGAGCTCGGCCTTATCTTTGTAGGTCCTGACCCAAATGAATTCGTTTTGCGGCCGATTCACCCAGCTGCCGATGATTGGCACGCCAATCTGGTCGTGCAGCGGCATGATTTCCTCTTTGAAGTGTTTCAAAAAATTATCCATCTCGCCCTTATTGATTGTGTAGATGCGAATCTGCGAAATCATATTGTTTCCTCCCGTGCATTGGCGATTTCAGGTTGGCTCGCCTTGGACAGTACTCAAGTCCCTCGCCGGCCGTCAAACGCATATTCGCGCCGTTGACGAGTTGACTAGTGAACTTGTTGAAGGGGGCATGAGGGACAGGCTCTTTTCCGGACGACTGGCCGCCTACAATCTTGCTCCGGCAATCCGGAATTTCGGGCTCGACGAGTTTCGCCAGGAGATTAGCGATTCCTGCCTAGCCGACGTAGCAAGCGTCGGTGGGAATGATGTCGGGCACGCCCTCCTGCACGAGGTTCAACTCGGTTCCACAAGAGCCTTTCTTCAAGGTGACGGTCGTCTGGATTTCACGGGGCAGGTTTGGGTCGTCAAATTTATCCGTGTAACGGATGCGTTCTTGTGGCACCAGTTCAAGATACTCTCCGCCGAAGGAATGACTCTT
>DASUTF010000165.1:0-9803 GCA_036374695.1 Pyrinomonadaceae bacterium
GGGTAGGGCTGTATGCGGCGAGTGTGCGGCTTTGCAGGCTCGGAGGATTCAGCCTCGCGTCAGAATGGCGCGCACAATAGTGCGGGCTATTGCAAAAGTCAACAACTATTTGTGCTCGCTAGTGATCGAGGTCACGCTGGACTAATTAGCGCGATACTTTGGCGGGTTGGGCTCTTAATTGAAAAACTTGAAAAGGTAGTGAGCGGTGTCGAATCGCTTCAGCAATCGCCGGAAGGGTAAGAGACTCTACAGCCCGCGACACGTCTGTTGCTTCTTTGCGTTCGAGGCGGTTTTGGCGGTCAGCTTGACGTCGTCGTAGTTCCAGTCTTTGCGCTGCCAATTTGAACCGTCCTCGAATTCAACGCGATTGATGATGACCGCCTCGTCAAAGGTGGGTTCTGATTTCTTGCTCAATGTCTTCACGCTGACGACGGAACTGGGCGCTGCGAGCGTGAAGATTTCGAGGTCGCGCGTCTTAGCCGGCTTCAGCCTGGCCTGGCAAACAAATTGTCGACGTGAAAGGATCTTGGGGTTGCCTTTCTCGCGAAACTGATACTCCCAGAAAACAATCGCAACCGGCTTCGCACTCTTGTTCTGGATCTTTGTCTGATAAGTGAAGCCGTCAGTCTGTGGTTTGGTTTGACGCGCCTCGGCGGTGATGCGATCCAACTCAGCACTGCGCCCATCTATCGTGTCGGCATTTGGATCGCGTACGCCGGCCGGATCGTTAATCCGTGCATTCCGCTGAAAATTCTTGTTCTGCGGAATCATCTCCGGCTGCGGACTGGTTGGGTTCGAAGTATCAACCAACTCCATCGCTCGCCGGTCCCTCGACCATCTGTAACTGAGAACCGCGATCGGACTTTCGTCGGCCGCAACGTCCTGTGCTAACGCCGGCGGCACAAACAACAAAAGAAGCAAAACCGACAGTAGCATGAGCATGAGTCTGGTGTTGCGGGCAGCATTGGAGCGGGTGACGGGGCCCGAGACCGCAACTTTCAGCCGGCGAAGCAAAAATAACCGCTCCTTTGGTTGCACAACTTACAAAATCGCTCGGCGAAAATCAACGTGCATGCCTATTGTATTTAGTTGATCAAGTCGCACGTGTAATCTGCCAAAAATAACTCAACCCGATAATGCCTTCCTGGCATTGATAATCTCTGGCACGTCAGTGCCGGCGTCTTTCCAGACTTCCAGAAAGCGCTCGTATTCCATGCGCCCGCGATCTCGCAATCCTTTTCGTTCGTAAGCCTGCGCCAGACGATAATGGACCAGCGGGTAATTGGGATTCAGTTTTGAGATGCGCTGATATTCGGCAACGGCTTCATCCAGACGACCTAGCTCAAGATAAGCATTCGCCAGGCAGTCTTCGTACGCGTCGATGTTCCAGGTTTGCGGCCGCTGGCCAATCGCGTGTTTGAAAGCTTCGATGGCCTCGTCTCGTGCACCCGACTTCAGCGCGTACATGCCGCGGAAAAACCAGAGGGGTCGTAGTGAGCTTCTCGCGCCGCGGTCGTAGGTGGGCATTTTTTCCATGTTGCTCTTCAGTTTAGCTGCGGTCGCCAAATCGTTCCGATGCAACGCCAGCCAGTAATGCAGGCCCATGGCTGCTGCGTCGCGTTGCAAGGCTTCGGTCACCTGCCTTGCCGCAGCTTCCGCCGCTTTCACATCGCCACGACGAAGCTCGATGTAGCCGATGCTGATATAGCCGCGCACGCGTTCAGCATTCGATGGCGCGACCTTGATGTAGCGCTGGTACTGCTCGATCGCTGCCGTATAACGTCCTTGTTGAAAGTAAACATTGGCCAGATGCGCCATGGCGATCTCGAAGTTCGGTTGTAGTTGCAGCGCGCTTTGATATTCCTGAATGGCTTCGTCGTAACGTCCGGCCCATTGGTAGCCGAGACCCAGACTATCATGAGAATTGGGCTCGCCTGGGGCAAGCTGCACGTATCGCTGAAACATCGCGATGGCTTCATCATGGCGGCCCATTTGCGAGTACACCGAGCCCAGGCCGTTGTAGAGATCTTCAGCGCCCGGATCGATCACGAGACCCAGCTTCAGCACTTCGATTGCTTCCTGAGGTCTCTCCTCGCCTCTAAGCAATGCCGCGAGACGGCGATAGGCTTCAACTTCCAGCGGATACGCGGCGAGAATTTTGCGAAATGTGTTAATCGCGGCGGCGTAGTCAAAGTTGACCGTTTCGTACCACGCCTGGATCTGGAGTTTGTCTTTTTCGGTCAGCCGATCCGTGAGTTGAAAGGCCTTCTGCAAATAAGGCTTGGCTTTGTCCGGATTGCTTCCAGTCACGCCGATCACGAAGCCGATGCGCGCATAAGCCATCGCAAAATTCGAATCGAGGGCGATAGCTTGCTGAAACAATCGAATCGCCTCTTCGCTGCGCAACCGTTGCGCTTTCTCTACGCCGAGCGAGTAATTGCGGAACGCTGCGAGGTTGCTGGTCATCGTCTGCGCCACGCCGTGATTCGTTTCAGGCTGTGAAGACGCGCCGATATAAGTGGCGAGTTTTAGCGCGAGGAGATCTATCTGAGTCAGTATCTGCGCCGGCTGATCCACCACCAGACGTTCCGCGGTAAGCAATTGTCCGTCGCGTGCGTCGTGCAATTGCACGTCGACGCGAATCTGCTCGCCGAGTTTTGCAAAGCTTCCCAGCACCAGCAACTTTGCTTGTGTCTGACGCGCGACGTTCAGCGCTTCGTCAAGTGTGATTTTGTCTGCTGGATGATGACCGAGCCGGTCGAGCAGCACGTGAAGCTGTTGCCGGCTGAGCACTGCGAGATTATTCGAGCGCGAAAGGTCGGCGATGATCATGTCCGCCAAGCCTTCGCGCAGCCAATCCAAATCCGCACTGCCTGATTGATTATCAAAGAACATCACCGCAACAGGACGCTTCGCCGGATCCTGCGCCAGCGTCGTGCTGACCAGCGATTGCCGAGCAGCGCGCTGCCGGAGCACGTACCAACCGACAAGACTGACAGCTACAACCATCAAGACGGCGCCGCCGATTAATACCGGACGCGACCTGGAGGGTGGCGCTGCGTGCGCGACGGGCGGCTCACCCGGTTGAGCGGTGGTTACTTCTGGGACAATAGAGCGCGATTCTGCAGGTCCGGTTTGCGGCGCGTGAGTTTCCGTGACGTTGCCGATGAAGCGGTAGCCGCTACGCGGAATGGTCTTGAGAAATCGCGGCTGGCGCGAATTGTCACCAAGCAGCCTGCGAATCTCAGCCAGACACTGATCAAGCGCGTTTTCGGTGACCGCAATGTCCCCCCAGAGCTGCTCGATCAGCTCGTCTTTGGTTACCAGCCGCTCGCGATGTTCCAAAAGAAAGACCAGAACCTGGAAGGTTTTCTGGCGCACGTGCAGCTCTTTGCTGTTGCGCGTGACGCAAGCTCGTGCCGTGTCGATCTCGACGCCGTCAAGACGGTAAATGCGATGCGCCTGCCGGTCCATTCCTGCTCCTAAAGCACAAAAAGGGACTATTTCAGAGTAATTTCAGAGTTTTCTCAATACTTGACCGCCTTACTTGTGAGATAAGCAGCACCCGATATCAACGTTCGCTCGCCCGCGCGCTCGTGCTACGGCACAGTCCGGAGACGCGGTGAATTATACGAGAAGGCCGATGCTCGTTACAGGCCCGAAAATCAGCCTGATGGTTGGCTTAGTTGGTTTCGTCCTGCTGGTGGGCAGCGCTTGCAGTCGAGGCGCGGCCAATGCGGTACCGGATGCATCGGCGTTGAGCGAGGACGAAAAGCATCGGATTTACGCTGCCGCTCTAGCAGCATCCGACTCGCCGCTCGAAACCGAGGCATTCAAAGCAGCGTGTCGCAAGATTGGAATCTTTGACGCGAACGGCAAACCGAACGACGACTACATGGCGTTTGTGAGTGAACACGTTAACTGGGGCACCAAGTCCGAGACTGATCAGTTTCGACGTGAGATCGATTCGAAAGAGAAGGCGCGCGAATACATCAGGAAACATCTGGCGACGCCGTGACGGTCGCTATTCAGTATCTGCCTGATCTCGCTTGAGGTGAGCAGCCGCAGCTGTGCTGCTGATCTGTCTCCCCAGTTTCGAGGAATTCGCTCGGTTGCTTAGACCTGGCGGCAAGAAGGACTTAATTGACCATTCGTTTGGAGGTTGAGCCAAGATGCACAAAACACGAACAGAGATCATCATTCTCCTGGCACTGCTGCTGAGCTGCGCGGTCTGTTTTCCTGCGATTACGGAAGCGCTGCGGATTTCATCGATGCGTCAGGGCGGCGCGATTAGTATCGAACTGCGCAACAAAAGTTTTGTGCCCGCAGAGGCCAGGGTGAAAGCCGGCGATAGCATCACCATCTGCAACCGCGATTCCATCTTCCACTCTCCTTTTAGCTACAGCCGATATAACAAGTTTGGGTTTCCTAAAGGGATTAGGCTCGCTCCCGGCGCTTGCACAACCCGTGTCGCGAGAAATCCCACGAAGCAGGAGATCCCGTTCAAAATATTCGACGAAATTCATGCCCAAGAGCAGTTGGCTCTAACTGTCTTGCCCACACCCAACGAAGAGGGCTCGGAAGACGAAGACATTATCGAAGCGCCAGTTGAGGAAACGCCCCCGGGCCAGGAAGGTGCTATTGAGCTGCGCAACAAGCGTTTCGTCCCGCTTGAAGCCACGGTGAAGGACGGCGACAGTGTCATGTTTTGTAACCGCGATCCTTTCTTTCACTCTCCTTTCAGCTACAGTACGCACAATCGATTTGGCAGTCCCAAGGGGGTGAGGCTGGCTCCAGGTCAATGCTTTACTCATATTGCCCGGAACCCGACGAAGCAAAAAATCGCGGTGAAAATATTCGACGAAATCCACGCCCAAGAGAAGTTTACGCTAAACGTTCTACCGGCCGACGCCGACGATGCGGTCGAAGAGATTCCCGAAGAAGCCATCAAAGGCCCTAAACCCTGTACGGCCGAGGAGAAGGCTGCCTTCGCAAAGATGAGCGGCTCTTTCAAGTCCTACCGCATGAACGTCACTATCGGCGGTTCGTGCGAGCAGTCGACGGGCACTTACAAGGTCGCGGAGTGGTGCGAGGGGGTGGACGAAACGGGCAACCCGAACACCCCCAGAGTCACGGGGACTCTCAAAGGGAGAATGATTGGCCGGTCGTTATCGGTCACTTACGAGCAGCCCGCCAGCCCCAATGGGCATCCGGCCCGCAAAGGCAGCGGCTCCTGTTCGTCGAACAGCGACCGGACGTTCAGTTGCAGCGGCTTCGGGTGTCAGAACGAGTTCAAGCGGCAATGACGAGAGCCGAAGGGGCGGCTGTTTGGAGGTCAGAACCATGATGCACAAAACATCAATCATCACCGTCTTCCTGCTGCTCAGTGGTGCAGCGTGCTTCGGACAGACCAGCTACAAAGGACTGGCGCCGGGCAAGAGCACGCGCGCCGAGGTCGAACGTGTTCTGGGGCAACCCGTCAACCGCGTAAGCGAGACGCTCGTCGAATATCGCGCGCAGCCTCTGACCAACCAGATCTTCGTGCAGTATGGAAGGGATTCTGCGGTGGGCCGGCGCATCGAGCTGTTCTGCCGGATGGAGAATTCGACCTGCGCCGATCTCCTTAACTCCTTGGACCTGCGCCTCCCGCTAAGCGACGCGGAAAAGATCAGAAGGCAGGACGGCAAGTGGCTCGCCTATTATGGTGCTCCTCTTTTCATTATCACGACGGGAGAGATGACCGGCCCGACACCCGCGCGAGTAGGCTTCTATAGCCGCGACCTGTACGAATCCGCGGTCGCTAAAGTGGAAGATGCAAGAGAGGCGGTTCTTGCCGAGCTTGCCGGATTGGACGGGCAGCCCACTTCAACCAGCGGAGGCGAAGAGAAAGCGGAGCCGCACCAGTCCTCAAGCGCTGAGGTGATTGGCGGAGCCTCCCTGAAGGGAAAAGCCATCAGCATGCCCCGCCCGGTCTACCCCGCGATTGCCAGGGCGAAGAACCTGAACGGCACGGTGACCGTGCAGATCGTGGTGGACGAGTCGGGCCGGGTGATTTCAGCGACGGCCATCTCCGGCCACCCGCTTTTGCAGCAGGCTGCGGTGGACGCGGCGCGTCAGGCGCGCTTCTCGCCGACCCTTAGTAACGGGCTGCCCGTGAGGGTCTCAGGCACACTCGAGTACGACTTCGCGCTTAAGTAGATTTATTAATTCCGCGTTTGAGTTGTTCGTTCGCAAAAAGATACGGAGGTACGTATGAAACCTTTCGTGATCACTCTTGTTTGTGTGGCCATGGTCATAGGATTCTCAACTGTCGCCGGACAGGCTCAAAGCAAACGGGAAACTTGCGAAAACGAACGGCGTCAAGTGAATGAACTCAAGAAGCAGGCGTATCTAGTCTCAGAGCAGCTTGAATTAGACGCTCGCGATGAGCACCTCGCGCGAACCGCGCTCGCTGATTTCAACGACGCTTTGAGCAGCCCCGCACGCAGACGGGCCACACTCGAAACACATCTGGGGTCACAATTTGCTTAACCGCCGGGGCGATTTCTATTATGCGCTGCGGTTCGCGATCGCAGGTCTGAGACCTGGTTTCTTCTGCCCATTAACCTTCATAGCCCTGCGGATGAGCGCACAGCCAGTCCCAGGCGCTTTGAATGATGACTTCCAGATTCTGGAACTCCGGTTGCCAGTTAAGCTCGCGTTTGATTTTTTCCGCACTGCCTACCAGCCGGGCGGGATCGCCCGGACGGCGTGGGGCAAGCCGCGTTTTGATCTCACGGCTGGTGACGGCGCGAGCAGTTTCAATCACTTCGCGCACAGTATAGCCATCGCCACCACAACCCAGATTGTAAACAGCGCTGCGCTCGTCGAGGATCCCAACCGCCAGGATGTGAGCGCGGGCCAGATCGATGATGTGAATGTAGTCCCGCGCGCAAGTGCCGTCACGCGTTGGATAATCATCGCCGAAGATTGAAACCTCCGGGCGGATCCCGGCCGCGACCTGCAGGACGAGCGGAATCAAGTGTGTCTCAGGATTGTGCCATTCTCCACACCGCCGACTAGCTCCTGCAGCATTGAAATACCGCAGGCTGACATAGTGGAGGCCATACGCGCGTTCGTACCATGGCAGCGCGCGCTCAAAAGCAAGTTTCGATTCGCCGTAAGGATTGGTGGGATGGTTCCCGGCATTTTCAGTGATCGGAAGCTCGTCTGGCTCGCCGTACGTCGCGCAGGTTGAAGAGAATACCAATCGCTTAACCTCGCAAGCTCGCATCGCATCCAGCAGGGATAAACCTGCCACCATATTATTTTGGTAATACTTCGCCGGATGCGTGACCGATTCACCGACCAGGGCATAAGCAGCCATGTGCATAACTGCCTCGATCGAGTACTCCTTGAGCGTGCGGATCAGAGTCTCACTATCAAGCAGATCCCCCTCGACAAACTTTGCCTCCGGGCTAACCGCCGCGCGATGTCCATAGACTAAATTGTCGTAGACCACGGCCTCGTGACCGGTGTTTATCAATTCTTCGGTAACCACGCTCCCGATGTAGCCTGCTCCGCCGGTGACCAGAATCTTCATAACGAATCAGCGTTTTTCATCATGAACCCCAGGATTTAAGACTTCAGACGATGAATAGTGAAAATCTATCAGAATTGACATTCGCAGGTTATTAATAGTTTAGTTTCGCGAGGGATCTATCAGCTCGCGATGATGCAAAGGATTTAGCAATTAAGTGAGAATACTCGTTACCGGCGGCGCCGGATTCATTGGCTCGCATTTGTGCGAGAGATTGCTGGCAGATGAGCACGAGGTAATCTGCCTGGACAATTTCTTTACCGGACGGCGGGAAAACATCGCTCATTTGCTCGATAACCATCGCTTTGAATTGCTGCGTCATGATGTAATTCAGCCGATCCTCCTCGAAGTCGACCAGATCTATAATCTGGCTTGCCCGGCTTCGCCCATCCATTACCAGTACAACCCGGTAAAGACCGTCAAAACCAACGTCATCGGAACCATCAACATGCTCGGCCTTGCCAAACGCGTTCGCGCGCGAATTCTTCAGGCGTCGACTTCGGAAGTCTATGGCGACCCGCATGAGCATCCGCAGACTGAGAGTTATTGGGGAAATGTGAATCCGATCGGGCTGCGCAGTTGTTACGACGAAGGCAAGCGCGTGGCCGAAACACTGATGATGGATTATCACCGCCAGAACAAAGTTGATATCCGCATCGCGCGCATTTTTAACACCTATGGTCCGCGCATGCTCGAAAACGACGGCCGCGTGGTCTCGAATTTCATTGTCCAGGCGCTGAAGGGTGAAGAACTGACTATCTATGGCTCTGGCGATCAAACACGTTCGTTTTGTTACGTCGACGATCTAGTAGATGGCCTCATCCTGTTAATGAACGCCGAAGACTTGCGCGAGCCCGTGAATCTCGGCAATCCGCACGAGTTTACAATCAAGGAGTTGGCGGAAGAGATTGCGCATACTTGCCGTTCACCGCTCAATATCAAATACTGCCCGCTCCCACATGACGATCCGCGTCAACGCCAGCCTGACATAACTCGAGCCGTAACGTTCCTGGGATGGCAACCAACCATCGCGTTACCACAGGGATTGGCCACGACCGTAGACTATTTTCAGAAAAAGCTTGGCCGCGGGGATACTCACAACCCAAAGATCGCACTGGTCAGGTGAACCCCAAGCTGCGGTTGCCGGTCACGCGCACCGGCGAACCCTTTCAAATCAACGCTCGCGCTTTTTGCGATTCAGAAATTGAGATGAATTTGTATCTCGACGCGCCGGTTGCCCGCCGGGTTACTTCCAAAGCCATAAGGACCCGCCGATGAAGTCGACAGGCCAAAGAGAGGCGAACTGAGATTGCCGACAGGCGATCCAGGATTAGTGTTATTCAGAAGATTCTCAACCTGGATGGTAAACGTCAGAGTGTATCTCCGTGAGAAAAACCCGCTGAATCTGCTGCCACTACCGAATTCGGGGTTAGCGAGACGCTTTCCTCTCGATTCAGATCCAAAACTGAACGCTCTGCTTACGCCGAGATTGACCGAAAAATAGCCGGGGCCCCTTCCGTAATTCCGCGGGATAATGCTTTGACCCGCCACCGGATCGAGATCAAAAGCGCCAAAGCGCGTTAGCACTACGCCTGGCCGCGACAAATCAGTGGCCAGCGCAGGGCGCTCGGTATAGAGGCTGTCCCGATTCTTATCTTCGCCGGTAGTGATATTGAAAGGAGTGCCGGATCGAAAGAAGATCAGCGGACTGAATGACAATTTCCATGGGCCGGTAATCCAACCGCCGAGATAAAGGCTGTGCCGCACGTCGAGCGCCGACCGGCCAAACTCGCCGTTCAAATCGTATGAATTAGCCGGAAATGTATTCGCGCCGTCCGTGTCGCTGCGAGCATCGTTCAGAATATAAGTCGCCCACAACGTCATTATGTCCTTAAGGCGATCGACCACGTTTACGGCCAACTGGTTTTGGGTAAAGTAACCGCTCGATTCGTATTGAAAGACATTTCCCACGTTGCCAAACGGCCTTAGCCCTGTTCCCGGCAAAGGCGAATTAACATTTCGCGAGCGCAGCATGTGAAGAGTCCGCGTGTTGATGAAAGTGGTTGCCAGCGTCAGGCCCGATCCAAAATCGTGCTCGAGTCCGATCGAAGATTGGATCGTATAAGGGGTCCTGAGATCCGTGGCCAACCTGGTTATCGTCTCCGGGACGGCAAACGCAGTCAAAGCGCTAAGCGAAGGAACGGACGGATAGAGATCAAGGACT
>DASUTF010000166.1:0-9043 GCA_036374695.1 Pyrinomonadaceae bacterium
GGTGGCCGCGGGCTTAGTGACAGCGATCATGTTTGTCATGTCGGTCACGCTAATCGTTGCCGTGCTGGATCAACGTGCGGTCAATCGGGACCAGGAAGGCGAGGGTGATGATCTTCAGGTTGTCACCACCATTGATTTCCCGGAGAGCTTAGACAACAAGTCTGACCCGGGCATCGGCGCAGGTGAAAAAGGCCGCGTCGGATTTGAACGCGGACGCGGCGAAGGTTCGCGTCCTGAGTCTGCGCGTTCACGCGGCGGTGGTGGCGGGGGAACGCACGCGCAACTTCCGTCGTCACAGGGTCGCCCGCCGGTGCCTTCGATCATCCCCGCACCGATTCCAACGGCGGTGGTGCGGTTGCCGCAGGCTCTGCCGCTTGCCGGAATCGATCTCGATCCTGCGTTATGGCGAAAGCTCGACTACTCGTCGTACGGCGATCCGCGGTCGAAATCGACGCCGCCTTCGAATGGCCCGGGTGAAGGTGGCGGCGTTGGGGACGGTAAAGGCACAGGCATTGGCGAAGGCGACGGCCCCGGTTTCGGGCGCGGACGCGACGGAAACATAGGTGATGGCAGCAAAGAGCCGGGCGGCCGAGGCCCCGGCGGCTCGCGCGGAAGGAATCCCGAAGACGATCCGGATCGCGTTTACAAGTCACCGGAGGTAAGCACGCGGCCGCGCGTGATCGCCAAACCCGAGCCGCAATACACGGAACAAGCAAGGCGCGATCAAGTTACGGGCACGGTCGTGTTGCGCGTCGTCTTCTCGAGCAGCGGACAGGTGACCAACATCCAGGCGGTTCAGAAACTCGGTGGCGGCCTGACAGAGAAAGCAATTGCCGCAGCGCGTCAGATTCGTTTTTTGCCGGCGATGCGTAACGGCCAAGCCGTATCGATGTACATGCAGTTGGAATACAACTTCAATTTGTATTGAGTGGTTGGATCCGGATAGTGAGTAGCTTTGCCGCCTGATGTGCGGTAAGGCTTACCTTACCGTCATGGCTAAGGTTCTGTTTCCTGGCCTGGTTCGAGGCTCAGCCTCGAACCAGAAACGATAAAGACGGCGCTGCCACGGAAAGGCACAGCCTTTCCGCACATCGGACGGCAAAGCCGAAAAGCCGGACATCTACCAGACGTGCCCTGGCATCTATGGCATCAGATTCAACTGCAAGTCTCCCCGCCGTTCACGTTCTATTTGCGGAACATGATAGGAACCAGAGTCTTAAATTGGTTTCTAAGTAGCAGAAACAACATTTCGAGTGACCCGCACATTGCTGCCGGCTTCGGCTGACTTCGGAGGAGACTATGCGCGCAAGGTTCTTTCCCAAATCGCTTCTATTTACCTGCATCTCGTTGCTTTCGTTGATTGCTTCCGACTCACTGAGTAGTTCCGGATCAATCGCGTCCGCCCAGGATGCGAACAAGATCACGCAGGGTACGCTTCAGGTCCTGGATCCGGGTGGCACGCCTAAAGGCGTCTGTCCGCTCAAACACACCGAGGTGAAAGCCCAAATCAGCGGATTTCTCTCACGCGTAACGGTGACGCAGCAATTCGAAAATCCTTTCACCGAAAAGATCGAAGCGGTTTACACGTTTCCCTTGCCGCAGAATGCCGCCGTCGATGACATGACGATGCTGATCGGCGACAAGACCGTGCGCGGAAAGATTCTGAAGCGTGAAGAAGCGCAGGCAGTTTACGAAGCAGCCAAAGCCGGCGGCCAACGGGCAAGCCTGCTCGCACAGGAACGGCCGAACATCTTCACGCAATCGGTCGCGAACATCCTTCCCGGTGAACAGATCAAAATCACGATCAGCTATGTTGAGACGCTGAAATACGAAGACGGCTCTTACGAGTTTGTGTTTCCGATGGTCGTGGGCCCGCGTTACGTTCCCGGCAATGCGACCGGCGCCCAGAGCACGGGCTTGTCGCCCGACACGGACAAAGTGCCGGACGCGTCGCGCATCACGCCGCCCCCGCCGCCGGCCGGCATGCGCGCGGGTCACGATATTTCGGTGGAAGTCTTGCTCGACGCGGGTGTGCCGATTGACGCGCTCAATTCAAAGACGCACCAGGTGATTGTTGAGCGGCCCAACGATCGGCGCGCGCGGGTGACCTTGCAGGAGTTGGTGACGATCCCGAACAAGGACTTTATCCTGCGCTACGACGTCGCGGGCAAGAAAATCAACGACGCGTTGCTCACGCATTACACCGGCGCGAGTGGCTTCTTCACTTTGATCGTCCAGCCGCCTGAGCGAGTGACGGCCGAAGACGTGATGCCGAAAGAGCTCGTGTTCGTGCTCGACACTTCGGGCTCGATGTCCGGCTTTCCGATCGACAAGGCGAAAGAGACGATGAAGATGGCGCTCGACAATCTTTATCCGCACGACACTTTCAATCTGATTACTTTCGCAGGTGATACGCACATCCTGTTTCCCAAACCCGTATCGGCCACTAAAGAAAATCTGGCGAAGGCGCAGGCTTTTCTCGAATCCCGGCAGGGCGGCGGCGGTACCGAGATGATGAAAGCCATCAAGGCGTCGCTCGATCCGTCAGACACACAGGGACATGTGCGGATCGTTTGCTTCATGACCGATGGTTACGTCGGCACTGACATGGAAATTATCGGTGAAGTGCAGAAACATCCGAACGCGCGCGTGTTCGCGTTTGGAATTGGCGGCAGCGTGAATCGTTATCTGCTCGACAACATGGCAAAGCACGGCCGTGGCGAAGTCGAATACGTCGCGCTGAATGACGACGGATCGGCCGCAGCGCGCCGCTTTCACGAGCGCGTGCGCAACCCTTTGTTGACCGACATTTCGATTGATTGGAACGGCATGCCGGTGAGCGACGTGTATCCCAAAGTCATTCCCGATTTGTTCAGTGCTAAACCGGTGATATTAACCGGCAAGTACGGAGGCAACGGACGTGGCGTGATTCGCGTGAAAGGCAGGATGTCGGGCCGCGATTTTGTGCGTGAGATTCCCGTCGATTTTTCTGCGACGGATAAGCGTGACGTGCTGGCGACGCTTTGGGCGCGTACGCGGGTCGATGACTTGATGGCGCAGGACCTCAACGGGGCGCAAGCAGGGACGATGAACGAAGACCTGAAACAGACGATCACCCAACTCGGTTTGGATTATCGGCTGATGACGCAGTTCACATCGTTCGTCGCCGTCGAAGAGATGGTCGTGACCGACGGTGGCCAGCCGCGCCGCATCGATGTTCCGGTTGAAATACCGGAAGGTGTGGATCGCGACGCCTCGCTCGGCGATCAATTTCGTAACTCGCCGGTTAGTGGTCGGCAGGTCCAAAGCTTTTACGGCCTTACAGCAGGGAATCTAAGCCAGACGGTAACTGTAACGGGGTCAGCGCCAGCCAGAATGGTTACGCAGAATCGCGTAGCGAGTAAACCGAAAGCTGAGCGGGGCGGTGGCGGAGTTGGCGGTGGGGGAGGCTCGGGCACAGGCTCAACCGTTGCACCTTCTTCGCCGAAACCATCAAGCAACGCGGTGGTGGTTGATGGCTTAACGGACGAAGCTGCTTTCATCCGGAAGCTGTCTCCGGATGAGCAAAAGCGCGCGGACTTGCGGTCGAAGCTTCACCCGTCACTCGTCGCGGTGCTTGACCGTCTGAAAGATCCAAAGGTCGCCGCGGCTGCGGACGAAGCGAAATTCATTCGCGACGGCAAAGCTGAGGTGCAAATCTGGTTGACCGAAAAATCAGAGGCAACATTGGCGAAGCTGAAAGCGCTCGGATTCGAAGTGGTTCTGGATCCGAAGAGTGCCAAGCTGGTCATTGGTCGTCTGTCCATCGAAAAGCTGGCGGCGCTCGCGGAGATTGCGGAAGTGCGCTACGTCGCGCCGCAGATGATGAAGTGAGTGACGTGTTGTAACCACAGAGGACACAGAGGAAGAAACTAAATCAGCCGCGGATATACGCAGATAAACGCGGATACGAACCGGGATTTCATATCAGCGGAAATCCGCGTCCATGTGCGGCTGAGTTCTCTGTGGGTAGTGGGTCAGTTTGAGGTGGCACGCGCATCTTGCGCGTGATTTCACCGGCGGGACGCCCGTGCCACTCTTTCAAACTGACCCACTACCTCTCTGTGACCTCTGTGTCGAAATTCCGTCGTACAATGCGAGCCGATGAAACTCGCGCACGGCCTCGCAATCCGCAAGTCTCCGATCAACGGCAAGGGCTGCTTTGCTACCACTCACTTCAAACGCCGGCGGAAGATAGCTGAGTACACGGGCGAGCGGATCTCAGACCTTGAAGCTCGTCAGCGCGCACGCAATCGGAAAGTCCTGCGCATCTGCGACATCGACGGGCGCTTCAGTCTGGACGGGGCGCGGGGTGGCAACGGCACGCACTACATCAATCACTCCTGCCAACCAAATGCCTTCATGAGAACTTCGTACGGTCACGTCCTATTCTTTGCTCTGCGAGACATCCGGCCCGGCGAAGAAATCACGATCGACTACGAGCAGACGCTCCATCCCGATTCCAAACGATGCGCGTGCGGCGCCCCTACTTGCCGCGGAACGATTAATAAAACTTAGCGACCGTGGCCGGGGTGATCTGAGAGCATCTTCAGCAATTTAGTTTTGAGAATATGCCATCGGCCAGGTGCTGAGCCATCAGCGAATGCTCGGGAAGCCCTGGAGTAGGATTGACGTCCAGCAACACCACGGATCCGTCACGAATTACATAATCGACTTTTCCATAGTCCAGCCCTAACTGTTTCCTGATCTCGTGGAGTTCGTGCGGCGTCGGCACCGCTTGATGGTGGGTCGAATTCGAGGCTTTTACCACCGGCTGCCGAGATTGATACATTTCGGAAGTGTCTCTGTCACCGAGGAAAGTGCAATACCGGACATGATAGCTCCCATCTGTGACCTCGGGCAGAAACTTCTCGATCACCAGATGCTTGTTATCAAAGATCTCCGGCGGAACTTCTTGTAGCGATGAAAAAACCGGATAGTCGCCTGAGTAAAGTTGCCGAACATCCGCCCAGGAAACTGCGTTTGGTCGCCGGAAGAGCATGCTGGATCTTCCCTTGCGGGTCAGCCGGGCGGTGAGCGCGCGCAGCAAATGCCGCTGACCGACCAGGCGCGTTTCGGGTAAACCACCTGAGTTGAGATCCGTCTTCACGATGACGGGGCCTGCGTAAGAATGATCTTTGCCGACGAGATTGCGGCTGATCGTCGACTTTGAAATGTCACGCACGTTTCCGTTTATGACGGCAGGATACTGGGCGAGGAATTCGCGGTACTCATCCGGCACGCAGGTCAGGTCCAGATGTGGAATGATCAGATCGGCCGGCACGAAACGATCCGTTCCCCGAATCATCTCGACAGCAAGTCCACGCGTCTTCCACTCTTTAATGAGAAGTTTGATCAGGTACTTGAAATAGATGAACGCCGCGTCATCCTTGTGCAGAAGAACGGCTATTGTCTTACGTTTCATCTTGCACTTTTCCCGGTTATCCAACTTTGGATCTGATCAGCTGCTGCCCAAAACTCAAGACGAAAAGCGGGTTAAGAATCAGGTAGCGGCGCCATAAACGACGCGGCTCGTGCACCAGACGGAACAGCCACTCGAGGCCGTGATCCTGGAGAATTCGCGGAGCTTGCGGCATCGTGCCTGCATGAAAATCAAAGGCCGCGCCGACGGCAATCATGGGCGCGTTTATCGCGCCGAGGTGCGCAGCCACCCACTTCTCCTGACGGGGACAACCTCGTCCTACCATTACGATGCTGGCGCCCGAATCCGCAATCATGCGGATGTCCTGTTCGTCTTCCTCGACGGAGGAGTCGCGGAACCGGTCGGCCTTAACGCCGGCAATCACAAGGTCCGGAAAGCTCTTTCTGAGATTTCGACTCAGTCGATCCAAAACGGTTGACGTGCTTCCGTAAAGAAAGATTGGAAGCCCTTCGGCGGCCGCGCGTTCGCAAAGTCGCAGCATCAGCGTGGGGCCGTAAACCCGGTCTTTCACTTCACGCGCGCCCAGCAGATTCAATGCCCACCGCACCGGCTGACCGTCGGGGGTAATCAAATCGAGCCGATTGAGCGTTTCGCCAAACGCGCGATCGCGATATGCCTCCATCACGCCATGGACCGCGAGTGCGCTGACGCCAAAGCTGTGCTGTTGCTTCGCGGCCTCGATGATCGCCTCGACTGCGGTCGCGTAATCGACGCGGCTAACTTTCACGCCCAGAACGTTCAGCGATGGAATGGCATCGGTCTTCATTAGTTAATTGTCCAGCGACTGCGATTCCGCTCGTAAATCTCAGCCATGATTTCGGGCATGGTGTAAGTGCATTTCCACTGCGGATAGTCCTGCTTAAACTTGTTTAGGTTGCTGATGTACCAGATGTGATCGCCGACGCGGTTCTCGCTTGCATAAGTGAGATTCATGCGATTGCCGGTGAGTTCTTCACACATCTGCACCGCCTCGCGAATCGAGCAGTTACTTTCGCGGCCTCCGCCGACATTGTACACGGCGGCGGCGCGAGGATTCGCGATGAACTCTTCGAACATGCGTACCAGGTCATAGCTATGAATGTTGTCGCGGACCTGTTTTCCGTGATAGCCGAACACGGTATATGGCTGGTTCGTAGCGGCGCACTTCATCAGGTAAGAGAGAAAACCGTGCAGCTGGGTGCCGGAATGATTTGGTCCCGTCAGGCAGCCGCCGCGAAAACAGACGGTGGGCATGTTGAAGTAGCGGCCGTACTCCTGCGTCAAAATGTCTGCTGCGACCTTGGAAGCGCCGAACAAACTGTGTTTGGTATGATCGATACTCATGGTTTCGTCGATCCCATCACGATAGCGATGGCCCGCCTGAATCTCCCAACGATGCTCGTGCTCGACCAGTGGTAAGTGATTTGGCGAATCGCCGTAGACCTTATTCGTAGAGGTGAAAATGAAAGGCGCGTCCGGACAATGCTGGCGGGTTAGTTCCAACAAGTTCAAGGTGCCGTTTGCGTTGACGGTAAAGTCCGTTTGCACATCACGCGCCGCCCAATCGTGCGACGGCTGCGAGGCCGCGTGAATAATTGCACTAATCCGGGTTTCCGCAGCCGACTTAAAAATATCTTCGAGCGCCGGAACGTCGCGAATATCGACCGGGCAATGAGAGTAGCGGCTGCCCAAGTCTCTAACCAGCCGGGCGAGGTTCCACCTGGTCGAAGCTTCGGGCCCGAAAAACTTTGCCCTCATGTCGTTGTCGATTCCGACAATCCGGTAGCCTTTAGCCGCGAAGAACCTCGCGGCCTCTGAGCCGATCAGGCCAGCACTACCAGTGATGACAATCGTACCTTTCATCCTAAATCAATCCGCCTCCGGCGGAAGATCAACGCGCCCATCGCTTCCTGGCAACCTCAAGGACCACAGTCTCGGTTTGGTGGACATAGTTTTCCATCGTGAACGATTCGAGATATCGCGCGCGGCCGTTTTGACCCATTGAGGTTCGCAGTTGTACGTCTTGAAGCAGCTGCGCCAGGCGCTGGGCGATGGCCGCGGCGTCTCTTACTGGCGCGAGAAAACCGTTGACTCCGTCTCGCACGATGTCCGGAATACCGCGCCATGAAGTCGCCACGATTGGCAACTCAAACATCATCGCTTCGACGAGCACATTGCCGAACGATTCCGCCCGGTAATGAGATGGAAAGCAGAAAATGTCTGCGCGGCGGAAATGCGCCCACTTTTCATTCGCGACCTTGCGTCCTAAGAACACAATCCAGTCCGATAGCTGATGGTCATCCAACCGGCGCAGGATTTCCTGGCGATAACTCTCCGAAACGAATTCGCCCATCATCTCGACGCGAAAACGCAGGCCGCGCGCGCGTAGCAGGCGCGCCGCCTCGATCAGGACTTCGACGCCCTTCTCTTCAATCATCAAACCGACAAACAGGATTACCGGCACCGAGTTGATCGTTTTCAAGCCCTGAAACTTCTGGAATTCGTCTGCCAGGCCATTGGGAATCGTGTAGACGGCGGCCGCTTTCAGGAATTCACCATCTGGAGGATTCAGAGATGATTTCTGGATAGCGGCGTCGGGGAAGAAGAAGGCCCTGCGGAAAAGCCACGCCCCGATTCCACGCCACGCAGATACCTGTTCGCAAAGACCGCTGGCGTGAAATACCAGGATCAGTTTTCGCCCGAAGCGACGCAGCACGATCAGCGTCGCGATATCGCGCAACAGCGGCACCCGGTCAGAGCCGGGCGGGTAATAGATGACGTCGATCCGGTGCCGGAAAATCTTGTAGCTGCCGTCGATGATCACCTGGAACAGGTGAAGCACTTTCCGCAGCCGGACTTTTCCAATTTGGTCTGCCCGCTGCGAATAATTCATGCGTGTGTGATAGACATCGACGTTACGGTAGTTCGCGTGGACCAGGCTTTCGATCATCATCATCTGGCCGACATAGGGTGGCGGCGTTTGCCCCACAATCAGCAGCTTTACCTTTTTGTTTGATTGCATTGCCATTTAGCTCAACTGCTCACCGTCGCCGGTGACGCCGATGATTTTTTTATTTCCCGGTACAAGAGCGCTACCGCGAGCGCAAACATCGCCAGACCCGGATTGAACAGGACCGGGTTCAGCATGCCTTGAATTACGCAGTACAGAGTCACACCCAAAAGCCACGCGTTTCTCGTCGTTAGAATTTCTTTGAAAGTCAGGATCAGAAATGCTGCGAGCAGCGCGAGCCCGACCAGACCTGTAGTTAACAGCACCTCGAGGAAAGAATTGTGAGCATGGCCAGCCCAGCTGAAATCCTTGATGAGCACATAGCGCGAAGCAAAGTAACCCGTGCCCAGGATCGGCTGGGCGGCGATGTACGAAAGCGTTTGCGCCCACAAGTCTGTCCGTGAATTGAGCGTGTATAGATCGTCGGACACAAAGGGTCTGACAATTGCCGGCAGCCACTCCTGAAAAATGAGCAGTCCCGCCAGGATTAAAGAGCCGCTCAACATCACGGCGATCGCGCGCACGCTGTTGCGTCTGAGTTTCAGGATCGAAATGGCCATCATCGCGGCCGC
>DASUTF010000167.1:0-11769 GCA_036374695.1 Pyrinomonadaceae bacterium
CGTGTGCGCGAAGCGATTCCACCCGGCAGGACTCCGAACTGAAACGCTCGCGCTCCCGCGCGATCGACGCCGATAAAACGCGCATTGGCCCGCGGCGACGGAATGACAAAGTCTCCGGTAACCGGGTTCATCAAATTGAACAGGCGCACCGCGACGGGAGAAATGTCCGCCGCAGTCAGGCAGTTCACGCCGGCCGTGCATCCGTTTTCCAGGTTGAACGCCGCCGCCAGATTGTCAGCCGTGCGCGCGCCGGTAATGTGTCGCAGCGCCGCCGGCAGCACCGTCACACTGCGCGCAGTCGGAACGAAGCCTGTGATCGCGTCGGTGTATTGGTAGCTGCCAAAAAAGAAGAAGCGATCTTTGACGATCGGCCCGCCCAACGTGAAGCCGGCCTCATTGCGTCGCGCTTTTGGCCGCGCAATGCCTTCCTTGTTGAAGAAGAAATCGTTCGCATTGAACTTTTCGTTCTGGAGATAGTAGTAGGCGCTGCCGTTAAAAGTATTCCCGCCCTGCTTTGTAATGAGTTGGAAGTTGCCGCCGCCTGAGCGTCCAGTCGATGCATCGTAAAGCGAAGTTTGCAGCTTCACTTCCTGCAAAGTTTCCGGCGCCGGGGCGATGTTGTCATTCAACGAGCCTTCATTGGTCGTGATGTTCGTCGCGTCGATGCCATTGAAGAAAAGGCTCGTGCTGGTGGTGCGCGTGCCGTTAACCGACGGCGATTGATTGCCGTTGCCATTCGTCAACACGGGCGACAGGTCTGTGCTGACACCGGCTTCAGCCGACAACAACTGGGTGAAGCTGCGCGTGGATGTGGGCACCTGTACTAACTGTTCTGATGAAAGCTGCCTCGCCACCGTGGAAGTTTCGGCCGAAATCAGCGAGGCGCCCTCCATCACGTTGATGACCGCGCCAATCTCGCCAATCTCCAGTTTGTCTTCCAAAGATCGCGGCACACTCGCTTCGACTTCAACGCCAATGCGGACCAACTTCTTAAAACCCGTCATTTGGTAAGTCACTTCGTACGCGCCCACTGTGAGTCCCGGCAAACTCCATCGTCCGTCATCAGCAGTGGTCGCGGTGCGGGTCGCGCCGGTCGCGATGTTTTTGGCGGTGACGGTCACGCCGCTGATGTGCGCGCCATTCGGATCTTGGACCACGCCGCTGAGAGTACCGTTCGAGCCTGACTGGCCCGAAGCGGCAGCCATGGTTAAAAGAAGTATCGTTATGATGACGAAACCTGACGTCATTGATCTAAATACACCTTGAGTGCGTGGCATTGAATCTCCTTTTTCATGCTGAGTGCAGTTGACAGAGCAAACCGATGTAGACCGACTAATGTCTGGTTAGTCTGTGCAGTGCACCGGCTGCTGAGCAAAACGAACCTTTGAAGTAAGGAGAGACGTTAGACCCTCGCCGTTACGCTGGCGTAAACGGCGGGTTAAATCAGGCTGAATTTTTCGAAGATTGGGGGAGCGAGCCAGGCTATGAAGTGGGCCCGGGACCAGTCTTAAGATCGATTATTAATCGACTTGCCGAAGGTACTTAGCCGGTAAATTTGTTCCAATCACCCCGGATCGCCAAAGTCATGCCCGCTTGTTGGATGTTGACGAACAAGCTCTGCCCATCCGGACTGAAAGTCGCGCCCGCGAATTCGGCGATTTGAAAACCGGGGGCGATGTTTTTGGCGAAGTCTGCGATCTTGCCACCGGGCGTTAGGATCCGTACATAGTTGTCCGAGGGGCGTTTGCCGGCGTCCGTGTAGTTTCCATCCTCGCACATAAACAGAAGGTTGTTTTTAGGATGGAAGCAGATGTTGTCCGGCATGTCGAGCAGTTCTCGATTTGGCGATTCAAACAGCAGGGTTAGACGACCCTCAGCGCGCGTGGTTGGTTCGTAAACCCAGATCTGTCCGCCCTCGGCGTCGCCGCCGTTTGACGAAACGAAATAGACCTTGCCATTCACGTCAGCCAAACAGCCCTCGAGTTTCGAAAAATGCGCAGCGCCTTTGGCGGCGCCTTGCTTGAAGACCGACTGTTCGTCCACGTCGGCTGACTTCGGATCCGGGTCGTCAATCGCTACCCAGGTTGCGACCACGGTTGCTCCTGCCTTTTGCCCGGTTCGGGCGTCGTAATTTGGCTTGTCCTTGACCACCAGAATTTCAAGCTTTCCGCCTTCAGCCAAACGCCCCGGCTTCTTTGGCAAGAACCGGTAAAACCCGCAGAAGGGTTTGGAGTCTTCGGTTAAATAAACGATACCGCTACGGCGGTCCACGGCCACCGCCTCGTGCGCGAATCTACCCATCGCTTTCAGAGGCACCGGCGGCAAGTTTGTGTTTGCCGAAGCGGAAACTTCAAAACAATAACCGTGCGGTTTTCTGAACCCCCCGGCTTCCAAGCCATCCGTATCGATATGGGGAGTCTCTCCGCGCGTCGTCTCCTCGCACGAAATCCAAGTACCCCAGGGCGTCGCGCCGCCGGCGCAGTTCATTAAAGTTCCGCTCAGACTAACGAAGTGAGTGATAAGTTCGTTCGTCTTCGGATTGACGACCAAAGTCGTAGTGCCGCCGCCCGCTTGATCGTCATAATGATTCGAACTGCCGATCCCGGCGTGGTCGAGCGGCTTCCGGTTGTTGACTTCATGGTTGCGAACGATGCGCAGCTCATCGCCCAGGCGAAATGCGGCCATGCCGTCGTGACTCCTGGGTGTCTGGCGACCGTCTTTCAGTATTTCTCCCGCCCGGCCGAGAACGGTGTATTCAAAACCTTTTGGCAAGAGCAGAAGTTTTTCGCTCGTATTTTTCGCCGCCACTTCTACGAGGTCGCCATAGCCCGCGGCCTTCCATTTTGTGAAGTTGCTTTCCGAGTGCAACATTTCAGCTCGGCGCAAAAATCCTTCGAATGAAAAGGCCAATCCGCCTGCCGCCGCGCTGATTAAGAAGCTGCGTCTGTGCATCTCTTTAAAGCTATTCCGAAGTCGTTTAGACCATCTGAAGCTAGCCAATCAATTGATGAATTGCCCGCACTAACCAGAATGAGAGCGCGGCGATCAAGGCGGCGGCCGGAATCGTCAAGATCCAGGCCCACACGATGCGGCCGGCGACGCCCCACTTCACCGCCGACCAGCGCCGCGTCGCTCCCACCCCGACGATTGCACCGGTGATGGTGTGCGTCGTCGAAACCGGAACGCCGGTCAGAGTTACGTAAGCGAGCGTCAGGGCGGCGCCCGTCTCAGCACAAAATCCGCCGATCGGTTTGAGCTTTGTGATCTTCGACCCCATCGTATGCACGATGCGCCAGCCGCCCGAAAGCGTGCCGAGGCCGATGGCTGCATGAGCCGCGAGCACGACCCAAAGTGGAATCTCGGGTAGCGCTCCCTTTGGTCCATACGCCAGCCCGCCAATTCCTCCGGCGGTGAGCACCGCTGTGATGATGCCCATAGTCTTCTGCGCATCGTTACCGCCGTGGCCCAGCGAAAAAGCTGCCGCTGAAAATAACTGACCCTTGCGGAAGATGCCATCGACACGGGATGGACTCACGCGCCTGAAGACCCAATGAACGATGACCATCATCGCAAAGCCGAGCAACATTCCAATCATTGGCGACAAGACGATGAACATCAGCACGCGCAGCCAGACCTCGGTTTTCAGCAAACCGATCACACCGCCATAAGCCGCAATGCCTGCGCCGGCGTAGCCGCCAAGCAAGGCGTGCGAACTGGAGGTCGGCAACCCCAGGTACCAGGTGATCAGATTCCAGACAATCGCCCCGATCAGCGCCGCCAGCAGGACATACAGCCGCCACTCAGCCGCAATCAAATCGAGACGCACACCGTCGCCGATCGCCTTTGCGACGCGCGTTCCGAATACGGCAAAGGCGATGAAGTTAAAGAACGCCGCCCATATCACGGCCATGCCGGGCGTCAGCACTCGCGTCGAAACAACCGTCGCAATTGAGTTAGCCGCATCGTGGAAGCCGTTGATGTAATCGAAGATCAGCGCAAAGATGACCAGGATGATTACGAAAGCAAGGGTGGCTGTCATAGGCTAACTGATGAGTGATGAGTACTGAGTTATGAGTAATACAACGCGGATGGGGAGTTACTATATCGCGTACAACTCATCACCCATCACTCATTACTCATCATTGTTTTCTTTACGTGTGCTTGATAATTACGCTTTCGATAATGTTAGCGACGTTCTCACAACGATCGATGGCGGCTTCCATCTTTTCGTAAATTTCCTTCCACTTCAAAACCGTTAGCGGATCCTTTTCGTCGTGAAACAGCTCAGCGATCGCGGCGTGATAAATATCGTCGCCGTCATTCTCAAGCCGGTGGACCTCTACCAAACGCTGCGTGATGTTCTTTGGCTTTTGCAGCGTCGCGACAATCTCGCTAAGCTGTTCGGTCATTTTTTCCAGGACGTTGGCAAAGTCGTGCGCGTAATCCCGAATTTCCGTGACATCGAAAATGATGATCGCGCGCGCGGCATCGTCGATCAGGTCCACGATGTCGTCCAGCGCGGTGGACATCAGGTAAATGTCTTCGCGATCGAACGGGGTAATGAAAGACTTGTTCAGCTTGGTTGAGATGGTGTGCGTCAGTTCGTCGCAGGCGTGCTCGAGCCGCTTGATGCGCTGTGAATATTCCTTGTAGTTGGGCTGCTTATCCGCAAGCATCTGCTTGAGCTCGCGCGCCGCATGCACGATGTACAGCGTCATCTGCTTGAAGAGGTCGAAATACTGCTCTTCTCTCGGAAGGAGATTTAGGATTCCCATCCAGTTTTGACCCTCGCCTGTGGATTTGAAATTCGGACTATAGCGGAGGCTTTCCGCATTGTCCAAGCAGGATTGTTCACCTCAAATTCACGTCCAGTTAAGCCGGATGTAACACCCGCTCCCCAAAATCGAGCTTTCCGTAACTCTCATCGCAGGAGGTCGTCCATGTTTCTCTCTGGCCAATTACTGCGCGGTCTGGTGTTCGTACTGATCGCGGCGATTGCTTTGACTGGTGTCGCTTGCAGCGGCGGGGGCGGCGGGGGCGACCTTAAGCTGCAAGGCGCGGGGGCAACCTTTCCGAATCCGCTCTACCAAAAATGGATTAGCGAGTACGGCAAGCTGCATGCAAACGTGAAGATCGATTATCAATCGATCGGATCCGGCGGCGGGATCAAACAGCTTCAGGCGCAGACGGTTGATTTTGGCGCGTCGGATGCGCCGATGACCGAGGAAGAACTCAAGGGCATGCCCGGGCCCGTCGTTCACATTCCCACCGTGCTGGGCGCCGTGGTGTTGACGTACAATCTGGCTGAAGCCACCCGGCCCTTGCGGTTCTCGCCCGACGTCATTGCCGACATTTTTCTCGGCAAGATCACCAAGTGGAACGACGCGCGGATCAAGGCCGACAACGCCGATGTGAATTTGCCGGCGGCTGACATCTCCACAGTGCATCGATCCGACGGCAGCGGCACTTCGTTCGTCTTCACAGACTATCTTTCGAAAATCAGTGCGGAGTGGAGAGACAAAGTCGGCGCAAACAAATCTCCAAAATGGATCGGCGGCATCGGCGCGAAAGGCAACGAGGGCGTGACGGGCCAGGTCAAGCAAACGCCGAACACCATTGGCTACGTAGAGCTGGCGTATGCGGTGCAGAACAAGCTGCCGGTGGCCGTGATCAAAAACAAGTCCGGCAACTTCGTCGAACCCAGCATCGATGCTGTCATGTCGGCAGCCGCCGGCACGGTCGCGCAAACGCCCGAAGACTTGCGCGTCTCGATCACCGACGCTGAAGGGCCGACCGCCTATCCGATTTCCAGCTACAGCTACATCCTCGTGTATCAGGAACAGAGGGACGCGACCAAAGGAAAAGTTTTGGTCGATTTCCTGTGGTGGGGAGTTCACGACGGCGAGAACTTTGCGAAGGAACTGCTCTATGCGCCTTTGCCCGCTGAGATCGTGAAACGCGTCGAGGTGAAGATCAATTCAATCACGGCGGGCGGTAAGCCTCTGCGGTGAGTTCCTCTTCTCTGCGGGAGAGATCCATAACGCCAAGGGCGTTCGTGAATTTCAGCCCAGGGTTGCGCGTGTAAACGCGCTACCCTGGGGAAAAGGATTAAGTCAGAGATGCAACCCTGAAAGGGTTGTGTTGCCACGAACCGAAGAGAATTGAGCCTGTCGATTCCCATTCGCGAACTCTTTCAGAGTTCTCGCAACGAGCGCCGGAATCTGTCCCAGGGCGTTGCCCTGGGCTGGGAATTTGCGAACGCCTTCGGCGTTGGCGCAGATGCTGGTTGAATCAATCATGAAAGAACCAGAAGTCAATCAGCAGTCACCCGTAAACCCTGACCCTCTCCCAGAGGGAGAGGGAATACCGCAACGATCGTTCTTGGATCGAATGCGCAAAGCACTGTCGCCGACCGGCAACGTCGGCGACGCCGTTTTTCGGCTGCTCATGTTGTCGGTGGCCGCTTTGGTGCTGCTAATGGTCGTCGGGATGATCCTGGCGCTCGCGTCACATTCGACGCTTTCCATCCGGCAATTTGGGCTTGGGTTCATAACCGGCCGCGATTGGAATCCTCCGCAGGAAGTATTCGGCGCCCTGCCGTTCATCTATGGAACGCTGGCGTCGTCTTTGATCGCTCTCGTGATTAGCGTGCCTCTCTCGCTGGGAGTGGCAATCTTTCTGGTTGAGCAAGCGCCGCCGATGCTGGCCCGGCCCGTGACGTTTCTGGTTGAACTGCTGGCGGCCATCCCATCAGTTGTCTACGGGCTCTGGGGAATCTTCGTCCTCGCCCCGTTTCTGCGCGTTTACGTTGAACCGGCCCTCGCGCGCTGGTTTGGAGCGCTGCCGCTGTTTCGCGGACCGATCACGGGAATTGGTTTGCTGACCGGCGGAGTCATTCTCGCGATCATGATCACCCCGATTATCTCGGCAGTTGTCCGGGATGTGCTGGCCGCGGTTCCGAATACGCAGCGAGAGGCAGCCCTCGCGCTGGGCGCGACGAAATGGGAAACGATACAGGTGGTTTTGATTAATGGCGCGCCGGGCATCGCGGGCGCGATCATCCTCGGCTTGGGCCGGGCGATTGGCGAGACGATGGCCGTCACGATGGTCATCGGAAATCGGCCGGAGATAAGCTTCTCGCTATTTCAACCTTCGTACACGCTGGCGTCCGTCATCGCCAACGAATTCACGGAAGCCACGGCGGATATTTACCTGAGTTCTTTGATTGAACTCGGATTAATTCTGTTTCTCGTTACGTTTGTGGTTAACGCAGTAGCACGCGTGCTGGTGTGGCGCGTGACGCGCGCGAACGCCGGGGCGGGACTGGCAGCATAATTCTGATGAGACTTTCGCGATCCGATAGAACACGTCGCACAATCAGCGCAATCATGACCGGACTGACGGCGTTGTGCACGATTCTCGCCGTCGGCGTGCTCGCGATCATTCTCTGGTACATCGCGCGACGCGGCATCACTTCGCTGACTCTTGCGTTTCTCGTCGAAACACCAAAACCCGTCGGCGAAGGCGGCGGCATCGGCAACGCGATTGTGGGTTCGGCTGTCTTGTTGGGGCTGGCATGCCTGGCCGGTATTCCACTCGGTATTGCCACGGGTGTTTACCTGTCCGAAGTTGGCCGCGGCTGGTTTTCGTCAGTGGTGCGATTTTTCGTTGACACGCTGACCGGTATTCCATCGATCGTTACCGGCGTTTTCGTCTATGCCGTCATCGTGCTGCGCGCAAAGCACTTTTCAGCGTACGCGGGCGGCATTGCCCTCGCGATGATCATGATTCCAATTGTCGCGCGAACGACTGAAGAAATGATCCGATTGGTCCCGCACAGTTTGCGCGAGGGAGCTTTGGCGCTGGGAGCGCCCCAATGGCGCGTCACCCTTGGCGTTGTGATTCCGGCCGCGGCGTCTGGGATCGCCACCGGCGCAATGCTGGCGATCGCGCGCATCTCCGGAGAGACGGCGCCGCTTTTATTCACGGCGTTCGGCAGCCGATTCTTTCCCAGCGGGCTTGACGAACCAATCGCCTCTTTGACAGTCCAGATTTACAATTACGCGATTTCACCGTACGACGAATGGCACGCGCAGGCATGGGCGGCGACGCTGGTATTGATGACCCTGATTCTGGTCATTAACATGACGGTGAGGTTTTTCACGCGCAAGAAGTTTTAGGAGCGGCATTTTGGCAGCCACACTCAAGACAACACCACAATTCGACATTCGGAACCCCGCCGCTTCTGCGCCTTTAGAGCCGAAAATTGTCGTTAAGGATCTGAACTTCCACTACGGCCGCCACCAGGCGCTGCATAACATTTCGATGGAATTGCCGGAACGAATGGTGACCGCGTTCATCGGTCCCTCGGGCTGTGGCAAGACGACTTTCCTGCGCACCCTGAATCGCA
This sequence comes from Pyrinomonadaceae bacterium, assembly GCA_036374695.1. GTDB lineage: Bacteria > Acidobacteriota > Blastocatellia > Pyrinomonadales > Pyrinomonadaceae > UBA11740. The sequence goes on from DASUTF010000167.1 coordinate 8,411, forward strand.
TGAATGATGTCATCCCGGGAACGCGCGTCGCAGGCGAAGTGCTGATTGATGGCGAGAATATCTACGCGCCCGGGGCCGACGTGGTGGATCTGCGGCGCAAGGTCGGCATGGTGTTTCAAAAATCAAATCCTTTTCCGAAGTCGATCTTCGACAATGTCGCCTATGGCCTGCGGATTAACCGTTTGACCACTAACCGCAGACACTTGGAAGAACGCGTCGAACAAGCGTTGACTGACGCGGCGCTTTGGTCGGAGGTGAAGGATCGTCTAAAGTCGTCGGCACTCGGCCTTTCCGGAGGCCAGCAGCAGCGGCTTTGCATCGCGCGGGCTTTGGCGATTCGCCCGGAAGTCATCCTGATGGACGAACCGGCCTCAGCCCTCGATCCGATCGCCACTTCAAAGATCGAAGAGCTGATTTTCGTTTTGAAAAAGCAATACACAATCGCAATCGTGACGCACAACATGCAGCAGGCGGCGCGCGTGTCGGATTTCACCGCCTTCTTTCTGCTCGGCAAGTTGATCGAGTTGAACACGACAGAAAAGATGTTTACCGCGCCTGATGAGAAAACCACCGAGGATTACATCACCGGACGCTTTGGTTGAAGATGAAAGTTCACAGACATCTCGACGAGGAACTGGAAAGACTGCGCGACACGGTGTTGCGGCTTGGCGGCGAGTCAGAGGCCGCTCTGCGGCGGGCGATGCACGCGCTTTCCGAACGTGACCCGGCCGCGGCGCGCGAAGTCCTGGAGCACGACGATGTCGTCGACGAGCTGGAGGTAGAAGTCGACCGGCAGTGCATCGATATTTTTGTGCTGCGCCAGCCCGCCGCGCGAGATCTTAGATTCGTGATGTCGGTGACGAAGATCGCGCCGCTGCTCGAGCGGATCGCCGACCACGCTTGCAACGTTGCTCGCACGGCAATCGATTTGGCTGATGAGCCGGAAGTTAAGAACGCTCAGCGCATCGCCCGGATGGGCGAGATTGCCTCATCAATGCTGGCCGAGGCCCTCGACGCGTTTACTAAATCCGATGCGGCCGCGGCCCGCAAAACCATTCTGCGAGATGCCGAGATCAACAATCTCTACAACGAGATTTTCAGCGAACTCATCGGGATGATGGTTACTTCGCCCAATACGGCCACCCGCAGCGCGCGACTGCTGCTGGTGGCGAAGCACCTGGAACGAATCGGCGATTACGTCACTGATATCAGCGAGCTGACGGTCTATATGGCGGAAGCTGCGATCATCAAACACCAACGCGACAAGCTGGAAACTGCTTGAACTAATGGCAAAACGGGCTCTAATTATTGAAGACGACCCGGACATCGCCGAGACTGTTCGTTACAACCTTGCCTCCGAGGGTTTTGCTACACGGATAGCACTGACGGGCGAAGAAGGCCTTTCACTCGCCCTTGACCCGCACAGCTCGCCCTCCGTAATCATTCTCGATCTGATGTTGCCCGGAATGAACGGCATGGACTTGTGCCGTCGTCTGCGTCGCGAAGATCAGACGCGGCGCACGCCGATCATCATGCTGACGGCAAAAGCGTCTGAGACTGACCGCGTCGCCGGCCTCGATCTCGGCGCCGATGACTACATCGCCAAGCCTTTTTCCGTCCGCGAGCTTTTGGCGCGCGTCCGCGCGGTGCTGCGACGCGCGGACGAAGGCCCGGCAGAAATCTACGATGACGGTCGGCTGATGATCGATTTTGACGATGTGCGCGCAGCGTGCGATCATGTCGTAATCAAACTCACCAACAAAGAGTTCTCGTTGCTCTGCGCACTCGCGAAAAAGCGCGGCCGCGTAGTTACCCGGCAGCAACTGCTCGACCAGGTCTGGGGTTACAGCTATTACGGCGACGCGCGCACCTTGGACGTGCACATTCGACGCCTCAGACAAAAACTCGGTGGCTGCGGCGATTGCATCGAGACAGTTGTCGGCGTTGGCTACCGGTTTGTCGGTTGTGCCCAAAGTTCGCCAACGCCTCCTGGATAATTCGATGACGCGCGTGCCGGTTTTGATTTTGGCGGCGATCGCCGCGGCGTTGTTACTCGGCGCGGTCGTTTTTGCGCTGCCCCTGTGGACCACGGTGGCCGGATTAACGCTGGTCATAGCCGCGTTAATCGGGCTCACCTTGCAGCGCGACACTCGATCGAATCAATTGACCCGCGAATCGAATGAAGGCGTAGAGGAACTCGCGCCAAAGCTGCTCGATGTTGCCCTCGACGAAATGCGCGAAGGTTTGTTGGTGATCGACACGGATATGCGTGTGGTAGCTTCAAACAAAGCGGCGCGCGATGTGCTCTCTGAGACGGGGCCAATCGAAGCGCGGCGGCTTACGGAACTGACGCGAAACCCGGCCATCTATGATGCCTTCCTCGATGCGCTCAAAGGCCAGCATCGCGACGGAGTCAAAGTCGAAACCTATGACAGCGGACGCCGGGTGTTCGATCTGCGCGTCGTTCCTTTTCACGCGGGCGGCAACGGCAGCATCGCCGGCGCGGTTGGCGTGCTTTTCGATGTCACGCGGCTGGATCGTCTGGAAATTGTGCGACAGGAGTTTCTTGCCAACGTCTCGCACGAACTGCGCACACCGCTCACTTCGATTCTGGCCTCGGCTGAAACTCTGGAAACCGGCGCCGTGGAAAACGCCGAGAACAGACGGCGCTTTCTCTCGATCATTCAAAAGAACGCCACACGAATGGAGCGGCTGATTCATGATCTGCTGGAACTGGGCGCGATCGAGGGTGGCAGCGTCAGCGTGAACCCGGAGACCGTGCAACTCAAATCACTGGTCGATGACGTGATGAGCACGCTGGCGATGGCCGCGGCCGAACGCACTGTCGCCCTGCGTAATCTGGTGCCGGCGAGCGCACAGGTCACGGCCGATCCTCATAGGTTGGTGCAGATGCTGACGAACCTCATCGATAACGCGATCAAATTCAATCGCGAAGGCGGCACCGTCACGATTGAGCACGAGCGAAATGGCGGTGATCGAATTTCGGTTACGGATACGGGTGAAGGAATCTCGCCGCAACACCTGGATCGTCTGTTCGAACGTTTCTATCGCGTTGACCGTGCGCGTTCACGAGATTTAGGCGGCACCGGACTTGGCCTGGCCATCGTGAAGCACCTGGCGAAAGCACATGGCGGTGAAGTCAGCGTCACCTCGCGAATCGGTGAAGGAACACAATTCACCATCGAGCTGCCGCGCGCACCCGTGGCGCCCTAGCGGCCGAGTAAGCTGCCGCGCGCACGTGCTGAATCGAGGAGGAAAAGGCCCGCACAGTCCAATAGACGAGGTATAATCCGCCCAAACCGATGCTTATGCCCAACCGTTGGGCATAATACTTAGTT
>DASUTF010000168.1:0-14915 GCA_036374695.1 Pyrinomonadaceae bacterium
GACGCGGCGGCGATGCTGGCGGACAACGTGTCGCCTTTGATGATGCCGCGCTGCGGTGTCTGACAATGCGGAATGCGCCGCGCATCAACCAAAACAAAATCCGGTTGGGAACTGAGGCCTTCAACGGCGCGGCGCATTGCCAAAAGGCCGGCGTGATAGATGTTCAGCGTGTCGATCTCTTCAACTTCAGCGCGACCAACTGCCCAGACGATTGCGTCTTGCTTGATTTGCTCGGCAAGTTCAGCGCGGACTGACTCGTCCAGAATCTGCTTCGAGTCGTTCAGTCGTTTTAGCTTGTAATGCTTCGGCAGAATCACTGCGCCGGCAATCACGGGTCCCGCGAGCGGCGCCATGCCGGCTTCATCAACTCCGGCGATGAAATTGAATCCCTGTCCCCATAAGTCGATTTCAAACCGCAGCAGATTGTGCAACCTCTGTCCCTCGGCGCGGTTCTTTCGCCAACGCTCGCGAATCTGCTTCGCTACCTGATGCGCGCCCTGGCGCGAATCGCACTCGAGCGCTTCGATCAGACCTTTCGGCACGGGCCGCGCGCGATCGACGTAACGTTGCTTCAGTTCGGGAATTGACCTGGCGAGGATTTCTTCAAGTGAAGGCATAAATTCAGCCGCAGATTAACGCAGATGGACGCACATATGAAAACAAAACACGCAGGTATTTGTTCTGCGTCGATCCGCCTTCATCTGCCGGCCGCACCTCTGTGGTTACTCGCCGCGTAACGCTTTCAACGAGGCGGGGTCCAAAACATACACATCCGCCGCGGGAATGTCTCCGACAGAGATAGTGAACGCCGGCTTGCTGGCCTGGCGCAAACGTTGAAGCATCGCCTGATTACTGTAATATGTCCGCCCGCGAGCGTCGATAAGAAAGTCTCCAACCACGAACTTCTCGAGTTCCGACGGTGGAAAGAACTCTGTGCACGAGAGATCAGTGCGGCCGGCTCGCTTCGCGTAATAATCAGCGAGTGACGGAATCTCAGTGCCTACCCGCGCACCTGGTTGTGCGCGCGGCGCGATCTCTTTCATCGCATCGAACATATACGCGTCGTAAAACTCATCCTGCGGAAAGTACGCGCCGGCAAGTGCGCCGCCCGTCAGCGAATTCATGTAGAGCCGAAAATGCGGCGTCGCGCTGGCGGCCGACCACATCGTCGAAATGATTACCAGGGACACGAAGGCTGCACGCGCATAGACCGAGATGGCCGATTGATCGAAGATTCGCGTCAACACTTTTCCAAACTTTCGTCCGGCAAACTGAATCGCGATCGCCGCCGTAATGATTACCGCCGGCATCAAAGAGGTTGCGTATCGGGTAAATTTTCCGCCGGTGAACGTGAACGTCAGTCCCCAGAAAAACAGCCAAAACAGCAGGAGGTATCGCCCATCACCGGTCGCGCGCCGGAACAGGATGACAACGCCGCCCGCGAACGCGATCAGCGCCGCGATGGGGAGCTTCACTCCCAAGAGAACAAAATAGAAGTACCAGGGCTCGCCACGCAGCCAATCAAACGCGCGATGGGGATACAGCCGGCCCATAAACTCATAGCTGTCGTGGCCCATCATCCTGGAACCGGCGAACTTCGCGATGGTCCGCCACGTGTCGGGCAGCACAATTGTCGGATTGCAAAGCAGAAACGCGACGCCCATCACCAGAAAGAACTTCAGCCACTTTTTCTTGCCCAAACGCCAACGCGTCGGCGTCATCCCCTGGAACACGTAGTAATAAGCGACCGGAATAGCGAACAACTGCGGCACATACTTTGAAGCCATCATCGCGCCGAAACTCGCGGCCGCGGCCCAATACAAGCGATTGGGATTTCGATGGGGCTGGCTTTCCGCGACCCGTTGTCCGCGCAGCCAAAACACGTTCATCAGCAAAAAGAAAAACACTACGAAGGTGTCTTCCTTGGCGATGCGATTGAAACTGATCGTCAGGGGATCGAATGACCAGAGAGCCGCCGAAATTAGGCCCACTTCGAGCCCGAACAACTCCATCGCGATCAAAAAAATGAGCACAGCGGAGAGCGCCCCGAGGATGGTGCCCGGGATGCGCAAAGCCGTTTCAACCGGAATGTTCAGGGCGGGATTCGAGGCGACAAGCGCGTTCCATCGCTCGCACGCGATGACGCTGACGGTCAGCGCCGCCTTCATCAGCAATGGATGTTCGCTATTGGCGGCAGTCAGTCCTTTGGCTCGATATTCGGTGACGGCGTTCAGCTTGTTGAGTTCGTCTTCGCTCAGAGCCTCTTTGCTCAATCCAGCCGTGCGAAAGCCCAGGCCGGCGAGGACGAACATGCTGAGCATGGCCGCGAGCAGCAACCGGCTTAAAGACCGCGTTCCAACTTGTGAAAAAAGGTCAGGCCGCAGGCCAGCGGTGACGATCGGCTGGGCTGGGGACAAGTTACGCGAAAACCTCCAGGGCGAATGCTGAGCCATTATTGAGGGACACTTAGAGAGCGTCAGGGGCTCAACAAGCGGCAAAGCTTATCGTTAAAATTCGGCGGGAGCAACCCTTCGCTTGAGATTTAACCTGCGTCCGGGGCTGGCGCGGGTAAACACAAAAGGGCGCTGTGGCAAATACGCTTTGCAGCGCGCGGTGCCTGCCGTTACACTGTCTGCTGTTGTACCCCCCGACAGTCCTTACAAGGAGAATAACTCATGCGTTCCCCCCATCCGACGGCATTGAAGGCGGTCGTTGTCTGTTTTCTGTGCACGCTGCTTAGCCCGGCATTAACGGCGCAGCCCCAGCGGCAGCCGTCAAGACCTTCCTCAGCTTCGCCCCAGCCAACTCCACAGATCGAGAAAGCGCCGGACTACTCACAGGAAGCTTTAGTTGTCGAGTTCATGAAGACGGCCTACCGTTTTGAAAAGGACGGCACGGGCCAGCACGAATTGATTGTGCGCGTGAAAGTGCAGAGCGAAGCTGCGCTGGGTCACTTTGGACAACTAGTGTTCCCGTATATCTCCGCCAACGAGAAGCTCGACTTTAACTACATCCGCGTAAAGAAACCCAACGGCACGATCGTGACGGCGTCGGCGAGTGACGTACAGGATCTGACGGCGCCAATATCGCGCGAGGCGCCGGTCTACACTGACGTGCGTCAAAAACATGTGACGGTTCCGGGCCTGCGGCCCGGCGATACGCTCGAATATCACGCCGTCTGGAAATTGCATACCGCGCTGGCAGCAAATCATTTTTGGCTTAATCACGACTTTATCAAGCGCGATGTGATTCTGCTCGACGAACAATTGGAAGTGAATGTGCCGGTGGACAGCGCGGTCACACTGAAGACTGAAAAGGGATTGGACCCCGCGATTAAAGAGCAGGAAGCAAGGCGCGTCTATACGTGGAGGCACAGCGTGCTTAAACGTGCGGATGAGAAGGCCGACGACAAGGAAGCCGCACGCCGGCGAAAAGAAGAGCTGGAAGATCCCAAGCCACCGATGGTTCAAATGACCACTTTCAAGAGCTGGGAGGAAGTCGGCCAGTGGTATGCCGGGCTCGAACGCGATCGGACTACGCCTGACGAAAAAATTCGCGCCAAAGTTGCCGAGCTGATTCGGGACCGTAAGACAGACCAGGAGAAGATCGAAGCGCTCTACGAGTTTGTCGCCAAAAACTTTCGCTACGTCAGTTTGTCGCTTGGGCAGGGTCGTTATCAGCCGCATCCGGCAACTGAAGTGCTCGCCAACCAGTATGGCGACTGCAAAGATAAACACACTTTGCTGGCTTCGATGCTGATCGCGGCCGGCCTGCGGGCGTATCCGGCTTTGATGAATTCTTCACGAAAGATCGATCCGGACGTGCCATCGCCCGGCCAATTCGACCATGTCATCAGCGCGATCCCCCTGGGAAACGAAACACTGTGGGCGGACACCACCGCGGAAGTCGCGCCATTTCGATTACTGTCACCGCAATTACGCGACAAGAAAGCGTTGGTTATACCCGCGGAGGGCGGCGCCCGTCTGGAGTCAACGCCGGCCGAGCCGCCTTTCGTTTCCAGCGATGCCGTCGAGATCACCGGCGAAGTAAGCGAGTTGGGGAAACTAAGCGGCCACGCGCGGTTGACGCTGCGCAGCGACTCTGAGATGTATTTCCGTCAGATGTTTCGGCGCACGCCGCAGAACGAGTGGAAGCGGCTGGGTTACATTCTGGCTCTGACCGCGGGTATACGCGGTGCGGAGATTACTGACATCAAACCCAGGGACATTACCGCGACGGACAAACCACTCGAGATCGAATACGACTTTAGCTACAGCGACTTTCTTGACTGGTCCAGCAAGAAGGCGAAGCTCAGCATTCCGCTGCCTTCGTTGAATGCCGTTCAGGTCGATGCCGACAAACAGGAGGGCTCGAAACCGATTCAGATCGGCGTGCCGATAGACATCGCGTACCGCTTGAAGCTCACATTACCCGCGAAATATCAGGCGCGGTTGCCGGTGCCGGTGACGTTGACGCGCGATTACGCGAATTACAAGTCCACTTACAAACTCGAAGGCAATGTTTTAACGGTCGAGCGCACTCTCAATCTGCGCAAACGTGAATTACCTGCTGATCGAACCATGGACTACATCGCGTTCATTTCGGCGACGCGTGCAGACGAAGAACAGACTGTCGCGTTGGAAACAGACGTCGCGGCGGCGCCGACTATTCCTGAATCTGCAAAGACGGAAGAACTATTGGAGGCGGCAGAGGCGGCCGCCGACAGCCAGAATTATCCGCTCGCTGAACAGTTGTTCAAGCGGGTGCTGGAAAAGGATCCGAAGCACAAAACCGTGCGGCGCAATCTGGCGCCGGTGCTAATCAGTCAGCAAAAGTTTGATGAAGCAGTCACGATTTTGCGTGAGCAGACCAAAATCAATCCATTCGATGATTTCGCGCATGGCGTCATGGGAAACGCTCTTTGGCAACAGCAAAAGTACGAAGACGCGGCGGCCGCGTTTCGCAAGCAGATTGAAATAACCCCACTCGACAAGTATGCGCACGGCAACCTCGGCCTGATGCTGGTCGACTGGCGCAAATACAAAGACGCGGTCCCGGAGCTGGAACAGGCGATCTCGTTGAATCCCGATGACGAGGCCAACTATCAGGTCAGCCTCGGACGCGCTTACCTCAATCTGAATCAGGCTGAAAAGGCCATGGCAGCGTTTGAGCGCGCTGTCAGATTAGCGCCGGGGCCGGACACGTGGAACGGCGTCGCCTATTATCTGGCGCTCAGCAAAGTGCATTTGGACAAGGCCCAGCAATACGCCGAATCCGCTATGAGCGAGGTGGCCAACGATTTGCGAAACGTCGAATTAAACCGCCTGACGGACAACGACCTGCACAATGTGTATCTGCTTGGCGCAACGTGGGACACCCTGGGCTGGGTCCTGTATCAGAAGGGCGATATCGATGCTGCCGAGCCGTACATTACTGCGGCATGGCGACTGGCCGAAGATGGTGAAGTTGGTTATCACCTGGGGCATATACTCGAAAAGCGCGGGAAGTTGGCTGAAGCGATGCGCGTTTATGCGCGAGCTTCCATCGGCATGCGCACTGTTCCTGAGTCGCAGGAGAGTTTAGAGAGATTGGCGGGCAAGTCGAAAGCGGCCGACCTGATGGTCGAGGAAAACATGGCCCGGTCCGAGTCGCGCACTCTCAAACTCGGTTCCGCGAACATCAACGTCAAGGGCACCACTGAAGCCCGGTTTTTTGTGGCACTGGTGCCCGGCCCGAATCGAAACGCGCAGGTCGCCGATGTAAAGTTCATTTCCGGTGACGAAAAGCTTCGACCCCTGGCAGGCCTTTTGAAAGCAGCGAACTTTGGCCTTGTTTTCCCTGACGACAAGATGACAAAGATAATCCGCCGCGGCACCCTCTCATGCATTTCCAAAGACAACATGTGCACGTTCATCATGATGAACCCGATTTACGTGCCGCTGGACTAGTCGGGCTCTGACCCTGCTGGCCAATTTGAACTAAACAAGTCGGCGGGGAATTCCCCGCTACCGGCGTGCGCCGAGTGTGATTGAAATGCTGCGGCGGCGACCGCCGCATATTTCTTTCAGCGCGAGTTTTCGACGGCCCCACGTTTGCCAACACCTCGTGTAGCAATAGCAAACTGAAAACCGAGGGAATCAATGAAGAGACCAAACCCAATATTCACGGGGCTCATCGCCGCCTTTCTGCTGATGTCAACCATGACCCCGGCTGCATTCGCGCAGCAGTCACGCGGCGACTGGACGAACGTTCAATCAGTGGGCATCGATGAAAGCCTTTCCATAAAGCTTAAAGACGGTAAGAAAGTCAGCGGGAAATTCTCGAGCGCGAATGACTCTGAGTTGACCATTATTCGCAAGGGCCGGCAGCAGGTGATTACCAAAGACAGTATCGCGCAAGTGCATCACTTGCAGCGCAAGGCCGAAAAAGCGAAATATGCGGCGATTGGCGCAGCCATTGGAGCGGGGACGGGCGCGGCCATCGGCGGAGCGAAGGCCAATTCGGCGAGCGACGATGGCTATGTTTACACCATCGTTGGCGTCGTGTTTGGCACCGGATTCGGAGCGCTGGGCGGGCTCCTATTCGGCCAGGGCAAACGAAAGCACGTGCTGATTTACGAAGCGCCGTAAGGAAGCGAGTGTCTTTGGTTATTCAGAGGAGCGTTACTGCCCGCTCTGGGAGCGCGGGCATCATGCCCGCTTCGGGCGGCCGTTAGCCCGCCTTTTTAACTCTCTGAGCCGAAAAGCCGCGTAGCGGCGGAATGTTTAGGGACAAGCTCGCATAAATACTTATCGCGCTCAGTGAAACGCAGAAGCTTTTCACCGAGCGCGATTTTTTCGTCATGGTTGACGAGCTTTATAGACATTTCGTGCCAACGGCACGATTCTAAAGCATATCTGTGCGTGCCTGTTGTGCCCGCGCTGCACCGATTGCGGTCTTAACTTTCTTCTCTTCTTCCGGTGGCGGTAGCACCGCTTTCATGCCGAGCGATTTGATCCAAAGCTCGCGGGCCCAGCCCTTCGTGTGATAGAGGTGCTCGTCCTCTTCCTCTTCGACTTCTTCATGCGCCGCCTTCAAAACCTTAGCGACATCGGCCTTGGCTTTCTTGGCCGCTTCGCCGATCAGTTCCCAGTTCTGGTGATCTTTGGTTTCGGCCATGACGATACATTCGGCGGCCACTAGTTCGGCGGCTTCCGGCTTGTCATTTTCCAAGGCCATTTCCATCGCCTTAACTAACGACTCGCCGTGGTGACGCACGACCTGTCGACCCGGTGTTTCCGTCTCAGGATCTAGTCCCAACTCTGTAAACACGTCCTGCATTACTTGCACATGATTTTGCGTTTGTTCGAGATACTTTTCCCACTCTTCTTTCAGTTCCTCGTTTTGCACACATTTCAACGCGGTGGTGTAAACCTGAACGCCGCCGAGTTCAGTCTCCAACCCCTGATATAAAAGCTCGTTCAGTTGTTCGTTATTCATTTCTTCCTCCCAGTATTTTAGATAAGTCCGCAAATGTAGCTGCAAATCAAAGGCCGCTTGCCGATCTGTCACAAACCGTGTGAAGACTTGGCATTTTGCTGCCCGGGAGATGAAACAAGCCTGAGCAAAAGCGCTCTGTGCTTGAGAACTAGACAAGCGCGGCGGCAGCAACGTACGAGACACGTACAGCCTGCCGGGCACCGGGCGCGTTAAGGTTCATTCCCTGGATTTTCGGCGCGCCGCAGCACTACGGCGTTTGGTGCGGGAGTCAATCCTGATTACAATCGCGTCGAAACCCGCTGATAATTCCGTCTGATTGAGGTCCGTTATGAGGCTGAAACGTGCGTCAACTTTCGTTCTTGCTGCTCTGCTGATTACTTTGGCTGCCGTCGCGGCACTTGCGCAGGCCGACCTGACAAAGGAACAGCGCGAACTAGCCGACTACATTAAAGATCACTACACCAAGCGCGAGGTCTACATTCCGATGCGCGACGGTGTGAAGCTGTTCGCAATTATTTACGAGCCGAAAGACAAAGATAAGAAGTATCCGATCATGTTCGATCGCACGCCGTACAGTGTTGCGCCGTACGGACCGAAAGAGTTCAAGAGCTTGCTTGGACCAAGCGAGCTGTTCGCGCGCGAAGGCTACATCTTTGTTTATCAGGACGTGCGCGGCCGGTACATGAGTGAAGGCGATTACGAAGATGTGCGGCCTTATATTCACAATAAGACCGGCAAACAGTTTGATGAGACCACGGACGCATATGACACGGTCGAGTGGCTAATCAAGAATGTGCCGAACAACAACGGCCGGGTTGGCGTTTGGGGAATCTCTTATCCGGGTTTCTACACTTCGATGACGGGCATCGATGGGCATCCGGCCGTCAAAGCAATCTCGCCACAGGCGCCAATTGGAGATTGGTTCCACGGCGACGACACCAATCACAACGGCGCGCTGTTTCTGGCGCAGAACTTCGGCTTCTTTGCATACATGGGCCAGGTGCGCCCGTCGCCGACGGGATCGAACGATTACGTTAAGCCATATCCATGGGGCACGACGGACGGCTACAAATTCTTTCTCGAAATGGGTGGGCTCGGAAAATCCGGCGATCTGTTTTGGCAGAAACTGGGCTTTCGATCGAAGTTCTGGGATCAGTTGCTCTTGCATCCCAACTATGACCAGTTTTGGAAAGAGCGAAACATCCTGCCCAATTTAAAGAACATTCGCGCCGCGGTGATGACGGTCGGCGGCTGGTACGACAACGAAGATTTGTACGGCGCGCTCGAAACCTATCGTCACATCGAAAAACAGAACCCCGGAATTTATAACGTGCTGGTAATGGGGCCGTGGTTTCATGGCGGCTGGTCCCGCTCGGATGGTGATTGGTTGGGCACGGCGTACTTCGGCAGTAAAACCGGCGTGCACTATCGCGCCACCTACGAACTGCCCTTCTTCAATTACTTTTTGAAAGACAAGGGAAGTATCGCCCAGATCAAAGAAGTAAATGGCTTTGACACCGGCTCGTACGACTGGCGCGAGTTTGGTGACTGGTCACCAACGAGTTCGATTGACACGCCCATCTACCTGCTCGATAACGGCCAGTTGAAGTTTGGCGACGGCGCTACCGGCAAACGGCCGCCGGATGGTACGAAGGTTCACGATGAATACGTCAGCGATCCGTGGAATCCCGTGCCGTACACGCAGAAGATCACCCGCAGCTATCCGGCGGACTTCATGACGGAAGATCAGCGGTTCGCGGCCATGCGGCCTGATGTGCTCGTTTATCAAACTGAGCCTCTGAAAGAAGACATTACTGTCGCGGGCAACATCAAGCCCGAAATCTTCATTTCATCCAGCGGCACCGACTCGGATTTCATCGTGAAGCTGATTGACGTGTTCCCTGACGACTATCGGTTTCCTGAAACTGGAAAGAAATTGCCCAATGGCGATCCGGAACGAGTCAAACCGCCGGAGAATTCCGCCTGGTCGGTTTTCCAGCCCGGCGGCTATCAAATGCTTTTGCGCGGCGAGCCTATGCCGGCGCGCTTTCGCAACAGCTTCGAGACGCCGGCGCCACTGATAGCAAACCGGCCAACAAAACTTTCTTACGTCATGCCGGGCGTCGTGCACACGTTCAAGAAGGGCCACCGCATCATGGTGCAGATCCAGAGCACCTGGTTTCCGCTGGTCGCGCGCAACCCGCAAAAGTTCATGGCGAATTACAAGCTCGGCAGAGACGCAGACTTTCAGAAAGCTACGCAGCGTGTCTATCACACTGTGCAGTATCCGTCGCGAGTTGTTCTGCCGGTGATGAAGCGATAGTCGTGATAAAATCTCAGCGATGACCAGAAGAGTTGTTTTATATCCTGGCGAAGACGGTTACGTCGTGGTGGAGGTGCCGAGCCTTCCCGGTTGTGTAAGCCAAGGGAAAACGCGGGAAGAGGCTTTGGCCAATGTTCGCGAAGCAATCTCACTGCATGAGGATGTTCTGCGCGACCTTCGCATGAGTTGCAGTGAACAGCACAATGAGCCGCGGAGCGGCAACAGAATTTAGCCCCGGGTGAGCGAGCGAAGCGAGCGTAACCCGGGGATCAAGTCCCCACATGATCCAGAGCCCGCTTTAGCGGGCGACAGAGCCAAACTCCCCTCTAATCACCTGGAAAAGCCCCGAGCAGTTGCGCTGATCGGGTTCTGTACTGACGAAAACTCTTCTTTCATGCGCGGCGCTGCTAAAGCGCCGCCCTTGATCCGCGAAGCTCTATTTTCCGATGCGCGGAACCTGTGGAGCGAAAGCGGAATCGATCTGGGCAGCGAAGGAATCCTGCACGACGCCGGCGATATCTCTCCTGCTTCTCCGGGACAGATCAAAGACGCTGTCAGCTCTCTGCTGGCCCAGGGCCGGCGTCCGCTGGCATTGGGTGGCGATCACTCGATCACTTTTCCGATTGTCACTGCCATCGCGCGGGAGTATTCATCGCTTGCCATCCTGCATTTCGACGCGCATCCCGATCTCTATCACGATTTTCGCGGCAATCCTTTCTCGCATGCCAGCCCGTTCGCGCGCATCATGGAAGCGAAACTCGCGCAGCGGCTGGTGCAGGTCGGGATTCGTGCGATGAACGCACATCAACGACAACAGGCTGAGAGATTCGGCGTGGAAGTGATCGAGATGAAAGACTTTAAGGGTGACCTGGGGCTGCGATTCGACACCCCGGTGTATGTTTCAGTGGACCTGGATGCGCTCGATCCGGCATTTGCTCCGGGCGTGGTGCATCGGGAACCGGGCGGACTGACCACGCGGCAGGTTATTCAGACAATTCAGTCAATCGAAGCGCCTGTCATCGGCGCCGATATTGTCGAGTTCAATCCAGAGATGGACCCGGCGGGCATGACTGCGGTCGTGTGCGCTAAGATCTTGAAGGAGTTGGCGGCAAAAATGGTGACTTTGGAACCAGTTCCCGGTTCATAGCGTATCGTTACCTTTGGCGAACATCGTGAAAATTACTGAGCTGCAAATTGAAGGTTATGAGCGCGTCGCCTCGTGCGTTGATGGCGACTATCGTGGTTTCGTAGCGATTCACAGCACCAAACTCGGACCCGCCGTTGGCGGCACGCGGTTTTGGAAGTACGAAAGCGACGAAGCGGCGATCCAGGACTTGCTGCGGCTCGCTCGAGGGATGACCTACAAGAACGCTTTGGCCGCGCTGCCGCTGGGTGGTGGCAAATCGATCATCCTGCATCCTGAGGGCGTGATTGACCGGGAAAAGATCTTTCGCGCACACGGACGTTTTGTAGAGACATTCGGCGGGCGTTACATCACCGCGGAAGACGTCGGCACAAATCCTGACGACATAGCCATTGTGCGGCAAGAGACAAAGCATGCAGCCGGCCTGTACGGTTTGTCGGGTGATCCGTCGCCGTTCACTGCGCGCGGAGTGTTTCGCGCGATGCAAGCCGCCGCGACCCATCGTTGGGGTTCTGAATCGTTAGTGGGAAAAACCGTTGCGCTCCAGGGTTGCGGCAACGTTGGCTATAACCTGGCATCGTTGCTTCACGCTGACGATGCTCGCTTGATTGTTTCTGACGTCGATCCGGTCAAAATCGATCGTCTGGTGAAAGAGTTTGCCGCAGCCGCAGTCGCGCCCGAAGAAATTTACTCTGTTGAATCGGACGTCTATGCGCCATGCGCACTGGGCGGCACCATCAACGATCAAACCATACCGCAATTCAAGGCGGAAATAATCACCGGCGGAGCGAACAATCAGCTTTTGGAAGAGCGGCACGGCGACGAGCTTGCCAAGCGTGGGATTCTCTATGCCCCCGACTACGCCGCGAACGCCGGCGGGATTATCAACGGCTGCCGCGAGCTGCTCGGCTGGGAAGCATCAGAATCGCTCGCGAAAGTCGATGAGATTTACGAAACGGTCCTCGACATCTTCCGTACCGCTGAGGCCGAAGGAATTCCTACCTACAAAGCGGCAGATCGCTTGGCAGAGAAGCGCCTGAACGAAAACAATTAATAGATCAGCGTCGGTCGTGACCTATTTCGCCTTCGCGATCGTTTGCGACTTTGCGTCTTTGCGTGGATAGCCCTGTGACAAGTAGCTGGTTCACGCAAAGGCGCTAAAAACGCAAAGGCACGCAAAGTAGGACACCTAACAATCAAACTCCTGCGCTTATTCTTAACTTCACCTCTACGATACACTGAACACAGATGCTTTTGTTCGTGACAATCTTTTCAGCTCTCAGCGACCGATGCCGACTTTTACCAGCGGTCATGCTTGGCCTAACGGACTGGCTGCCGGAATTGACCTGGCGGAACGTTGGCCTTGGAGCGTTGGTCGTAGTGGTCACATTTGTCGTGGCCACGGGTCTGGTTTCCTTTGTAGTGGTCAAGTTACCGGCCACGTATTTTCACCCCGATCATGACCGGGAAGTTCTGAAAGACAAACATCCGACGATTCGCTGGGCGGGCATCATCGGTAAGAACCTGGCTGGCGTAATTCTAGTTGTGGTCGGCGTGGTGATGTCCATGCCGGGCATTCCCGGCCCGGGACTGGTTACTATTCTGTTCGGCGTGATGCTGGTTGATTTTCCCGGCAAGCGCCGGTTAGAGCAAAAAATCGTGAGTCAACCTCGAGTCTTAAAAGCCATTAATGATATGCGTCAGAGATTCGGCAGGAAGCCGATAGAACTGTAAAGATAATGGCCTTAGGGAATCGATCCGCAGATTACGCAGATTCCACAGATTAGATCTGCAGCCACAAGAAGGCACAAAGAGGGAACAAGAAACAACCCGAATCAGCGGCGAATGACCAGCGAGTTTTGCAGATTGCTTTCTTGAATCTTTGTCCGCGTCTATCCGCGCAGATCTGCGGCTGATTCTTTTTGGTGCCTCTTGTGCCTTTTTGTGGCTGGGCCTTACCGTGTTATCCGTGTTATCTGCGGATTATTCTGAACCGCTACTTCCCAAACCGGGATCCGCTCAACGTCACATCCGCCCTTGCCCAGGCCTTCTTGAAACGGCCTTCGACCAACGCAGCATCATCATTTTTGTTCTGCGCTTTCAAAGCCTGCATCAAGCCGTACAGCGCCCAGCCATTTTCACGGTTGCGCTTTAGGTCTTCCCAGTAAACCGTTTCGGCTTCGGCGGGCCGATTCGCCGCCAACAAGATCGCGCCGAGCGAATGCCGCGGCGGATAGTGAAACTCGGAAGGCTCTGTATAAACCAAAGCATCTTCCAGGCGCACCGCACGCTCGAGATGCGCTACGGCCGCGTCGTAGTTTTTCCGGGACGCGGCAATCTCGCCTGACAGAACTTCCTGTGCGATCGAGAGAATTGCGCGGCCCGTATTCGGTGAGAACAGCGGGCTGTCGATCGACTTGTCCGGCATGATGTCGTTCAACTTTTCCAACTCATCTTCGGCTGCGTCCGTTTGTCCCTTGCCGAGAAACGCGATCCCGCGCGCGTAGTGCCAGGTGCCGCGCAGGTACGCGCTGCTGGCCGGCGGCTCAGGCTCGCGCAGCATCTCGTCCCACTTGCCGAAACGCGTCAGCGCATAGTAAGGAACCACGCGAAAGCCGGCCAGCAGCGGGACTGCTTTCAGAGTTTCGTCGTCAACTCTTGAAGCTGCCTTGCGCGCCGCATCGATCGCGAGCTTGCTGCGGCCGTCCGCCGTCGCCGCAAACCAGAGGAAGTGCAGGTTGTGCGGATAGTAGGCCATCGGATAGAGACCCTGTGCGCGGCATTGCGAGATGTAATCTTCGTCAGCGGCAATCGCCAGCTCATTACTCTTGACGGCGTCGGCAAAGCGACCCACGCGTTGATAGATGTGCGCCGGCATGTGCACCATGTGTCCGGCCGCGGGCATGAGCGTGAGCAAGCGATCCGAAGCCGGCTCTGCCTTGGCCGGCTCATGGGCTTCCACTAAATGAATGTAGAGGTGCAGCGCGCCGGGATGATTCGGGTTGCGCGCAATAGTTTTCTCCGTGAGCGCGACAATTTCGGCGGTGCGTTCGTACGGGACGCCGTCGCGCGTCCAGTAACCCCAGGGCCGCAAATCCATCACCGATTCAACGTAGAGCATCGCGATGTCCTGATCGTCAGGGAATTGCAGGTGCACTTTGCGCATCGCGTCGGCGTAAGCACGGTCATTCGCTACGCGATCCTCGGCTCGCCCGTTGTATCGATACTTCAACGCATCAATCAGGGCGCGCTCACGGGGAGTAGCCCTGGCCTTGAGCGCGATCGCTTTCTGAATGGCTTCCAGTGCTTTCGGCTCATTGGCCGGATCCATCGGCGCGTTGATGTTCGGCCCCAGCGCCAAAGCTTCTCCCCAAAAAGCCATCGCCAAATTCGGATCCAACCGCGCGGCTTCGCGATACGCGCGACCGGCTTCAGCGTGATTGAACGCGTAGGAAAGGTTCAATCCCTGATTCATGAAGAGCTGCGCTTGCCGGTTTCTAGTCGACACCGGAAATTTGTGATTGCCCAGCTTTTGCAGGCGCGGCGCGATGGCGCCTGTCGGGGAAGCTGTCTGCTGCGTGGGCTCTTTGTAATGGACATGATTCGGCGCCGGTTTCTTCTGGTCCTGCGCGAAGCTGTTCTCGGACACGGCAACGCAGGTCAGGCAAACAACGAAACTGGCAAGAATGAGTCTTAGGTGTTTCATGGGCTTATCCTCTCCTGGTTAGGTAGTAAGTTCTCTCGGCGCCTCCGTGCCTCCTCTGTGACTCTGTGTTGTGTGTTTCGCAGAAGTGGATTCACCACAGAGATACCGAGCATGCACCGAGACGCCGAGCAAAACATCATCACAAACCCGGCTCTTTGGGGGAGAGGATTCTACCGCAACGCTGCTATATAATCACGCAGTTTTTGACGGATGGACACGGAGCATTGGCCCGACTGTTAAGGAGGGCGTAAATCAGTAGGCAG
>DASUTF010000169.1:0-19864 GCA_036374695.1 Pyrinomonadaceae bacterium
CAAACCATCGCGCGCCGTCCAGGCTTCCTGCTTCGTAATCTCAACCCCGAGCGAGATCTCTTTCGGATAGTGCGTCGAGATTTCCGCGCCGATACGATCCTTCAAAGGCGAAATTATCTTGCCGCGCGCGGTGTAGTCCTCCGGGTTCGCAGAAAACACCAGCATCACATCCAGCGGCAAGCGCACCGGATAGCCCTTAATCTGCACGTCGCCCTCCTGCATGATGTTGAAGAGGCCGACCTGAATTTTTCCGGCTAGATCGGGCAGCTCGTTAATGGCAAAGATGCCGCGATTCGCGCGCGGCAGCAGGCCGTAATGAATCGTCAGCTCGTCGCTGAGCAGGTGCCCGCCTTTAGCGGCCTTGATCGGATCGACGTCACCGATGATGTCGGCAATCGTCACGTCCGGCGTTGCCAGCTTTTCGACAAAGCGCGCATCGCGATTGACCCAGTCGATATGCGTGGCGTCGCCGTGCAATTCGATCGTCTGGCGACCGTGCGCGCTAATCGGTTGAAATGGATCGTCGTTGACTTCTGACCCGGCAATGATCGGAATCTGCTCGTCGAGCAGATTGGTGAGTTGACGGATGATGCGGCTCTTCGCCTGGCCGCGCAGCCCGAGCAGAATCAGATTGTGCCGTGACAGGATCGCGTTCACCAGTTGCGGTACAACTGTCTCGTCATAACCAACAATCCCGGGAAAAAGTCTCTCGCGCCGCTTTAGTTTGCAGATCAGGTTCGCGCGCATCTCGTCTTTGACCGAAGCGCTGCGGTAACCAGCTTCTTTGAGTTCGCCTAACGTCCTTGCTCGTTCCATATTTTGATTCAATTGATTTGGACTTGGGGATGGAAGAATTGTAACCGCCGCGTGTCAGAACCGCGAGGCGGAATCGTGTCGGTACCGGGAGCGGTAGCGACCGGATCGAGAGTCTATCCGAGATCAGAGGGCTCGGAAGGGGCTTCGAATGAAAGCTGAACAATGATCCCGTCGCTACCGCTCCGGGTACTGACACGCGACGTACCCACCCGACGCATTACTCTCTACCAATCCATCCGCCACCAACTTCGCCAAATGCGCCAGCACGGCGCGTTCGGCCATCGCGAGCGCTTTGGGCGAAACGTCCGTGTAAACGCGCGCCACAATTTCGGCGGGGGTTGAAGCGCCTTCACGCACGGCGCTCAGGATGTTTGCTTCGCGTTCCAGCCGATGTCGGATGTACTCATCGAGCTTCTCGTAAGGATTGGCGACGGCTGGTCCGTGTCCGGGAAGTAAAACTGTGACATTCGGCAACGCGCGCATGCGCCGCAGCGAATCGAGGTACTCCGTCATGTTGCCGTCGGCCGGATCGATTAGCACCGAACCGAAGCCGACGACGTTGTCGCCGGAAATCAACGCTCCGTTTCGCTCATCATGAAAGCAAAGATGCCCGCGCGCATGTCCGGGCGTGTGCAGCGCGCGAAGGTTGATTGACGGTTCGCCCTCCAGCGTTAGCATCTCCTCGTCTTCGATAAATCTGTCGACGGGAAATTGGTGTTTCAGTGACTCAGCGGTCTGTCGATGGGCAGCGACGGGCACGCGAGTTCCATGTTTCGTCTCAAGATAGTCATTCAGCGCATTCACGCCGGCGATATGATCCGGATGAACATGCGTCAGCACTATCTCGCGAACGGTGCGTCCGCCTGCAATCAGTTCGTCAACAGCTTCAGCCAGCGCCAGCTGTTCGTCTTCGTAAGGCGATCCGGGATCGATCAACAGAATCTCACTCGACGTGTAAATCAGATAACAGTTCGTGTGCGTCGCGGGCGGCTTGGTCGGCGTGCGCAGTGGAAAACAAATGTAGTGCGGTTGGAATTCGATTTTCCGCGTCGGCTGCCGATGTGCCTCGGGTTCAGACAGAAATCGCTCGACAAGGTCGCCAGTCAACCCGCCGGCCAAAGTCTTCAACGCATGCAACACGGGCGGGACCGCCAGAACCTCGTTTCGCTGCCACTTCTGATACGCTTCGCGCGCGCTAATCCACTCGCCGCTTTCCAGTTCACCTTCACCGGTCACATCCGGCTCCTGCTTTGGTGGGCAGTTAACGAGAAAGAACCAGGTGTCGAACCGTCTCGGCGCAAACGGCGGCGTCACCCAACGCCCGGCAAATGTGAAGTCATCCGCTTCCAGTCTAAGGCCGTAATGATTGAGCAGTTCCGGCCACGACATTCGTCCCGATTCGAGATCGTCCAAAAGCGAAGTTCGCTGTCCGACCGTCAGTGTTTCGGCCCCGCGCGCCAGCAGCACGCCCGTCTCTTCAAACATCTCGCGCGCCGCGCAACTGATCAGCGCGGCCCGGCCTGAATCGTCCGCGCTGTTTGCGCCGGGCGCTTCGCCATCGGATGTTTCGGCACTGCCACCGGGAAATGCATAAAACCCGCCGAGGAAGACGAGCTTCAGGCTACGCCTGGCCCAGAAGATCTCGGGATTGTCCGGATTGGTGTTGTGCCGGAGGAGAATGACGGCGGCGGCGTCTTTGGGCTGAAGCGAAGACATATCCACAGATTACGCAGATTACACAGATTCGGAGAATGCATCATTGAACCATTGATTCATTGAATCAATGAACCGATGAATCGATGACTCAATAAATCGAGTCCGCGTAATCGGTGGATTGTTAAGACCACCGGAACCTCTCGCCGTCGCCAGCCGTCCAGGGATTGCCGCGCATGTGATAGCCGCCCTCTTCCCAGAAGCCGGCCTGATCCTCGCTGAGGAAGCGCACGCCCTTCACCCATTTCGCGGATTTCCAGGCGTAAAGCTGCGGAATGATCAAGCGCACCGGGCCGCCGTGCTCGGGAGGTATGGGCGCGCCGTCATGCATGAACGCGAACAGCGAATCTTCTTTCAGGAAGTATTCCATCGGCACGTTCGTGGTCCATCCGTAGTCGTAGGCGAGGGCCAACACAAACTTCGCTTCGGGCTTGACCCCGGCACGTTCCGCGATCTCGCGCGTTGAAACTCCAGTCCAAACATTGTCCAGCCGCGACCAGCGCGTGACGCAATGAAAGTCCGCGTACACCTTTACCGCGGGCAGCTGCAGAAACTCGTCGAACGAAAACTTGAGAGGGTTATCGACCAGGCCCTCGACGTCGAATGTCCACGTCGCCAGATCGACGGACGGCGTGCCGTGCGCGTCCAGCACCGGCCACTTCTTCGTGCGCGACTGTCCCGGCGGAATTCGATTGTCGCGCCGGGTGTCAGGACTGATGATTACATCAGGCTCCGTAACTTCTTCGGGCCTGCGGGGCGGGTTGTCCTGGTACTTAGGGTCCTTAATTAGAGTGTCGAGAAAACCCATAAAATGCAGAGGTTAGAAGTCAGAGATCGGAGGTCAGTCAAAACTTATTTCAGCAGCTCGTCATTACCACGATTGTTCTTACCGTTCAGATATTCCTTTAGTCCTTCAGATGTCTGCTTCCTGGCCTGTAAACGCCGCCACTTCCTGGCCGCCAATTTGATCTTTTCGGTATAGTCCCAATGGTCCTGGTTAGAATGGCCGAGCTTACCGCCTTGTCCACCGTCAGGTTTGCCCTTCGCAATCGCCATGTTTGTATGAATTAGCTTGCAAAGGTGTTGACGCGCTGTGCGGTGATCAACGAATCGATGAGGGCGCGCTCTTTGTCCACCAGCGTGCGCAGAATTTGGCTGAAGATTCGCTGCGACAAATGCGGATCACGCAGGAGCAATGTCCGGAACGCTTCCTCGCTCCACCTCAGCACGACTGACGGGGACTGCGCGCGCACAGACGCGGAACGCGGAATCCCACAAAGCACGGCAAGTTCGCCGGTAATGGTTCCCGGTTTCGTTTCCGTTAAGACGACGTCACTGCCACTGCGGCTGACGAATACTTCCAGGCCGCCAGTCAGCAGGAGCACGACAAAATCCGCCTTGTCGCCTTCCTTCATCAGGACTTCATCCGCGGCATATTCCTTCACTTCGCCAGACTTCAACAGGCGCTTAGCGCCGTCGGTGGTGAAGCCATCGAACAGCGGGAAGCCGGTGATCAATTCAGCGTATTGAGTCATGGTTCGATTCCTAAAAAACGTCAATATGATATTGCAGGGTCATCCACTGAGATACAGGTTGGCCGTTCTTTTCTGCCGGCCAGAACTTGATTGTCCTGGCAGTGCTAATAGCCTCTTCGTCGAGACTTCGGGAAACGCTTTTTTGCACCTTGATGTCAGTAACTTTTCCGGACGCGCAGAATATCGCGCGCAATACTATGACTGAACCGGGATGTTTCGCGATATCACGCTGATCAAATTTAGGTGAAGGGTGACTTACTACTTTGACTCTTCGATCGACTTCCTTCGACTTGTAAACGGGTGTCGAACATTCCGGCGGTTTTGGCGTCGGCGTGGGGCTTTGGCCTGACGCGTTTATTGTCGCGAGGAGCGTCATCAACAGCGACGCTTTCAATATGTTGCCGCATCGTCTCATGGTTGCTTCGACTTGCTTTCAGCCAATTTCACCAAGTCTTCAGGCAGCCAGCGGCCGACGCCTTTTTCAGTTGCGCCTTTGATTCCCCGGGTTCGATCGTGCCAATCGTCGCGCGTCCCTTCTGCTCCGCGCTGACTCTCGTAATTCTCGGTCTGCTCGAGCGACAAAATGATGCCCTGCGCGATGCCGTTCCAGTCTTTCTGCTGAATGCCGCGGAGCACCAGCGGCAGACCGGCCGTCCAATCTTCTTCGGGCGCGCGCGCGTCCTGCTCAGGAATCGTCAGGTTATACGTGGGCGGAAACGGTCCGCCCGAGAATTCGCGTACCAGTTGCGTGGAAAGATCCTTGTATGACGTTTGCGCATTCTCCTTACGAATCGCCTGTGCGCGGCGAAAGAGGTCGGCGACGGTCGGACCTGAATTCTGTTCAGCCAAAGTGTGCTCCTGGTTAGTCTTTGCTAACCATAAGTTATACGCGTTTCATTCACAAAACAAACTGCTCAGTTAGGAGCATCATGTTTATAGCAAATCGATAGCCCAATGGAGTTATTGAGCGCAAAGTCAGGCGCAGTCTCGCCTGACTTTGCGCTGGTGCACGACCAAAATGCTCGCTGCTATAAACAGTTGGCTCCTGACGGAGCCAACCAGAGCACGCCGGAGGCGTGCGTACCGATCGAGCACGCCAGAGGCGTGCGTACCCCCGCTAAACGGTCTCAAGTTCCTTCCGCGTGAATTCGTCTTCAACATTGCCCGTATTCAGCGTCGATGCCGGTTCGAATAGAACGACTTCGCACTCTTCTTCGGCAAACGGACGGTGTTCGACGCCGTGGGGAACGATGATGAATTCACCCGGCTCGATCCATTCGCCCCGTTCCTTTCCGTCTTCACGAAAATCCATACGGAAGCGGCCCTTCACGACGAGGAACATTTCGTCCTCCGTTTCGTGATGATGCCACGTGAAAGGGCCCTGGAACTTAACGAGCTTGATTAGCTGGCTGTTGAGTTCGCCGGCGATACGTGGATTCCAGTGATCTTTGATGAGCGAGAATTTATCGGCGAGATTTGTCTTGTGCATGTGTCCCATAAGTCCCATGGGTCCATGAGACAAACAGGACCCATGGAACGTCTGCAGATCCTAATTGTTAATCCCCATCTGCCAGAGCATGAACGCGTAATCAAATGCAGTCTCGCGGAACGCGTCATAACGGCCTGACGCGCCGCCGTGGCCGGCGCCCATGTTGGTTTTGAGGATCAGCGTGTTCTTGTCCGTCTTGTAATCGCGCAGTTTCGCGACGAACTTCGCGCCTTCCCAATACGGCACCTGGCTATCGTTGAGTGAAACCTTCACAAGCATCGCCGGATAGTCAGCTTTCCGAATGTTGTCGTAGGGCGAATACTTCTTCATGTACTCAAATGCCGCCTTTTCATTCGGATTGCCCCATTCGATGTATTCGCTCGTCGTCAAAGGCAGCGTCGCGTCCAGCATCGTGTTAAGCACATCGACGAATGGCACTTGCGAGACGACTGCTTTGAACAGGTCCGGTCGCATGTTACTCACTGCGCCCACCAACAAGCCGCCCGCGCTGCCGCCCTGAATGACCAGGCGATCTTTCGACGTGTACTTGTTGTTGACGAGATGTTCGGCCGACGCGATGAAGTCGGTGAACGTATTCATCTTGTTCATCATGCGGCCCGCTTCGCGCCAGGGCTCGCCCAACTCGCCGCCGCCGCGAATATGCGCAATGGCAAAGATCGCACCGCGATCGAGCAGCACCAGCCGACTTGCGGAGAACCCGGGCGAAATCGAAACGCCGTATGAACCGTAGCCATAAAGCAACATCGGGGCCGACCCATCCAGCTTCACGTTTTTGCGATAAACGAGCGAAATCGGAATCTTCGTGCCGTCTGACGCGGTCGCGAAAACGCGTTCAGCTTTGTAGTTGTTCTTGTCAAAGCCGCCGGGCACTTCGGTTTGCTTCTTCAGTGTTGCCTGGCGCGAGTTCATGTCGTAATCAAACACGGAACTCGGCGTGGTCAGCGACTGATAGTTGTAACGCAGGACCGTCGTATTGAATTCGGCATTCGAGGACGGCCCGGCGGCATAAACCGGCTCAGGAAACGCGATGCGGTGACGCTTGTTCGTTTTGAATTCGACGATCTCAATGTGCTGCAAACCGTTTTCCCACTCGGAAAGGACCGCGTGGTCCGCGAACGTATCGACATTTTCAATCTTTACCGCCGGCCGGTGGGCGACGAATTCTTTCCAGTTCTTTTCGGATGGATCGCTGACCGGCGCAGTGACGACGCGGAAGTTCTTGGCGCCTTTGTTGGTGCGAATGTAGAACAGACCATTGCGATGATCGACGTCATACTCGTGGTCCTTCTCTCGCGGGATAATGATCTTCCATTCGGCGTTCGGGTTGTTGGCCGGAATATAACGGCCTTCGGTTGAGGTCTTGCTATACGAACCCAGGACAATCACCGCTTTGTCGCGCGTCTTCCCGACACCGATATCGAACAATTCATCTTTCTCTTCAAAAATTAAATCGTACTTGTCGCTGCCCAGCACGTGACGAAACAGTTTGTCACTGCGCTTGGTGACTGCGTCTTCGGTCACATAAAAGATCGTCTTATTGTCGCTGGCCCACGCCAGGTTGTTGACGCGCTCGATCTTTTCCGGGAACAGCTCGCCCGTGGCCAGGTTCTTGATTTGAAGCGTGTACTGGCGGTAGCCGGTGTTGTCCGTCGAATACGCGAGCAGGTTGCCGTCGTCGCTCGGGAGAAACGCGCCGACAGACATGAACTTGTGGCCCTTCGCGAGCTCATTCACATCGATCACGATCTGTTCCGGCGCATCAAGGGTGCGATGCTTCCGGGCAAAAATCGGGTACTGCTGCCCTTCGACCGTGCGCGTGTAATAGAAATAATCGCCCCGCTTGTACGGCACGTTCACGTCGGTTTGTTTGATGTGGCTGAGAATCTCGTTATACAGCTTCTCCTGCAAAGCCTCGGTGTGCTTCATCATCGCCGTCGTGTAAGCGTTTTCAGCTTCGAGATGCGCGATCACGGCCGGGCTCTTCTTTTCGCGCAGCCAGAAATAATTGTCGATCAGCTTTTCGCCGTGAATGTCAGTAACTTTGGCCTTCTTTTCAGTCATGGGCGGATTGGGTTTGCCGGACGAATTTCCGTTTCCATCCTGCGCCAGCGCAGTCAACGAATTTACCAGCGAAATCGAGAGAAGCAAGAACAGAAGAGAGATAGTGCGTTTCATTGAAGTCTCCAAGGTCAGAACCGCCTGCGGTAGCCGGCGAGTTGTTAGATTAAGTCGATTAGTTGAACCGCGCGCGCGTCAGGCAGTTTCATTTTGTTTGACGAGCGACCGCTCGTCAGTCGTGTACGGTTCAACCGCGAAGCGGGTCGCCCCAGCCGGACTGAACGTACTTACCGTCCTTTACGATGCACGGCACAGTCGGATCGCCGCCTGAATACTTGAACATCTCGGCGCGAAATTCTTTGTTGGTTTGCGCATCGCGATCGATGAAAGTGAGGCCTTTCGAGTTGTAGTATTCGCGGGCCTGCTGGCAGTAAGGACAGCCAGGTTTTGTGTAGATGATTAAAGCCAACGCTCAAACACCTCCCGAGTTTGCGAAGGCCTGATTCTAACAGAGTGTATTTAGGTGAGCTACTTAGAGAGCGAGGGCTCCAAATGTGCGGCTTGATGAGCCCTCCCTAGCGACCACCCCACGCGGGCTGCCCGCGTGGGGACCCGGTTGGTCGGGCTACTGCCCCGAATAAGCGCAACGCCCAAACAAAAAAGGACGAGCGTGCCTCATCGCTCGTCCTTTGGCGCAGCCACCAGGTTTTCCGGATTAGCCCCTCCGGGATGAAACTTTTAGCCACGCCGGATATTTGACGCGCGGCGGCACAAGAGGGACGAAATGTTTCCGGCCCTTTGGAGTGGCACGGGCGTCCCGACCCGTGAAAGTCACGCGCAAGATGCGCGTGCCACGTTTGACGCACGTCGCTACCACAAACGGCTTCGCGTCGGCTCGAACGACGAGAGGGGCTGTGTTTGCAAGCCGAAAGCCTTTGGGTTCTCGCCAATGATGGCCGCGGCAAAGAATCGCGGTACGTAATAGACACTCTCGTTATGAAACGTGGCATCCAGCTTGTGACTGTTGGCGGTTAGCGCACAGATGCTGCAGGCGCCATTTTCAGCCGTAACCAGCAACGCGAGATCACGTTCGACGTTTCCGGCGCCGCGATTGTAAGACAATATCGCGAGTGCTTCTTTCATCGGATCATCTTTGAACTTCTTCATGCTGCGCGAGATGTAACGAGCGGCCGCATCAGCCGACTTCTCAACATCCAGAAGGTCACTGGGCGTCAATCCGAATTGCTCGCCGGTCTTCTGGGTGAACTGAAACATGCCCAACGAACCCGCCTCGTTCGGAGACTGAATGTTGATGTAGGCCGATTCGATCGCCGGAATGTAAAGCCCGATCAGCGGTGAGGTTTTATGCTTTTTAAAAATGCCATAGATCGTTGGGGCGGCCGACTGCCCACGTTCAAACATGGCGCGCGTGTTTCCTTCGGGGCGGTCGATGCGCTTGACGTAAAAGTCAACACTCCTCTCAATGGCGGCTTCGAACGCCGGCGTGAATTGATAGTCGTTTCCCGACATCTCGCGCGCGATGCTGCGCGCTTTTGCGGAAACAAAGGCCGTCCGTTCAGCAGGCGTCATCTGCTGATAAAGCTTGTCTGATTGCCGGCCGGCGGTGGCCGCAGGTTGAAGGGTCGTCAAGCAAGCTGTGATTGCCAGTAATACCAGTAACATTATTTTTAGTCGCATCAGTTATCTCCTTAAACTTGTTGTCGTCGTGTTTTCGTGTGGTTTGGCGACGCGGCTCTCCGCAGGATGTCCGCGAAAGGCGCTAACCTCGGGCCCAGACGCGCAGCGATTACTGCGCGGAAAGCGTCTGTCGATACGATGTCATTACCCATTCGGGCGGCTCCGGATCGCCGTCGAAAGTGAGGTCCTTTCCCATGCTTTTCATCCAGCGCCAGAGCCAGGTTGGCCCGTAACTACTCACCAACGTGTCTTTCGTGGCATAGGCGGGGTCGGCCATCGCTGCATCCAGGGTTACGAACCGGTATCCACGCGTTTTAAAGCGCCGCAGCATCTCGTCAAGACAGTCGGCCGTAATGTCATTTGCGTGGATTAGTAATGTCTGTGTCACTTCGCGGCCGAAGATTTGCGGAGAGATACGTTCGGCAAATTCACTTGCCGCAATCGTAAAATCCAGATAACTCTCGCGTAGCCGCCTGGCCGTCGCTTCGTCCCCGCGCTGTCGAGCCCGAACATAGACTGCATTAAAAATAAAATCCGAATTCTCTATGGTGTGCGGCGTCATTTTGTAACCGTGCTTTGCGAGAAACTTCTCAAGCGCTTCTTTCTTATCCTGAGTATTGCCGGTGCGGGTCATCGGAGAACGAAAATAAAGCTGGTAAGGAAGGCGTGGACGCATCAGACGACGCGTAACACTTTCACCTTTCAGGATGTCCGCGGCGAACTGTTCAACCGTCAGTGCATTGAAATCGGCGTGGGAATAAGTGTGGTTGCCCAGAATCATTCCCGCATTGACCCAATCCTGCAGCAGAGCGGTTCGGGCCTCGACTTGCCCCGGCACCTGCAACTTGCCTTCATTGACAAAGCCGACAGTAGGCACCCGATGCGTGCGAAGTACACTGAGTAACTTTTTGGTTTGGCGACGAGCATTCGCTAAATCGCTCGAGCCCACCCATGGAAGATCGTCAATGGTTACGGCCATCCGCCGCGCCGGCGGTTTCGTTTGCGCCGCCACGGTGAGCGCGCCACAGACAACAACTATCAGTAAAGTGAAGGTGTTGAAGAACCTCATCCGCGCTTTACGTTAACCCCGCTTTCTTGTTTGTAATTGAGCAATCTGCATTTCTCTCTGCTTTGATAAGCGAGTTAACCGCGGCGAACTGTTCACCCGATGGAACGCACCTCGGGCGCGTTAACGTCTGCACGCCGGAGGCGTGCGTACCCAGGCAAGCGAGAATCAAAGACAAAAGTGTTCATCGGTCGTCGAAAAATTTCTGTCATCGCGAATAATCACCGTCGCCTTCGCGTCCGATTAAAGATGGTAAGATTGCCACGTTTTATGTCAGTCGCAACTGTCGATTTAACCGGGCTGTTGGAAGATTGGAAGCAGGGCGATCCGACCGCGCTGCAAAAACTAACTCCGCTGATTTATGACGAGTTGCGCCGCATCGCTCACCGCTACGCGCAGCGCGAACGCAATGGTCACACTTTAGAGACCACGGCCCTGGTTAACGAGGCTTACCTGCGTCTGGCCGGAAGTGAGAAGCGCGATTGGCAGAACCGTTCGCATTTCTTCGCGGTGACGGCGCAGGTGATGCGTCACATCCTGATCGACCATGCGCGGCGAAGGCATTACGTCAAACACGGCGGCGAAGCGCAACAGGTTCCCATCGAAACAGCTCTATTAATGAAGAGCGAGCGCGCCGCAGAGTTAATCGCTCTCGATGAAGCGCTCGAGGAGTTTTCCCGCTTGGATCCGCGCAAAGCACGCGTGGTCGAACTTCGTTACTTTGGTGGATTGAGTTTGGAAGAGACCGCCCAAGCAGTCGGACTTTCTTTGATGACCGTGCGACGTGACTGGCAGGCGGCCAAGGCCTGGCTTTATCGAAGACTGAAGGATGAAGGATGAAAGGATGGGAGTCGAGATTGTTCGCAACATGGAATGGCCAAACACCGTAACAATCCATCAAAGTTGCTCGGACCTGCTCTAAAAATTGGCAATTGGCAATCGCAAATCGGCAATGTGTCATGACTCCTGAACGCTGGCAAAAAGTTGATGAGGTTTTGCAGGCAGCGCTCGATCTGCCCGCCACGGAACGCGCCGCGTTGCTGGCCGAGGTGCGCACCGGCGACCCGGAACTGCATGAAGAAGCGCTCTCGCTGATTGAGGCGCATCAAGAGGCCGGTGACTTTCTCGAAGCCCCGGCCCTGGAAACTGATGCGCAGGTGCTGCTTGAAGCTGATGAGCCGCACCGCGAAATCGGACCCTACAAGATCGTCAACCGGCTCGGAAAGGGCGGCATGGGCGAGGTTTTTCTGGCGCAGGATCGGCGGCTTGGTCGTCTGGTCGCGCTCAAAACCCTGCCCGCTTATTTCGTCTCCGACGACGAACGTCTGCGTCGCTTTCAAACTGAGGCCCGTGCCGCCTCAGCTTTGAACCATCCGAACATCCTCACCATCTACGAAGTGGGAGAAAGCGATGGCACTCATTTCATCGCGGCTGAATACATCGAAGGTGACACGCTGCGCGAGCTGATCAGAGCGGACAATCTAAGACTGGGAGAAGTCCTGGATATTGCCGGGCAAGTGCTTTCTGGTTTGTCGGCAGCGCACGCGGCGGGAATCATTCACCGCGACATCAAGCCCGAGAACATCATGCGGCGCGCCGATGGGTCGATCAAAATTCTCGACTTTGGCATCGCCAAGTTGATGGAAGCTCCGGCCGAAGAAACGACGGCGTCATTCGCGGTCAACCAGACGCAGACGGGCGCGCTGATGGGAACGATCGGCTATGTGTCGCCTGAGCAGGTGCGTGGTCTGGCGGTGGACGAGCGCACGGACATCTGGAGTTGCGGCGTTGTGCTGCACGAAATGCTGACCGGCCAGCGGCCATTCGCCGGCGTCACCAACGCCGACACGATCGTGGCAATTCTCGATCGTCCGCCGGCCTCACTATTCGTAAGCGGTGCAAAAGTTTCCGCGCTGGCGCAACTGCAGCGGATCGTGAGCAAGGCTCTCAGCAAGCAAGCCGAAGAACGCTATCGAACCGCGGCGGACATGCTTGAAGATCTAAGGCCAATCACACAGTCACTTGGTCAGGAAAGCAAAAAGCGGCGGGCGATTAGCGGCGAGACAACCGTCAACGAACTGCGGACGCTTAGTTCTGAGACAGGTTCGCGTCAGGGGCTGCGTCGTTACCTGGTTCCGGTATGCGTTGCAGTGTTTTTGCTAATTGTTGGGGGCTTACTTTACTGGCAGTTCCAACCCCAGCCGCCCAACACCCCGCTGCCGCAAAAAACTTACGCGCAGATGAACGAGGCCGAGCGACTCGCTTTCGTCAGTGAACAGGAGCAGCGCATCTCTGCAATGATCGGCGAGCGGCCGATGAAGTTGAGTGATGAAGCCGTGCGAGTGGTCAAGTCGCACGTCGATTATTACGTTGCTGGGCGGGCCGGCGCGACGTCACCGAACCGAGAGGGTCTTTCTGTCCGTTATCAAAGAGCGAAGCCTTACATTCCGGTGATCGCCCGGGCCTTTGAAGCGCGGCGAATTCCGATCGTCGTCGGTATCTATCTCGCGATGTTCGAGTCGGCTTATCATCCGTGCGCGGAAAACAGTTGGGGAGCAAAGGGTCTGTTCCAATTCCTGCCGCAAACGGCGGAGAACTATGGTGTCGCCCGTTCGGAAATGTGCGACGTCAACAAGATGGCGCCCGCCGCCGCGCACTACATCGCCGACCGCATGGCCGAATTGGGCGACGATTCGCAGAGCATGACGCTGGTGTTGCTTAGTTTTAATCGCGGAGATGAAGGAGTGCGCGAGGCGCTACGTCAATTGCGAGAAACTGATCAGAACTACGAGCGAAACTTCTGGACGCTCTTCGCCAACCGCGACAAGCTGGACGAGACCTTTCGCAACGAGAGCGCCAACTACGTGCCCGGCTTCTTTGCAGTCGCCATTATCGGCGAGAATCCTGAGGTCTTCGAACTCGATACGCCGGCACTTTCAAGTCTGGCAAAGTGATTTTGAGTCTTCTCCCTCTCCCAGAGGGAGAGGGAGAAATAGGAGACTGACCCCTCACTTCCGATCCTTAAATTGATCGTTAAGCATTGTGTGGCGGCTGACCAGCGGCAACTGGCGGCCGGCGATAAACAAATGCCGCACGCTGGTGCGCGCCTCCAGCATGTCACCATCGGTGATCACGAGATTCGCGAGCTTGCCCGCTTCGATCGAACCCAGACGATCGGCCACTCCCAGGATTTGCGCGGGGTAAAGCGTCACAGACTTCAACGCTTCTGCTTTGGGCAAACCGTACGCGGCGGCCATGCCGGCGTTGAATGGCAAGTCGCGCACGTGCGCGCCTGAGTCGCCGGTCGAAATGGCGAACCGCACGCCGGCGGCCTGCAACTTGGAAGCGTTCTCGTAAAGCGAATCGTATCCGTCGTCTTCGCGCAGCGGCAGGTTCAAAACGCTGTCAAGAATCACCGGCACGTCCTTCTGTTTTAAGAACGACGCGATCTTCCAGCCCTCGCTCGCGCCGAGGATGATCGGCTTCAACTTAAGTTCTTCTGCAAACCGAATTACCGCACGCATCTCGCGATCGCGTTCCGCGCGGAAGATGACCGGCCGTTCGCCGCGCGCATAAGGAACCAGGGCGGCGAGCTTTGGATCGATGGCTGGTCGCGGAACTGATCTCGGATCCCTGCGGTAAGCGTCCTGCGCGCGGCCATAGGCTTCGGCGTCGCGAAAAATTTTTCGCAGCTCTTCAATGCGTCGATCGCGTTGGGTGAGCGCTTCGGGCGTGATGTTCGGCGCACCTCCACCAAAACCGCTGCCCCCGATGCGCGGAAACTGAATCACCAGCGCCGCTTCCGGCACCAGAGCCATTTCACGGGGGCTACTGCCAAAGAGATTCACAAACGCGGCCTGCCCCGAAATGATTCCCCCCGAAGGTCCGGACAGCGCATTGGTAACACCGGCGACGCGCGTCACCGCAATGTGCGCGCTGTGCGGATTGACGGCCCAAATCGCCGCAATGTTTGGGTTCATATCGCCGAGTTCCGTGGTGTCCATCGTTCCGGGTGCGCCCGTCGGAATCTCCGCCAGTCCCATGCTGGTGGCGAGATCGATCATGCCGGGATACACCATCAATCCGCGGCCATCGATCTCCTGCGCGCCTGCGGGAGCCGTAGCGTTTGCGCCAACCGCGGCGATGCGTCCGTTGCTGATGACAAGTGTCCCGTTCTCGATGTCCGCGCCGCTCACCGTGACGATGCGCGCGTTCCGAATGACGTAAGTCGGCAGCGGCGTGTTGGTAAGCTTTGGATCGATGCGATCAGTGTCTTGCGCGATCGCGGTCGCCGAGAGCATTAAGCTCAAGAGGATTGAGATGATTACTCGAGTTTTCATCGCTTGTGGTCCTCCCGATCCTGAATGTCGTCGTCATGCTGCGACGCGCGACGAATTGCAGATGGCGCGCGCGGCGGACCTCCACCCGGCGATGGTTTATTCGGGTCTGCGGCTTCAAGGGTTTTTCGTTCTGCATCGAGCTGCGGCCGGCGCGCAATGTCTGCCTGGCGATCGAACAGCAACTCACCGTCAACAAAAGTTTGCTCGACGCGCGCATAGACGCTCAACGGGTGCGCGTTCCAAATCGCCAGGTCGGCGTCTTTGCCCACATCGATCGATCCGACCCGATTGTCGACGCCGAGTTGCATGGCCGGATTCAGGGTGACCAGCTTCAGCGCTTCTTCTTCCGTCAGCCCGCCGTAGCGAATCATCTTCGCAGCTTCGATATTCAAACGGCGCGCCCGCTCATCCGAGTCCGAATTGACCGACGACACCACGCCATGCCGGGTCATGATCGGCACGGCATAAGGAATCGCGTCGTACGCTTCCATCTTGTAGCCCCAGAAATCGGCGAAGGCTGAAGCCATCGCGCCATGCCGCGCGATTTCGGTCGCCACTTTGTAGCCTTCGAGCACGTGCTGGAACGTGCGAATCTTGAAGCCGAACTCGTCCGCCACGTTAATCAGCATCAGAATCTCTTCTGCCCGATACGAGTGGGCATGCACGTAGCGCTTGCCCTCGAGGATTTCGACCAGCGGCTCGAGCTCCAGGTCGCGACGCGGCGGCATCACGTTCTGCTCACGACGCGACACCGCGGCGCGGTAGTCATCCCAATCGCGTTTGTAGTCGCGCGCCCGCGTGAAGGCGTCGCGAATGACTTCTTCAACTCCCATGCGCGTTGCCGGATAGCGTGGCTGCAAACCCGGTATGTTGAAATTGGTGCGCTTCGGATTCTCGCCGAGCGCGAACTTGATTCCAGTTGGAGCGCCGGGAAAAACGAAGTCCGCCGCAGGATGCCCCCACTTGAATTTCACCGTAGTGCTCAGTCCGCCAATCGCGTTGCACGATCCATGCAGCAGTAAAGCTGAGGTCGTTCCGCCCGCGAGCTCGCGATAAATGTTGATCGCGTGCGGATTGAGAACGTCCTGCGTCCGCGCCATCGACGTGACGGACTTGGTGCACTCGTTCACTGAGCCGTCCATCATCGTGTGCGAATGCGCATCAATGATTCCCGGCAAGACGAACTTGCCGGTCGCGTCGATTACGCGCGCTCCCGTGGGCGCGCTCAAGTTCTGACCGATGGTCGCAATCTTTCCGTTGCGAATCAGCACGTCGGTGTTCTGCAGCGTGCCGCGCGAAACCGTCAGCACCGTCGCGTTCTTTATCAGAGTCGTTTGCGCGTCCCGTGTTTGCGCCACGCTAACGCTCGACAAAAGGGAACCACAGAGGACACAGAGGAAGAGACGGAGCAATAAACTAAGACCTGCAGGCCGGGCTTGATGACCCCAAACATTTTTGCCTGCTGTTTGTTCTTCTCCGTGTCCTCTGTGGTGAATTGAGTTCGCGATTAGAAACAGTCTTTTCATTTCAAGAAACTCCACAAACTGGAATCTTCCGAAGAGCCATACTAACCGATTGGAATTTGCAGATTCTGCCAGATAATCAGATTTGCGACAAACAAATCTTCGGGTAATGTTATGTTTGCGTTTGAACTTATGGGTTGAGAATGACCAATCGCTCTGCATCAGATCAATGGACGTCAAACGGCCGGCAGATTCTGTCGGACGACAACTTGAGGATCATACGAGAGACGCTCGACAATGAAGGGCCAATAATTCTTGAGCATTGCTTTTACTACGGTTCTCGCTCGCCCGAAAGGATTGTCTTCGACGATTTCGACATATTCGTAGAATACGTGCAAACGAAGTCCAATGCCGGTGACGCCTTTCACGTCTGGAGCTTTCCTTCCGTATGCAACGATGCCAACACGATCGCCGCCGGCAAGTTTCCTGACGCCGATGGACGTGTACCAGAAAAAGGTGCTTATTGAAAATCCATGAACATGAGTATTCGTGAACGGTTTAACCGGAGCGCCATAGTCGCCGTTGCTCTCCTGACGCTGGCGTTCTCGGCTTCAGCGCAGGAGCAGCCGCTGAAGATCGATTACCGGCTGGCCATGTCACAGCCCAGCTCGCACTTGTTTGAAGTCGCCATCCAAGTTGAGTTTCCCGGAGAGTCGCGGCCTGAGTCGATTGATTTTCAGATGGCGAAGTGGTCGCCCGGTCGCTACGCGGTGTTCGACTTCGCCAAGAACGTTCAGGAAGTAAGCGCGCTTGCCGGCAAAGAGCCTCGGCCCGCTCGTTTTCAGAAATTGTCTGTGCCGGTAAATCGAGTCGATGATCAAACGTGGCGCGTGCAGACCGTGGGAAACTCCAGCGTGACCTTCACTTACAAAGTTTTCGGGAACGATCTGTCCGGAACGTTTTCACAACTTGATTCGCGTCACGCGAATTTTAACGGCGGCTCGATCTTCATGTACGTGGTGAATCACAAGCAGGATCCGGTGGGACTCTCGATCAATCCGCCTTCGGGTTGGCGCATCGTCAATGGCCGCATTGAGAAACCGGATCAGCGCCAATGGCAGTTTCCCAACTGGGACATAATGATCGATACGCCGACTGAGATCGCGCCCGATTGGACCCAGGATACTTTTACGGTGGACGGCAAGCTGTATCACGTGGTGCTTCACGCGTTCGGCAAACACGGAAACAAGCGGCCGGCACTGGTGCGTGACCTCGAGAAAATTGTCCGCGCTGAGATCGCCATGTGGGGACCACCCGAGTTTGATTCCTACACGTTTCTGATTCACTTCGCGAACGATGGTCACTCAGGCGACGGGATGGAACACCTGACGTCGACGCAGATCATTCTGCCGGGCGAACTCAGCGATCCGGAGCAATACGACGGCGCACTGGCCACCGCCGCGCATGAGTTCTTTCACGTCTGGAACGTGAAGCGTTTGCGACCGGTTGAACTTGGGCCCTGGGATTTTACCCGGCCGGCGAATACGCGCGGCCTCTGGATCGCGGAAGGCATCACAAATTATTACGGCCACCTGATGATGCGCCGCGCCAATGTTTGGAATGACACCCGGTTGTTGAAGACATTTGCGGCTCAGATCACTGAAGTGGATAACTCGCCGGGCAGTAAGTTAATGAGCGCGGAAGACTCTTCGCAGTCGGCGCCGTTCATCGACGACGCGCCCCACGCGCAAGAGACTAATCTCGCCAACACGTCGATCAGTTACTACCCGAAAGGTGAAATCATCGGCATCGTGCTGGATCTTCTGATTCGCGGCAAGACGAAAGGCAAAGCTTCGCTCGACGACGTGATGCGGCGCATGTACGAAGACTTTTATTTGAAGAGTTCCAACGACAGCTACTATCTGCGCGGCCGCGGCTTCCGCAATGAAGACTTTGAGAAGACGGTTTCTGATGTCGCCGGCACGGACATGAGCGATTTCTTCCGCCGTTACGTCCGGGCCGTGGAAACCCCTCCGTACGAAGAAGCATTCGCGCAGGTTGGTTTGAAATTTATTCGTGAACCGCGCGGGCCGGTCACCGTGGGCATCGCTCCCGATGAAAGCGAGAAAACCAATTTCAAGATCGCCAGCGTGCGTCCAAACTCTCCGGCGGCGGCCGCCGGCCTGGAAGAGGGCGACGTGATCACGTCATTCGGCGGGACGAAGCTTACTCCGGCGAATCTGCTGAAGACTGTGGGCCGCTACAAACCCGGCGATCGCGTGCTGGTGGTTCTGCAACGCGACGGCAAAGTGATGCGGCTGACGATCACTTTGGGCGAGCCGCTGCTGTTCAATTATCGAATCGAAGAGAACCCGAGCGCGTCGGCCGAAGCGAAGGCGTTGCGCGCGGCGTGGTTGAGTGGTAGGTGAGATTTGGAGTGCGGTGGCAAGCGCAGCGAGGCACCGCTTTGGATCGTTAACTTCGGGAACTAAAAACCACTAGAATCCAAAGCGCCGTCGCCGCTCCGCTCTGCCGGCGCACTCCAAATTATTTCTTCTGCAGCCGCTCCGCTATCACTTTACCCGCCGTCGCGCCGTTCCCAACCGCTCCCGCGATCGTTGGCGCCAAAGGACTCGCGACGTCACCGATCGCGAAAACGTTCGCGATACTCGTTTCCTGCCGCGAGCTGACTACGACATAACCCTTTTCGTCCAGCTCCAACTGTCCACGAATGAAATCAGTGTTCGGTTCCCAACCAATTCTGATCAGCACGCCCTGCACAGCCATCTGAAAAGGTTTGATGGCGCCGCCCCGTTCAATCTCGACAGCTTCTACCCGGTCGTTGCCAATGATGCGGCGGACGACAGACTCAGGAAACACAGTGATGCAGTGATTGGTGTGAAGTTGCTCGGTGAATTCACGACGCGCGCGCATTTTCCTGCCGCGATGAACCAGCGTCACCGTCGGACAAACTTCCGAGAGCAACAAAGCGTTTTCCGCCGCCGCATCTCCGCCGCCGATGACGCAGACGTCTTTGCCGGCCAACTGTTCACGATCGCGCGTGGCTGATTCGATGATGCCGCGACCGGCGAATTCCTCTTCGCCCGGCAGTCCGAGCCGCCGGCGTCGCAAACCGGTCGCGATGATCATTGCAATCGATTGCAGCTCCTCACCGCTTTTAAGCTTCACGCGTCTGGCTTTCAGATCGACGCTTTCGATCTCGACATTCGTCCACAGATCGAAATCCGAAGTCCTGGTCTGCTCGACAAATAAATCGCGCAGCTCGCGCCCATTCTGTGCGCGCACGCCGAGATAGTTTTCGATTGGGTTATGAACGGACAGCAGTTGCCCGCCGACTTCTTCGCCTTGCTCGAGCACCAGCGTGTCGAGGCCCAGTTCGTCGCACCAACGCGCGGCCGACAGACCGGCAGCGCCGGCGCCAATGATGATTACGTCATGCATTCGGAATACGTATGGCGTTCAATGATAAACTAACCCCCTGTTCCACGTAATTCAATCGACGAAAGGAGAAAAGCGATGCGTCTGACTGAGATGGTTTCGTGCTCTGGTTGAGCGGCGAAGCTGGCGCCTTCGGTCCTCGCTCAGGTGCTGAGCGGGCTTGAGAAACAACCCAACGATCCGAATCTGCTGGTCGGTTTCGACAA
>DASUTF010000170.1:0-11072 GCA_036374695.1 Pyrinomonadaceae bacterium
ATGCGGCCAATGAAGAAGCCGTGCGCGCATTTATCGAGGAACGCATCAATCTCACCGACATTCCGCGCGTAATTGGAGCCGTGGTGACTCAGCACGCCCGTTGCGAAGCCGATAATCTTGAGGCCGTTCTGCAGGCTGATCGTGATGCCCGGGCGGCCGCGGCAGCCGCTATCGACCAGCTTGCCGCGCCCTCGGTTGAGATTACGGCTGCCTAATCCGCACTCGCCAACCTTCACTGCGTTTGACGCATCTCTCCCGTCCGCTTACACTCGGAATTGTTAATTGTTAATAGAGTTTTTATTGAGCAAGTAATCAAATGACCCTTTTACAAAATGGCATTATTGGAGTTCTCGCCTTTATTTTCATCCTTGGCGCCGCGGTTGTCCTGCACGAGTTTGGGCACTTCATCGTCGCCAAACTCCTCAAAATCCGCGTTGAGACCTTCTCCGTAGGCTTTGGTCCGCGGCTTTTTGGACGGAAGAAAGGCCACACGGATTATCGCGTTTCGCTGATTCCGCTGGGTGGCTATGTGAAGCTCGGCGGCGACGAATCGAACGCTCCGATCGAAGGCGAAGGGGAGTCGGACATTCCCGCGCACGAACGTTTCGATCTCCGGCCACGCTGGCAACGCATCCTGGTTGCCGTGGCGGGGCCGGTAATGAACATCCTGACTGCGATTTCCATTCCTTTCGCCGGCGCGATGATCTACGGCGTGCAGCTCGCGCCGCCTCCGGTTGTGCGGTACCTGCTTCCGGGAGGCGCAGCAGAAGCTGCCGGTCTGCAACCCGGTGATCGCATCGTCGTGTTTGACGGGCGCGAGCATCCGCGCTGGCGCACGATTGCGGATGACGCGTTGCTGTCGCCCGGGAAGGATCTGCCGCTCGAGGTCGAGCGCAACGGGCAGCGAGTCAAACTCACGATCAAGCCGACGGCGCGCACTGAACAAGGCGAGACCATGGGGACGCTCGACTTTCTTCCTGATTACGGAAGCCTCCCGATCGTCGTGCGGAACGTCGAGGCTAACAGCCCGGCGGCCGAATCGGGATTACAGGCCGGAGATCGCATACTCGCGGTCAATGGCGAGCCGGTAAAAAGCGCTGAGCAAGTCAGCCAGTTCATCCGTGATCACAAGGGACAGCCGATAACTCTCCGGGTTCAGCGTCAAGGGCAACAACTGGATATCAC
Source organism: Pyrinomonadaceae bacterium (assembly GCA_036374695.1). Taxonomy (GTDB): domain Bacteria; phylum Acidobacteriota; class Blastocatellia; order Pyrinomonadales; family Pyrinomonadaceae; genus UBA11740. The sequence continues at coordinate 1,186 of DASUTF010000170.1, forward strand.
CGCGACACCGCGCCGGTTGAACGCAAACGAAAATCGCGAACGGCTTGGCTTTCTACCCGACGAAGAGATTCCTTTTCAACGTGTAGGACCATTCACCGCTTTGTCCGAGGCAGTAGACACGAACCTGGAATACCTGCGTGTCACAGGAAAAGCACTGGGTCAGTTGTTCTCCGGCGAACGGTCGGTGCGCGATACGATCTCCGGACCGATCGGCATCTATCGAGTCGCGGCTACATCGGCGATCAGGTTTGGCTGGGCCGGCATCTTTGGGACTCTCGGGTTTCTGAGTTTGAACCTCGGCATCTTTAATTTGCTGCCGATCCCGGTCCTGGACGGCGGCGCGATCTTTCTGTTGATGATCGAAGGCGCCCTGGCCAAGATCGGGCTCAGCATCTCTCGCACGATCCGCGAGCGCATTCAGCAAGTCGGGTTCGTTATGGTCATCCTCCTGATGGTGTTTGTGATTACGAACGACGTGATCAAGCAGACCTCACTGTTTCGAGGTTCCGGAGACCCAAGTCCGACACCCACGGCTTCGCCCGCCCAACCTGGCCCAACAAGGTGATAAGATAACGAATGTTCAGAGGCGGGCTACCCTCCATCGGAGGGCGGTAGCCCTCCGCTAAACGGGTAGAGGATTCATGCGGAAGACCAGAGCAGTACAAGTCAAACACGTGCAAATCGGCGGCGGCGCGCCGGTCGTCATCCAGTCGATGACCAAGACCGACACAGCGAACGTCGATGAGACGGTCAAACAAATCGAGGAGATGGTCAGCGCGGGCTGCGAAGTTGTGCGGCTGGCTGTGCCTGACGACGACGCGGCGATCGCGCTGAAAGAAATTCGCAAACGCGTCCCGGAAGTTCCGCTTGTTGCCGACATTCACTTTCATTACAAGCTCGCATTGCTGGCGCTCGAGGCCGGCATCGACAAGCTGCGTCTGAATCCGGGCAACATCGGAAAACACGAGCGCATCGTTGAAGTCGTGCGCGCGGCGCAAGCGCAAAAGGTCCCAATCCGGATCGGCGTGAATGGCGGCTCGCTGGAAAAGGATTTGTTGAAAAAGTACGGCACTGCCACTCCCGAAGCGATGGTTGAATCGGCGTTGCGCCACATCGGCATCCTCGAAGACCTCGACTTTACCGACATAATCGTTTCACTGAAGGCCTCCGACGTGCACCGCACCGTCGCTGCATACCGGCTGCTGGCTGAGAAAGTTGATTATCCGTTCCATCTCGGTGTGACCGAAGCGGGAACGGCGTTCACCGGCACGGTGAAATCATCGATCGGCCTGGGGATTCTCTTGAACGAAGGCATCGGCGATACGATTCGGGTTTCACTCGCCGCCGAACCGCAGGAAGAAGTGCGCGTCGCCTGGGAGATTGTGAAATCACTCGGCCTGCGCACGCGGGGCGTGACGGTCGTTGCTTGTCCGACGTGCGGACGGCTCGACGTCGATAACTTCGTCGAGATTGTGACAGAGATTGAAAGACGTCTGGCTCATATTCAGGAACCGCTGCATCTCTCGATCATGGGGTGTGCGGTGAATGGCCCCGGCGAAGCGCACGATTCGCAATTGGGAATCACGTTTGGCCGCGGCGTCGGGATGATCTTCAAAGACGGAGTGCCGATGCGCAAAGTCGCCGGCGAAGATATCGTCGAAGCGTTCGTGATGGAGACCGAAAAGTTACTCGCCGAAGGGAAGGCAGCCAAACCCGAAGTCACACACGAACTGGTAACCATCCAATGAAGTTCTGCCAACAAGTTTGCATGGAAAAAGGCCGCGTTCGCGGCCTTTTTCATTTTCGATCGCGCCCATTCCTCGCTATTGACTACCGAAGATCTTGGTGATAGGAATACGCCCGATTCATAAGCGCGAATTAGTTCCGGCACTTGTCCAGCCCGGGGTCAGAGCTCTTCAGACCCTTTAGCCGCAGCGTTTTCAGTTGGAGAAAATTAGAATGAAATCCCGAACTCTTACGGTTTCCAGCGTGAGTAAGGCCCTTGACGTCGGCCAGGCTCTGACATTGAAAACAACAGAGCGTCACTGGCGATCTTACGATTGATGTTTACCTCGAGGGCGCCGCGGAGCTCTTCAATTTGCTGAAGCCAGGATGCGGCTTGGGAGCTTCTCAGGTCGCCGGCGATTCTCTGAAGCTGATCGGCCAAATCCAGATTCACCATCGATTCCTGCGGCCTGCCTAAAGACAAAACCCACACGTCGCGAATCAAAACTTCCAAAACGTCCAACAGTTGCTCGTATTCATCACGATCTTTAATCGCCGCGAGTTGCTCTGCCGAACGCAACAACGCCGGGCGATCTCCGTCGACGGTGAGGGCGGCGAGCACGGTCATCATCGCTTCGCGGCGCTCACGATAGGTATCGATGTCGGCTGCGCAGGCGCGACCGAGACTACCGCGAGATGTTCTCGCCATGAGTGGGGCGTCCTTTTGCGAAACGCCCTTCGACTCGCGCAGGAAAGATTCAATTTCGTCGGCCGCAATTGGCGCGAACTGAATTATCTGGCAGCGCGAACGAATCGTTGCGGGCAAAGCCGAAGGGTTGGTGGTCGTGAGAACTAGATGTGTCGTGGGCTCAGGCTCTTCCAGCGTCTTCAGCAAGGCGTTGGCGGCCTGAAGGTTCATGTAATCGGCGTCTTCGATGATGAAAAGGCGGCCCGCGCCTTCGAAGGGGCGGAAGTTGGCTTCGCGTTCTAACTCGCGCAATGGTTTGATTCGGATAATCTGTTTATAGGGCCGAGCCATCGCTACGTCGGGATGTTCGCTCCAAACTAAACGCTCCTTGTCGTCATCATCATCGCCGAATGGCGGAAAAGTGGAACGTGAGATTCGACGGCAAGAGGAACATTCATCGCAGGCCTCGACCCCTTGTCGATTACGGCAATTCAGAATCTTGGCCAGTTCCAGGGCGAACAGCTTTTTGCCGATACCTTCTTCGCCAGTGAAGAGCAGGGAACCCGGCAACCGGCCGTTCTCCAGCAGCCGAAGCAGCGAATTCTTTACTTCCTGGTTCCCGATTAGGTTTGAAAACATTATTAGTAGGATACGCACGCCTCCGGCGTGCTCATCCTCCTGGCTAGCACGCCAGAGGCGTGCGTACCTCAGCGACCGATTAGAGCCCGCTCTTCCAAAAACGGGATCACGATTTCCATCACCCGTCGTTGAGTCTCATCGACTGAGCCGCGCGCGTCGATGATCCGAAATCGGTCTGGCTCGCCCCTGGCGATTTCCACGTACGCGTTGCGGACCCGTGTGTGAAAGTCTTCGTTCTCGACGTCCAGCCGGTCCGTCCGCTTGCTTTGCACGCGCTTACGCGTGCGGACCGCGGCGTCTGCCACGGACAAATCAAACAGCAAAGTCAGATCGGGTTTGAGTCCGTCCGTCGCCAACTGAACGATCTCCTCGATCAGTTCCGGCTTGAATCCACGCCCCGCGCCCTGGTAAGCCACCGTCGCGTCAGCGTACCGATCCGACAGCACGATCTGATTTCGCTGCAGCGCCGGCAGCAGGTGTTTGCGCACGTGTTGCGCTCGATCGGCGGCAAAGACGAGCAACTCGGCGAGTGGATCGACCTCTTCCTTCACGTCCAGAAGTGCCGTGCGCAACTTTTGCCCGAGCGGCGTGCCGCCCGGCTCGCGCGTCGCAACAACCGGCAATCCCCGCACGCGCAGTTCGCCCGCCAACATTCTCAGCTGCGTAGTTTTTCCGCAGCCATCGATCCCTTCAAATGTAATGAAAGCGCCGCCCATAGGTGCGTTGACGTGTTGCCGGTCAACTGATTTCAAGAGGCGGAAGTCTCTTCGGCCGGTGCGACTGGAGGTTCAGCAGCGGGCGCCGGTTGATGACGAAGTTCGCCGGTGGAACGCCGCGACTGAGATATAGTCGAAATTGCATGCTTGAAAACTAGTTGCTCTTGCGTGCTGGTTTCCAAAATCAGCGAGAACTTATCGAAGCTCTTGATGCGCCCCAGAAGTTTCGCGCCGTTCACGAGATAGATCGTCACCGTCATTTTCTCGCGGCGCGCGAGGTTCAGGAATCCATCCTGAATGTTTTGTGGGGCAGTCTTGGAATCCATCATCCTCCGACCGTGGCCAAACTGATCGAATCTACAAGAGGGCTGAGAGTATATCACGAGATTCGAGGTGACAAGTTTTTTCTCAGTCGTTCTGGTTCGCAGTTTTCTCGGTGTCTCTGTGTGTGCTCGGTGTCTTGTGGTGAATGTCTCGCCAATCAACTCACCACAGAGACACAAAGCATTTCACAGAGACACAGAGCGGAATTCGAATCACCGCACCATGCGTCTCAGCCAGTTATTTGCCCCAACAGTCGTAACAGCTCTTCTTGTGTTCGCGGATCGTCGCCGAAGCCGGCCAGCCACTGGACGCCAGGCTCGCGTCGAAACCAGGTCAGCTGTCGCTTCGCATAGTGCCGCACGTCGCGCTTTGTTTGTTCAATCGCGCCTGGTAGATCGCGTTCTCCGCGGAGGTACTCGACGACGCGTCGATAGCCATGCGCGCCCAGCGCGTTGGAATTTGCCGGCACGCCTTCGCCGAGCAGCCTGCGGACTTCATCAACGAGGCCGTTTCGGAAGTGGCACTCAGTACGCGCGTTGATTCGTCCGTAAAGTTCTTCCCGCGGGGGATTGAGCACGAACACTTTGATTCGGTCAGCGAATTCGGGAGGCTGTTCACGCATGGGCCGCTGCGAGGAGATCCGTTGACCGGTCTGCAGATAAAACTCGACTGCTCTTTGCACGCGAGGCCAGTCACGCGGGGTCAGTTTGGCCGCTTCTTCCGGGTCGAACTTTTTCAGGATTTGGTGAAGGTGTTCAGGTCCGCGGCGCTCGCGAATCGCTGACAATCGCGCTCGCAACTCGTCGTCTGTCGCCGGGCTGGGAAAGAAAGGTTTTCGCAGCGCCCGCAGATAAAATCCAGTGCCGCCCACCAGCATTGCGATATTTCCCCGGCTCTCGATCTCTTCGATTTTCTTGGTCGCCGCGCGCGCGAAATCGACGGCGGTGTAGTTGATCGAGGGCGGCACAAAATCAATCAGGTGATGCGGAATGCCACGTCGCTCACTCACGGGAACTTTGGCAGTCGCGATCTGAATCTCTTGATAAACCTGGACGGAATCGCAGTTGATTATCTCGGCGCCAAGCCGCAGTGCCACGGCGATGGCGAGTTCAGATTTGCCGGAGGCGGTGGGACCGACGATGGCGATGATGTGGCGGTTTAGTGGAGCGCAGGCGGCCTCGCCCGCATTTGTCGGCAGCTTGTAGTTTTTACTCGAAGGACTCACCCACGAGCGATGATAAGCCGGATCACAATCACGAGCCAGATGGCGACGAAGAGGATGAGAGCGCCAATGATTTGATTGCGGGAGAAGCGCATCGCAGGAAGTGGCACGGGCGTCCCGCCCGTGACGCCACGCGCAAGATGCGCGTGCCACATCAGTTGTAGAGCTTCGTTAGATCAATGCCCGTGTAATACGTCTTCAGAATCTGTTCGACGTTGAGCCCCTGCTTCGCCAGGCCATAGGCGCCGTATTGGCACATGCCGACGCCGTGACCCCAACCGCGACCGACAAAGACGAACCCGGTGACCCGATCGTTTGCGCCGTAGACGCGGTCAATCACAAACAATTGTTCGCGTAGCCCCAGTGCGGATCGGATGCGTCCACCGCGAATGTGCGCTGTCCCTTGCGTGCCGATTACTTCGAGATCCGTCGCGCGTCTGGATGAGCCGCGTTTCACAACGCGCAAGTCTGTGATCGCGCCGGCGCCGCGGGCTGAACGTGCCAGACGGGCCTGCACTTGTCCGAGTGACAACTCAGTGGTCCAGTTCGTAAACGGCGAAAATCTTTCCGCGGAGGCTCCGTCCGTCGCGGGTTTGATTTCGAGGTAATCGACTTCGCCTTTGGAACTGACGTGAAAAGTTACCGCTTCGCCGCCAATCAGCGTCACCGACTTCATCTGATAAAGACTTTCGCCGAACTGCCGGAACAGGAAAGTGTCGCGACTGACGACGACGGGCTGCTCTTTCGAGCGATTGAGCCGCAGGATCAACGCGCCATTCACCGTTGGTCGCGTGGTGCCTTTTTGCAGAGCTAGTGCACCGCGCGATTCGAGCATTCGCGCAATCGCGTGCAGCGCACGACCGCGGGGCATTGCATCCTTCGGGCGCAGCGTCGCGTCGGTGAACAGCGTGAGCGCGCCTTCGCGAATCAGCATCGCGACATCGGCCCGATTTGCCGCGGGCACATCTTCTCCATCCCGAAAACTTAAAAGGTAATTAATGTCCGCAGAGTTCAGGAGCGTATCTGCGCGCGCTTCGCCAAAAATAGCGGAGATGAGCGCGGTACTGAACGACGGCGCCTTGATTGAGTCTTCCGAAGGTGGGCGGTGCGCGGCATTCTTTGACAGCCGGGCGACGACCGACAGCCAGTCGCGCACTTCATCGCTCTCCAGATCGTCGGCGAGCCAGGCGCTGGAAATCTTTCCGGTCGGCAAATTGAAACCATTCACCGCGAGCAGCGCAACGTCGCGGGCAAAACTCAGGTCGCGCTCATCCTTGATTTCGAAAAGCGAGCGGGAGCTGTGGATCGCAAACGGCGCGAAGGGCGCCTTGAGCTCCGCCGTGCATTCGCGAGAGCGAAGATAGGGAACTGCATCGTTGAAGATGTTCTCGGCGTCTTCCGTGCGTCCGCCACAGGTGGATGTGTAGAGCGCATTGATTGGCTGGCCGTGGTACGTGGCGACGACCCCGCGCGTCTCGTCAACGGCGCGGTTCGTCAATGCAGTTTCGGTGGGCAAGCCGCCGTAAACCTGTGAGCGAGTCGTCGGGAGCAGGTCAAACCCTTCGGAGGCGAACTGGTCGCGGTTCTTGAGCGCGTAGGTTCGCGCCGCAATCGCCTGCGCCTTCAAAGCTTCGAGCGCGGGAAACGAAAGCTCGTTAGGCACCACGCCCTTCACGTAGTCTTCAAGGCCAACCACGTTTACGACGGTTAGAGAGCCGCGCCGGTTGGCGAATACTTCAATTCGTCCGCGGTACGGTTTGTCGTTGAATCGGACCGGCGCGCTCTTCTCGTCGCTCGAGGCGAACGTGAGTGGCGCGCTGGAATGCAACGGCGACAGGCCACCGGCGAACGCAATCACTTCGCGGTTCGGCGCTGTGGCGCGCGAGGTGAGTCTCACCCGACTGAGCGGACTTGTCCGGGCGGGAGCGGTGCTGCTGCTCGCCGACGAGGACGTTATAGCGCGCGGTCTCAATGCGGCGCCGGAAGTTAAGCTGCCGGAGCCTGCAGGCTGAGTGTTTTCATTTGCCTTGCCTGACGATACCGTTGCGTCGAACCCGGCCGCTTCGAGCTTTGAGATTGCCGCTTCACCATCCTCCAAAGACTGCTTCACAACGACGACCCGCCATTTGTCACCGGAGTCAACAATTGCTTTTGCTTCCTCGTCAGCCAATTCGCGAACGGAGCTTATCAAACGGTCTGCATCTTCACGCGAGAGCGCACGCGCGAGCGTGATCTCAACATCCTGATCGTGCGAATCCTGCGGCGAGAGCACCCGCGATTCAACGCGCACGCGCGAAGTTTCGAGCGGCTGTGGTTCGCCGATGAAATTCGATGCATTGAGCAGTTGTGCCGCTGTCGAAATAGTCGCGGCTCGCGTGTTGGTCGAAAGCGCAATGCGCATGACGGGTTCGGGCGCCTGACTTTGGTCGTTTTGCTGATTCGCAGTAAGGCGGTCACGCTGTTGCGGCCGAGCTGATAGCGGCGCAAACGACAAGCAGCCGAGGAAGAAAGTCGCGGCGAGTAAAGCGGCCGTGGCCTGCTGGTTATGAATTGACATACTTCGATCTAACTGTGAGCGCTGTGAGGGGCGGGCACGACCTATCTTACTACAAGGTTGCTTCGCGTGCGGGAAAAAGCTTCGCGTGGTGCTCGATCAATTACCCGGATCGTTCAGCGCTTGAGTTGCAACCGTATGAAACTCGCGTCTTATGGCATTAATGTTCGCGAATGGCAGTTGACGCGCGTGCGTGCGATTTGTCAGCAGGATAAACACGCGTTGCCGTTCAGCGTCGATCCAGCAGCTCGTGCCGGTGAAACCGGTATGGCCGAACGCGTCGGGCGAGAGACTTCCGCCGGCGGTTGAATCTTTCGTGGCGGCAAGCTGCCAGGCAAACGAACGTGCCTCGTTCAAGCCTTCGGTAAAGTTTTGCCGAAATAGTTTGCAAGTCTCCGCGTTCAGCAATTGAGATAAGCCGGCGATGAACTGGTTTGCGATTCGCAACGTGTCGCTTGCGTTGGAAAAAAGTCCCGCGTGACCCGCCGCGCCGCCGAGAAAGTGCGCGTTCCCGTCATGGACTTCTCCCCAGATGATTTCACGCCGCCACCCCGCATAAGTTTTTACAGAACCGCGAGCGGTAGCGAGCGGGTGCGCCAGACCGGTTTCCTTGAAAGATTCATCCTTGTCCAGCCGTTCGCACATGTCGCGCTCGTAGGCGTTTCCGGTCTCGCAAGCCGCGACGCCGGTGCGCATCGCCGCCGACGGATTGAAGAAGGTGTGCTCAAGCCTCAACGGTGCAAAGATTTCGTTTTGCGCGAGTTCGGGAAGCGACCTGCCACTGACGCGCTGCAAAAGAAAGCCGAGAACGATGAAGCCGAGGTCGCTATAAACAACACGTTCGCCTGTCGGATATTCAAGCGGCTGTTCGGCGACTGCGGTCAGCGCGTCCGCCTTTTCTTTCGCCGCCAGGTAGATGGGCCGCCACGCTGGTAAACCCGAGGTGTGGGCCAGGAGGTTCTTGATCGTAATCTCGCGCTGATCCTCACGATTGAATTCGGGCAAATAGTCGGCGACGCGGTCATCGATGTTCAGCGCCCCGCGTTCCACCATACGCGCCGACAAGAGTCCGGTCACTAAAGGTTTAGTCAACGAGGCTAGATCGTAAATCGTCTCGAGCGTCGCCGGCAGTTTTTCCGGTTCGCGGGCGGCGTCGCCTAACGCATCGGCAAAGACGGCGCGGCCGCGTTCGGCGACAACATAAACGGCGGAAGGAAAGTCGCGGGCGGAAATTCGGTCGTTGAGTATGGTCGAAATTTGTCTTTCAGGCTTGGAGACGCGGTTTTGCGGTGACACAGTTGAAAGGATTGTACTTAGCAGAACTGATTCTACGTGCCGTTTGATCGCTGACGGACAATATCGATTAGTACGTCCAATCGGCTGTCGGTGTGTGCAATGGATTTTTCTGTTTCCTTGTGCGCCTCCGCGAGTTCGGCGAGGGCTTTAGTCAGACGTTCGTCAGCCTCGCTTCGAACATGACGCTCACGACGGCCGGCCCTAATCATCAGTTTTAGAATTCGCTCGTAACGATCGAGCCGACGTTCGGCGGTTCCGTGCGATTCAATAACCTTGTCGAGCCGCGCGTTCTGCTTCTGGTCACTCACCGATAAGCTCGCAAGAGTGTCAACGATGAATTCCATCTGTCGCTCAATTCGACCATTTTCCATGAGAGTTTCTCCGCAAGGACGCTCCGGTATATTACCAACAGTCGCGCACGGAGGGAACAACGTCGCGGACTAAGCCTTTTGCAACAAAGCATTACCACCCATCCGAACCGTGTGTGTCTGAATCTGTTCCAAAGTTCTGAGCGCGAGCGACAAAGCGCGCCGGCCGTCCTCGCCTGAGACGATTGGGCGGGTCCTGTTCTCAGCGGCTTTCAGGAATGATTCAATCTCGGCGCGCAACGGCTCGATGTTGTTTACCTCCAGGACTCTGGTTTGCACCCCTGGCCACGCGCCCCCACCTGAAGGCGCCAATCCGCTGATCGAAGCGTGATTTGTGACATAGTCAACCGCGATG
>DASUTF010000171.1:0-2366 GCA_036374695.1 Pyrinomonadaceae bacterium
GCGGCCGCGAGCATTTCACGAGATAGATGCCGGCTGCGTCGTACGGAATCAGCGAGTCCAAGGTGTCCATCACCAGGTTCACAACCTCTTGAAGGTCGAGCGAGCGGCTGATGGTTTTAGTGATGTCGAGCAGCATTCGCAGCTTGTCCACGACGGACAAGCCGGTTGCCGGGGTTTGCGTGCTTGAGGCCATAAAGAAGGTCGAGAAGCCGACTGGCGGTCTCAACGTTTCTGATTATACGTGCTGAGTGGTCGCGGCAGAAGCACCTTTGTAAGCGGCCCAAAGATGCGTGACTTTGATGCGGTATTCGGCGAGCGGCGTGCTGACACGAAAGCGCCGGGCGATTTCTTCGGCCGTGCGGCCGGCGAACACGAGGCGTCGCAACGCAGCGTACGGAACCAGCGCCGCTGCACCGACTGCGTACGCCTCCTCTTCATCCGATTTGTTGTAGTCGCGTGTGAGTATCTTGTTCGGCCCACCCGCTACCGCAGGCGGTTCTGACACTGCCAAACGGTTCGGCGTATGACCGAGAAACACGTGCGAAATCTCTTCCATCAGCGTCGCGCGATTCCTTTGAATGCCGTGCGCCGGGTTCAGGATTACGATGCGCCAGCCGTTCGGCAAAGGTCTCGAGCAAGCGCCACCCGACCAATCGTTCATCCCGTCGCCCAACAAGTGTGCGCGTGACTCGGCTGACAAATTCTTTACCTGATCGAAGTCAACAACGAGGAGTCTGGCGAACTCTGCGAGTGCAAATGGATCGAGAGCTTCATCCGGCCGCACGCCGGCGAAGTCCCGTAACGCGAGGGCGCGCAGCTCGAACTGTTTTCTTTTTTCCGTGGGAGGCAGGATAAAGAAATTGTTCATCGCGGTCTCTGGCGCCTTCACACACACATCTGTCCGATATGTCTCATGTGACCTATGCGTCCTAATGTGACAAACGGGACGTATTAAGGAGTTTTCAATTGAAAAGACTGTTCACGTACTGCTCGGAATCGAACACGACCAGGTCATCTACTTTCTCGCCGATCCCCGCGTAACGAATCGGCAGACCAAGTTCTTTGGCGATCGCAACAGCGATTCCGCCTTTGGCCGTGCCGTCGAGTTTCGTCAGAACAATTCCGGTAACCCCCGCGATCTTCAGAAACTGGCGCGCTTGCTCCAGCCCGTTCTGTCCCGTCACCGCATCAACAACCAGCAGCGTTTCGTGGGGAGCGCCTTCAACTTCACGGCCCGCGACACGTTTCATTTTTTCGAGCTCAGCCATCAAGTTTGATTTGTTGTGCAGCCGGCCGGCCGTGTCAACAATTAGCACGTCCGACCCGCGCGCCTTCGCCGCTTTCATCGAATCAAACAGCACGGCCGCGGGATCAGTTCCCTGCTTCTGCTGGATCAAAGGCACGCCGGTGCGTTCGGCCCAAATCGCCAGTTGATCAGACGCCGCTGCGCGAAACGTGTCCGCCGCGCAAATCAAGACATCGTTGCCTTCGGCTTTGATTCGCTGCGCGAGCTTGCCGATCGTCGTCGTCTTACCCACGCCATTCACACCGACAATCATCATCACGTACGGCGAAATATTTACCGGCACGCTCGCTTCCGAAGCGACGCCTTGCTTTTCAGCACCCTGCAGGATCGCCAGCAACTCGGACTTAATTGCGTGCTTCAGCTTTTCGATGTCATCAATTTCTTTTCGGCTGATGCCGCGACGAACAGTTTCAAGCACGTGCAGCGTGGTCGGCACGCCGATATCGGCGGCAATCAGGGCTTCTTCAAGTTGGTCGAGCAGTTCAACATCGATTTTCTTGGCGCCGGCGAAAACCGTATCGATTCTTTGCGACAGCGATTCGCGCGTTGCCGACACTGCGCGACGAAAACGCGCCGAGAACTCCTGCTCCAAAGCCGCCTCGCGCGCCTGCAGTTGCTCGATCGACAGATCGAGACCGAGGACCGAGGTCTGCCATGGTGTTGCTGGGAGCGCGGGCATCCTGCCCGCTTCCGATTCCGCGGGAAGCGGCGGCGGCGCCGTGTTGGGCTCAGCAGCGACCGCCGGCGGTGAAGGTCCTGCCGGCGGCGGCGCCGTATTCGGCTCGGGCGCTGCGGGCGTATTCAGCCCCAGGGACACAAACTCGTCTTTCTTTCTTCTCCAAAAAGGCATCGTGATTAATTACGAGACGCTTTCAATTATGCGTGGCGATTATACGTGGCGCGCGGACACACGTCAGCCGACGAGGAGGTCAGACATCAAAACAGGATAAATGAGACGCGTCAGATCCTAGCTAACTGCGAGAATCGAGTCGGACGTCGGCGCAATCGGAAATTGTGGAATTGTGTTCGGGTAGTCGCTTTGATTTCGTTTTAGCCGCGT
>DASUTF010000172.1:0-6184 GCA_036374695.1 Pyrinomonadaceae bacterium
AGAGGTCGATACGATCGACACGCAGCGGCTCGCTTACCTGCAACAGAACATAAACAACCTGCCGTCGCAGTCGCAGGCGCTGGTTGGCCGGCTGACGGGTTTACACGAACAGCAGAAGGCCCTGGTCGCTGAACAAGGTCGCTTGCGGGATCTCGCCGCGGCGTATCGCAGCCAGCTCGGCGACATCACCAAGAGCTACGAACAGGAAATCGTGCTCAGCGCTGAGAACACTACCGATCCGAAGACAACCGCCGCCTGGGCACAACTGGTTAGCCGGCGCTCGGATTATGAAGGCGAGCTGCAGATTCTGTTGACGCAGTACAAAGAAAAGCACCCCGACATCATCGCGAAGAAAAAGCAGATCGAAGATATCAAGGCGCAGCAGGATCAGATGATGAACGAGTGGAAGGACCGGATCGAAGAGCGCAGACAGAAACTGACGAAGCTCACCGATCCGCGCCTGCTGACCTTGCGCACGAACGTTTCGATGGTCGAAGGCGACATGGATCGGCAGAACCGTCTGCTGGCTGAAACGAACCGGCAAATCGCCGAGCTCAACGCGCGCATTAACGCAATTCCCACCGCGGAAGTTGCTTTGCAGGCCATTGACCGTGAATACGAAACCAAGAAGACGAATTACGACAACCTGCTTTTGCAGCAGTCCAAAATCGTTGTGGGCGCCGACGCGGCCAAGGAACAGCAAGGCGGCGGCATTCAGGTGGTTGACCCGGCAAACCTGCCCGAGAAACCGGTCGCGCCGAAGCGATTGGTGCTGACGGCGGGCGGTTTCGGAATTGGCCTGGCGCTGGGGATGCTGCTCGTCATGATTTTCGAAGTGCGCCGGTTGTTCACGATTCAAACGATTGAAGACGCGAAGCACTACACCGGCCTCCCGGTGCTCGCTTCGATTCCTGAGCTGCTGACGCCGGCCGAAGCGGTCGCTATTCCGCGCCGCAGAAGTCTCGCATTGGCCGCCGGCATCGCCGCGGCAGTCGTCGCGGTACCGATGCTCGCTTTTGTTCTAACCCTGACGCACGTGTTCGAAAAGATCAGCCAGTAGGTACGCACGCCTCGGGCGTGCTGAAACGCAGCAGGCGCGGACGCCTGCGTACCGAACCCACGGAGAATCACGATGTACCTGGAATTTTACGGACTGAAAGAGTTGCCATTCGCGCTGACTCCCGATCCGCGCTACCTGTACTTCACGCCTTCGCACACGGAAGTGATGGCGAACCTGCACTACGGCATTGAGAGCGGCCGCGGCCTCATCGTCGTAACCGGCGAAGTCGGCACCGGCAAAACGACTCTGCTGCGCTGGATGATGCAGCGGCTGGATCGCTCGGTGATGGTGGCCTACATCTTCAACCCGCGTCTGTCCGTCGTAGAGTTCTATCAATATCTCGCAACGCTCTTCAACATCGGCGAGTGGGAAAACAAATCGGACCTGCTGATCGAGCTAGGCAAAGTTCTGGAGTCGCGTCACCACCGCGGCCTGCGCACGGTGCTGGTCGTTGATGAAGGGCACGGCTTGTCCACTGAAGTTCTGGAAGAGATTCGGCTGCTGTGCAACTTTGAGTCAGACACCGCCAAGCACCTGCAGATCGTTTTGACCGGACAGCCGGAGCTGCGGGAGGTCTTGAATCAACCGAACCTGCGCCAACTGAAACAACGCGTGGCGTTGCGTTGTGAAATTGCGGCGCTGCCGAATGTTGAAGAGACTGCACAGTACATCGCGTCTCGTTTGAAGGTCGCCGGCGCGACCAGGACCGACCTCTTCTCACCGGGGGCCGTTGACTACATCTTTCGCTGTGCCGCGGGCATCCCGCGCAACATCAATAATCTTTGCGACAACGCGCTGCTCAACGGCTTCGCGTCCAGCGCTACCGTCATCAGCCGCGCGATGATTGAAGAAGTCGCCGCGACGTTCGACATGTTACCGCGGCGAACCAGTGAGACGCCGCAGGTCCAAAACGATCCCAGCCGCATCTTCAACTCCGCCGCTCGTGCGGAACTGTGGGCGGCCGGTAACGGCGAAAGTGATCTCAAATCTCAGGTCTCAGATTTCAGGTCCGGAAATGGAAACGGCCACGCGCACGACGTGCGGGCCACGAATGGGAATGGAATCGGCTACGCGCAGGATGCGCGAGATACTCACGACAGCTTCTCGCTGGTTTCGCCCGCCCCTGAGCCTGAAATCAGATACTCACGCCGTACTGACCCAATCAGGTCAGAACCGCCTGCGTCAGTGGGCGGGTCGCTAAGCTTCGAGAGATTCCGTTCGGACCCACCCGCTCACGCAGGTGGTTCTGACCGCAACGGGAGAAGAAACAATGGGCAGAGTCTATGATGCGCTGAAGCGGGCCGAATCCGCGCCGCGCACTTCAACTTCTTCAGTCAGCCACACTGGCAACGCAGATAACGTCTCGTATTTCGTGCCGAGACAGGCTGAGCATCCGTGGGATGTCTCGCCGTTCACTGCGGTGCCGATCGGCTTCAATTCAGCGTCCACTGCGCACACGGACGAGGCGACCGGCGGGCCGGCACTCCCCGGCGGACCAGCTTTCCGTGATGCTGGGGCAACCTTGGGCGCTGTTGGATCGGCGCGCGCCGTCGAGTTCTCTTCGCGAGTAATCTCGACCGCGCGCGTCGAACCACATCTTTTCGCCGTAACTTCTCCGCGCTCGCCTGAGTGTGAGCACTTTCGTGCGCTGCGCACGAAACTCCTGGAAGCCGGCGAGCGGCAGAACATGCGCGCGTTCGTCGTCACCAGCGCGGGCATAGGCGAAGGCAAGACTCTGACAAGTTTGAACCTGGCATGGCTGCTGGCGCAGACAGACGGCGTCAGGGCCCTGCTGATCGACGCGGACTTGCGCCGGCCTTCGACCGCGCACTACCTGGGAATTGAAAATGAAATTGGCTTGTCCGAAGTACTGACCGGCGAAACGAAACTGGCCCAGGCGATCGTGAAGCTTCAGCCTGCGGGCCTGCATCTGCTGCCCGGTGGCGCAGCCCGGGAAGACGTGGCCGAGTTGTTGTCGGGACCCCGCTTTGGCCATCTGCTTGATGAAGCGCGCAAGCAATTCGATTACATCATCATCGACGCACCGCCGCTGGGCGTGTTCACCGACGCAAACCTCTTGATCAATCGTGCCGACGGCGCGTTGCTGGTTGTGCGCTCGGGCAAGACACGTTATGCGGTTGTCGATCGCCTCTTGGAGCAGTTGCCGCGCGAACGAATGCTGGGCGTCGTGCTGAATCGCGCCGACGCATCAAGCGATGAAGCCGCTTACTACTATCAGCAGCGACGCTATGCCGCGCGTCCGGAAGTTGTGGAAGAAGACGAGCCCACCGACGATCGCGAACTCGAAATGATCTACATCGAAGAGGACGTGGTGTCGTAAGACGGAAAATGAACTCATCGCGCCTTAAAGCCCGTACGATTCTCCTGCTGCTTGTCGAAGCAATGTTGCTTTTCGGCGGCCTGATAATCGCTGTGTACGTGCGGATGGGCGCGGCGGATGCTGAAGACGCGCTGATTAGTCGCAACGGATTTTACAAAGCGGCCCTGGCGACGCTCTTCTGTCTGACGTCTTTTTATCTCTTTGACCTCTACGATTTCGTGGTCATGCGTGACCGGCGCGAGTTGGTATTGCGCATGCTGCAAGCGCTGGGCCTCGCGTGGATCGCGCTGGCGCTCCTGTTTTATGCGCTGCCGCAGGTGATGATTGGCCGTGGCGTGACGTTGATTTCCCTGCCGCTGGCGCTGCTATTGATGGTCGGTTGGCGGCTTTCGATCCATTGGTTTCTCGGTCATCCGGAATTGGGCGAGCGCATTCTGATCGTGGGTTCCGGTGAGTTTGCGGTCGAAATCGCCAGGGAAACTTTGCAACGAAAAGACGCCGGCTATCGCGTCGTCGGTTTTGTCGACAACGATCCGGCCCTGGTGGGAAAGAGCTTGATCAATCCGAAAGTGATCGGCCTGACTTCGGAACTGGCTGCGCTGGTTAGACGCGAGAATATCGATCGACTGGTGGTCGCCATCAACGATCGACGCGGGCAGTTTCCTACGCAGGAGCTTTTGCAGTTGAGTTTGTCCGGCGATGTGACGATTGAAGAGAGCGCGTCGTTCTACGAACGGCTGACCGGTCGCGTGCTGCTCGATATGATTCGGCCATCGTGGCTGATCTTCTCCAGCCGTGGCCGGCGCGCGCGGATCAACGAGATCGCACGGAGCACAATGCATCGCATCATCGCTCTGGTTGGCGCCATCCTTTCGCTGCCCATCGCAATCCTTACCGCCATCGTAATCAAGCTCGAGTCGCGCGGTCCCGTCCTTTACAAGCAGGAACGCGTCGGCAAAAACGGCCGGCCGTTCAGGCTGATGAAGTTTCGCTCAATGCGTACGGATGCCGAGAAGGACGGTCCCGTCTGGGCCAAGACCGATGACGAACGCATGACCCGCGTCGGCCGCATCATTCGGAAGATTCGCGTCGACGAGATTCCGCAGTTCTGGAACATCCTGCGCGGCGACATGAACTTTGTGGGTCCGCGCCCGGAGCGTCCCCACTTTGTCGCGCAACTCGCGCAGGAGATTCCGTACTACGAACAACGGCACTTGATCGCGCCGGGCCTGACTGGCTGGGCGCAAATCAACTATCCGTACGGCGCGTCGATCGAGGACGCCAAACAGAAGTTGCAATACGATCTGTACTATCTGAAGAACCAGAACCTGGCGCTCGACGCGACGATCATGTTCGAAACCATCAAGACGATCTTGTTTGGAAAAGGAACGTAGTGGCAGAACGTTTAGAGGCGGGCTACCGCCCGCCGGTCGGGCAGTAGCCCGACTCTGAACGATTAGTGGAGGTACTCAAACCCATGAAGAAGTTGCTAGCTCAAATCTCAGTTTTGATTGTCGCCCTGACGGTGACCGCGAGTGCGTTCGCTCAATCGCCAACCGCGACGCGGCAACGCCGCACGTCAGCGGAAGACACTCAATCCACCGCCACCGCGCAGCCTTCGCCGACGCCTGAAGTGACCGCGGACGCGCAAATGAACCGCATGGATGCGACTTCCGATGAAGAGGCGATCGTGCAGCAGTACAACAACTTCTTCACCACGTATCGCCTCGGCCCCGAAGATGTGATCTCGGTCAATGTGTTCGCGCAAGAGCGTTACTCAAAGCAGGGCATCGTCATTCCGCCCAGTGGCCGAATCTATCTCGCGCTGATTCCGGAAGGGATCTTCGTCAATGGTAAGACCGTCGATCAGGTCTCAGAACTGATCAAGAAGCGTTACGACGAATACATCATTGAACCGCAGGTCTCGGTGTCGCTCGATCGCGCCGGTTCGTATCGCTACAGCGTAGTTGGCGACGTCGCCCAACCCGGCATTCGCCTGATGACGCGACGATTGTCCGTGACCGAAGCTATCGCCGAATCAGGCGGCGTTCTGCAAACCGGCAACAAGAGCAAAGTTTACGTGCTGCGCAAGCAGGCGAACGGGAACTTGCAGCCGATCCCCGTCAACGTTAGCGCCATCTACAAAGGCAAGGCCCCTGATTCGGTCTATCTCCAGCCGGGCGATCAAGTCATCGTGCCGGGGAACAAGTGGAAGACATTCGACAAGGTGGCGAGTTTCCTGCCCATCCTCAGTTTCGCACGGGTCTTTACCGGCGGATTCTGAGAATCAGAAGGCAGTAGGCAGAAGGCAGACAGCAGACAGCAGGAAGCAGGAGCAGACGAAACCGTTTGGTGATTTACGCGAGAACAATGGATTCAACATTAGGCAGAGTTTTGAAATCCTGGCGCCTGCTGCCAGGAGCCTGCGTCCCCTTCTTGTGCCTTCTGCTTTTTGCCTTTTGTCTTCTGCCCACTGCCTCGGCTGCGACCTGGTCTCGTCAGAAAAGCGGCACGATGGCGTGGCTGCACGCCGTTCAATTTCTCGATCACAATCACGGCTGGGTCGCCGGCAGCGGCGGCACGTTGCTGGAAACCAGTGACGGTGGCGCAACCTGGAAGAGAGTTTCGGCGCTCACCAAAGACACTTTCCGGGATGTTTGCTTCGTTGACGATCATACGGGGTGGTTAATCGCCGAACGCGATGTTTACAAGCTGAAGACGAATGACGAAGCGCGTTCGTATCTGCTGCGCACAGACGACGGCGGATTGACGTGGCGGCCAAT
>DASUTF010000173.1:0-7534 GCA_036374695.1 Pyrinomonadaceae bacterium
TGCTGAGACGCCATTCACCACCGCGCCATACTGGTCCAAAGGTCACCGACTCCTTCTGCGGATCGTAACCCTCGCGCGACGTGAGCTCGTTGAGCTTCAACGTTATCGGCGACGCGATCTTCGCGGACGCAGTTTCCGACAACATGCGCACGCCCGCGTGGTAATGCGAATAAGCACGCGCCGGTGTCCACGCGTCGTAGGTCGAGTTGGTCGTGATTCCTTCAAAACCTTTGGCGCGCATCTCAGCCGCCATCCAGTTACCCAGCTTCGTGTAACCGGCGACGAGCTGGCGGGGCACGTTTGGTTCAACCGGCGCCATGTACGGCGGCAGGAAGAGTCGCGAACCCATCGCGCCCTGCTGATGTATGTCGTGGACGATCTGCGGGCGCCAAACGTTGTGAATCTTATCGACCGTGAGCTGCGTCTCGACCTGTGTGAACGCGTACCAGTCGCGATTGTTATCGTGTCCGGTGTACTTGTGATAGAGCTCCGGCGGATCGGTTCCCTCGTACGGCGTGCCGAGAGTTTTCTCGTACCAGTTCTTCACGATGTCCACGCCGTCGGGATTCGTCGAAGGCACAAGCAGAATGATCGTGTTGCGCAGAATCTCCTGGATTTCAGGTTCATTCGACGACGCCAGCCGGTGCGCGATCAATGTACTTGAGAGTGTCGAGCCGACCTCGGTCGAGTGAATGCCGCAGGTGATCAGGACGATAGTCTTGCCGCGTGCTATGAGCGCGCGTGCTTTGCTATCGCTGGGAGCGCGGACGTCCTCGTCCGCACCTGACGTTCTCGCATTGCGACGATTGCGGGCGGGGACGCCCGCGTTCCCAGCGCCAAGTAGTCGAGGATCGGCAAGCTGCCGCTGAATCTCTTTAAATTCATCGAGCCTGCTGAGATTCTCAGGCGCACTGATCGTCGCGTAAACAAATGGCGCGCCCATCGTTGACTTGCCGATCTCTTGAAACTTCACCCGGTCGCTGGCCGCGTCGAGTTTCTGAAAGTACTCAACGATCTTCGCCCAACTAGCGAGTTTGCGATCGTCACCGGGCGTGAACCCGAGGACGTCGTGCGGCGCCGGGATTGTTTTGGTTTGCGATGCGGCGGGACCAACGATCGCGTCAGACCGGATTGAAAGAGCGACGAAGAGAAGAACGCTTAGGAGTAGTGACCAGCGTTTACGCATTCGTGAATTCTCCATGGGCTATGAAGTCAGTACCACCTGCGTAAGCGGGTGGGTCCCAAATGCTACTTTGACTTGAATCCTGGATCCATTCGCTGACGCGAATGGTACTGACCTGACGCTGCTCGTTCAACCCCATGAATCCGCACGCGGAACTCATCATTGAACGCCGCGAGGTCGGGCAGACGGCCTGAGAAGGCCCGCGACTCCCTCAACAACATTGGCAGGCCGCCGCGCGCCAGCGTCAAACCGTACGCGGGATTCGAAAACATCGAAGCGGTTTGCGGATTCAAACTTTGCGCGACGCCAAACTTGGCCGCGCGCAAACCTGCCGGCGCAAATCCGGCGGTCCGGCGCGCGTTAGTGATTTCAATCGCACGATCAAATATGTGGATGCGGGTGGAAGTGTCGCGTAAAGCCAGGTCACGATGAATCAACGCATTCGCAAGCGCTTCCGAGATCGATGCGCGTTGGTAATTCGCGCGCGCAGGTAAGCCGGATTGATCTTCACCAGTTGTTCTCGGCAGATTAGGCCGGGCGTCCCAAAGATCGGCATAGCGGGTAACGAACTTTAAAGTTGATTCATAAAGCGTCGCGAGGTTGCCCTTCAGCTCAACTCGCTCAACGATCGGCGCCTGATGGTTGTCCCCACCGAAACGCGTAGCCGTGACCGACGTCTGCGGCAGCAAACGCGCCACGCTCTCGTCGCTGCCGAACAGCCCGAGACCGGCGAACGTGGGCACGAGTCCGCGCGCGCTATTCGTCGCCAACAACAAGTATCGCTCGAGGATTTCTGCCGTCGGATAACCTTTGACTGTGGTTTCGTCAAAGGCGCCACCGGAAAACCCGCGCATGAAGCTCCAAAGATGAGCTTCATCGATGTCCTCGATCTTCGCGCCAATTGCCGCCAGGCTTTCGTAAGCAAACGGTTTCGCGTCGTCGAACAGCGCCGACAACTCTTCATCGGTAGCTTCACGTTTGTCGGCGCCGATGCGCACAAAGAACTTTCCGTCACGGGTGCGATACGGCCTTTGCCTCCCTTGCACGTCCAGCGCCACGATGCGGCGGCCGTTGTCGAACGCCAGACGATCGATGAATGGAATCAGGGGCGGGGCAATCTCTTCATGGCAGATGCGCACCAGCTCGTCCTGGACTTCTTCCGGGTGATCGACGCCTTCGACGCGCAGTTGATCGTTGACGCCGAAGACGATCACGCCGCCGCCGGTATTCGCCAGCGCGACAATGCCTTGTGCGATTCGTTCCGAATTGGAAAGTTTTACTTTGAGTTCGAGGTAGGTGTCTTCGCCGCCACGCACCATCCGCATCAGTTCAGTGCGCGAAGTCTGTGGCGCGCCGCTGGAATACAAATATTCCTGAAAAGAGCGTTCGGTGACCGGCTCGTGCCGCTGGTTGCTGCGAAATCTTCTGCGAGCCATTTTGTACTGACGGGGCCGCCTTGCCCGCCCGGATGCCGAAACAGCATCGCTGGAATCAGAATTGGTGCTTCACGGGGTAACGATGCCAGTGTAGCATAGCGCGACTGGGAGCGCGGGTGGCACAGACTTTAGTCTGTGGGTAGTGTCCTAAATCCAGTTCTCTCTGCGGAGACTCTGCGATCTCTGCTACTCCGCGGTAATTACCGGGGAACAACTCACCGCAGAGACGCTGAGAACGCGGAGCAAGCCGCTGAGAATTTCAAATTAGGACTACCCAGCCTGTGTGCCGGCAAAGAGAAATCACAGACTGAAGTCTGTGCCACTAATTTTCATGTTCTCACACCGGAATCACGCGAAAGCTTATGTCGGGCTGGGATCGAATCTCGGCGACCGCGCGGGCAACTTATTGCTGGCCGTTCGCGGAATGATGGAGGCTTCGCTGTGCGTGACGCGCGTGTCCTCAATTTATGAAACTGAGCCTGTCGGTGAAGTCGCACAGCCACCGTTCCTCAACATGGCGGTTGAGATCGGCAATACTCTGCCCACCCCTGAGCAGGTGATGGCGCGTTTGCTGCGGATTGAATTTGCGCTGGGTCGGACCCGAGAAGTGAAAGACGGGCCGCGTACAATCGATCTCGATCTGCTGCTTTACGGTGACGTCCTGAAGGATACGGAGTTCCTGCGGCTGCCGCACCCGTGTCTTCATGAAAGGCGGTTCGTGCTGGAGCCGCTGGCGGAAATCGCCCCGCGGGTTATTCATCCGAGATTGAAAACGAGCGCCGCAGAATTATTGGAAAGCGTTGCAGACGATTCGGCGGTTAAGAGATGGGAACCGAGATAAAACACCAGAACCTGGGAACGGTGAGACGTTCTGCTTAAGAAACGATTTCCAAACCCCGCTAGATCTTCTTCTCAACAATTGAATCAAAGGTGATCGGGCCGATGAACCTGCTGTCGAGAGCATTGAAGCGATTGTCGCCTAAAACATAAAAACTATTCTGCGGCACGATCAGAGACGCCTTTGGTTGATCCGTGGGATCACTATCGACAGGATAGGCCACTTCGTATGAAGAAGCGCCATTTGTCTCGCTGTAAATAATTAAGTCGAACTCCTGCCGCAACCGTTTACGCTGCAAAGCCAGACCATTAATTAGAATCGATTCTCCGTCGATTTCTACCTTGTCGCCCGGCAGTCCCATGACTCGCCAAATGAATTTGTATTCGGCGCCATCCTGGATGCGCGTAAAGATTACGATGTCGCCCCTTTTTACGTCAGCTGCGGTTTGATAAGGACGTCTCCAGGAAAATACCAAACTGCCTTTTGGTATTCCCGGATACATTCCATCTTGCGGAATTCGCGAATAGTTAAATACCAGGAACCTTGCCGCGACCAGGGAAACGAGACCGAGTATTAATAATACCGAAACCGCGATCAGGACAGCTATTCTTCTTTTCATTTCTCAATCCAGTTTCGCCGTCTCCAAAAACTTCGGCACACGACGCGCCTTGGTCGCTTGTTCGTACGCGTAGGCGAACTTAATTAGCGTCCCTTCGCTCCACGCCCGGCCGAAGAATGAAATACCCACCGGCAATCCAAACACGTAACCAGCAGGCACAGTGATATGCGGATAGCCCGCGACGGCAGACGCACTCGAATAGCCGCCGGTGAAATGGTCGCCGTTCACGAGATCCGTCGGCCAGGGCGGGCCGCCGGTCGGCGCGATGATCGCATCGAGCCTGTGTTTGTTCATCACCGCGTCAATTCCCAGCGTCCGCGTTAACCGGTGATTTTTGGCAAGCGCCATCCGATACTTTCGTTCGGTCAAAGGCCCTTTTGCCTGCGCTTTGACCATGATGTCCTGGCCAAAGTAGCGCAGCTCGCGATCGCGATTCTTCTCGTTAAAGTCGATGACGTCTTTCAAGCTTTTCACTAGCGCACTCGGGCCAAGCGAAGCGAGATACTTATTTAAGTCAGCTTTGAATTCATAGAGCAGCACTTCGAATTCCGAATCGTCGAACTTGCCCTGGGTGGGAATGTCGGCTGGATCGATTACCGTCGCGCCCAGTCGCTTCAGGACGTCAACGCTGTCATGCATCAGTTTATCCACGGCATCATTGAAGCCGTGCGATTTTCGCTGCACGCCGATGCGGGCGCCGCGGAGGCCATTCGGATCAAGAGACTTCGAGTAGTCCGTGACTGCTTTCCCGGCGCTGGTCTTCGTTACGGGATCGCGCGCATCGATTCCCGTCAGGGCAGCGAGCAGGATCGCAGCGTCGGTCACCGTCCGGCACATCGGTCCCGCGGTGTCCTGGCTGTGCGCGATAGGAATAATCCCCGCGCGGCTGACCATTCCCAACGTCGGCTTAATTCCTACAAGCGAACACGCATTCGAAGGACAGACAACCGATCCGTCAGTCTCAGTCCCGACGCCAACGGCTGCGAGATTCGCGGCGATGGCCGCCCCCGTGCCGGAACTCGAGCCGCACGGATTGCGATCCAGAACGTAAGGATTCTTTGTCTGGCCGCCGCGGCCGCTCCAACCGCTACTTGAATGGCTTGAACGGAAATTCGCCCACTCGCTCAAGTTCGTCTTGCCGATGATCACGGCGCCTGCTTCCCGCAGTTTCTTCGCCACGGTCGAATCCTGAGAGGGAATCGATCCTAGCAGCGCCAGAGAACCTGCGGTGGTCATCATCCGATCGTGAGTATCGATGTTGTCTTTGATCAAAACCGGAATTCCGTGCAGCGGTCCACGCACGCGCCCAACTTTGCGCTCGCGATCCATCTCAGCGGCGATCGACTCCGCATCCTGATTCAGTTCGATCACCGAATTGATGGCCGGTCCGCGCTTGTCGATGTCGTTGACGCGATCGAGATACTTTTCGGCGAGCGACCGTGCGCTGTACTTGCCCGAAGACATGCCGGCTTGCAGATCCGCTATGGTTAACTCGTCTAATTCGAAGGCGGCGGGTGAAGCATGAGGCGCGACTTCGCGTGATTCCGATCGGGCGTGAACAGAAACAGTTGCTGCGGCGACGCCGGCCGCACCGGCGATGCTGCGACGCACAAAACTCCTGCGATTCATGGGCACCTCGTTTCGTGTCAGAAGCCCGCGCGTAAGCAAGGGCATGTCTGCGTCAGGAGGATCCGTTGCGTAAATTGCCCTCCCTTACGGTCGGGCTTCTGACACTCTTTGATGAACGAACGCAGCACTCTTATTCGGTGAAGAGCGGAAAGTCAAATGCTCTGGGTACGCACGCCTCTGGCGTGCTTGGTAGTCCGCCGTTAGCACGCCAGAGGCGTGCGTACCTGGACCATCAGGTAAGAATCTCTTCCGCGAAGAACTCGCGCAGAAATGGCATGGTGGGCCGATTGGCAAACCTGAGATTAAAGCTGACCGGCGTGCCGTTGCGAACACTCTCGGCCAGCCGCTTCGCTTCCGGCAAAACGCTGATGGCGCGCAAAGCCTGGGGATCGCTCTCGAGCAAAACCCTCTGGCCTTCGTCCGCGCCGAACGCCGCTGTGATTACCTCGTCTCGCAGCCGCAGCCGGACGAAATCCACATCCGCGTCGATCTGCGCGTCGGTCAAGCGTCGTGCCGGATCCTTCCGCACGAAATTCTTGAATGCTTCGATGACGCGGTCCGTGATCGGAAAGTCACTCATCTTCGGACTTCGATCGTATGCAACCTTGTCGATGCGATACGACTCAGCGCCGGGTACCAGGCCGGCGGCCAGCTCTCTGGTGAAGTAGAACGCCGCTTCGATAATCCGGGCGCGCGCAGGCGTCGCGGTCAGCGGCCGTGCTTCGATGTCCGGCGTGATGCCGCCGCCGCCGTAAAATACTCTGCCCGCAGCGGTGCGAAATGCCGGCGCGTTCGAGCTGCGCGGCTCGGATGACTCGGCCGGCGAAGGCTGGCCGGGTTGGATGACTTGCTGTCCGCCGCTCTCGTCATGCCGCACGTAATAGTCGTAGAGCGAGCCACTCGAATAATCGCGCTGCAACGATCGGCCGTACGGCGTGTAGTAACGCGCGGTCGTCAGCGTCAATCCGGTGTTGAAGGGCAATTGAAATACGTGCTGCACAAGGCCTTTGCCAAAACTGGTTTCGCCGACCACCAGGCCGCGGCCATGATCCTGAACTGCGCCGGCTACAATCTCGGACGCCGAGGCGCTGTTGCGATTAATCAACACGACCAGCGGCAAGTCTTCCGGGTCGCTGCCGGTTGATTTGTAAACGGCAGGTTTGGTGTATTCGCTGCGGCCTTTAACTGAGACGACAACTTTGTCACGCGGCAGGAACTCGCTCGAGACATCGATCGCCTGATCCAGCAGTCCGCCCGGATTGTTACGCAGATCCAGCACGAGTTGCCGCATTCCATCCTTCTTCAAATCGGCGATTACATCGCGCAGCTCTTGCTGGGTCGTGTGCTGAAAGCCGCCCACCAGGGCGACATAGCCGGTGGCGGGGGCGATCATGAAAGCGTTACGAATAGAAGGAAGCGGGACCGCGTCGCGCACGATGCGAAAGTTCGTGCCGGCTTGCTGGCCCGCGCGTTCGACTTTTATCAGGACTTCCTTGCCACGTTCGCCGCGCACGTTTCTCGAAACTTCGTCGCTTGACCACTCGCGCGCGTCTTTGCCGTCAACTTCGACGATGCGATCCCCGTAACGCAATCCGGCGCGCGAGGCCGGCGTGTTCTCGACCACCGATTGCACATAGACGCCGTTGTCGCGCCGCAGGATCTGCACGCCAATGCCGTAGAAGCTGGACGCTTGATCCTCTTTCAGCTTCTTGAATTCAGCGGATGAAAAATAAAGCGAGTGCGGATCCAGCGTGAACAGCATTCCCTGGATGGCTGCCTGGGTCGCTTTTTCGTAATCAATTTCACCGACGTAGTTCTGTTCGACCGTT
>DASUTF010000174.1:0-2873 GCA_036374695.1 Pyrinomonadaceae bacterium
AACGCGGCTCGGCGGCCAGCGAGCCTCCACTTACTTTGCGATTCGTTATGATTCGCTGCCGGCGTGCGTTGCGCCTGCGCGTAAGCAAGCGCGGCGGCGATCACGGCGATGTCCGCCGTGGCACGCGCATCTTGCGCGTGAACCTTAACGGGCGGGACGCCCGTGCCACCCCGGCGTTCGTTGAAGCGCGCAATGAAGCCCGTGTCGAGGCGCGCGGCGATGAACTCATCATCGCGCACAATCTCACGAAAGAACGGGAGCGTTGTCTTGATACCGCCCACCGCGTATTCGTCGAGCGCGCGTCGCATGCGATCGATCGCTTCAGCGCGCGTACGGCCCCAGGCGGCGAGCTTTGAAATCATCGGATCGTAATGAATTGAGACTTCGTCGCCTTCGCTGACGCCGCTGTCGTCGCGTATGCCCGGACCGGCGGGCACCCGAAGAAAAGTTATCTTGCCGGGCGATGGAAAGAAACTGTTGTCGGGATCTTCCGCGTAGACGCGGCACTCGATCGCATGGCCGTGCCACTGCACGTCTGCTTGTTTGAAAGTTAGTTGTCCGCCGGCCGCAACGTTGATTTGTTCGCGCACCAGGTCAAAGCCGGTAACAAGTTCCGTGACCGGATGCTCGACCTGCAAGCGCGTGTTCATCTCGAGAAAATAAAACTCACCGGTCACGTCCGAGAAGAGAAATTCAACCGTCCCCGCGCCGACGTAGTTCACCGCCTCCGCAATTCCTATCGCTGCCTCGCCCATCCGCTGCCGCAGCCCGGGATCATTAATTGGCGACGGACATTCTTCAACCACCTTCTGATGGCGGCGCTGAATTGAGCACTCGCGTTCACCGAGATGGACGTAGTTGCCGTGGGTGTCGGCGAAGATCTGGATTTCAATGTGGCGCGGTTTCTCGACAACTTTTTCGAGGTAAACCTCCGCATTGCCGAACGCCGATGCCGCCTCAGATTGCGCGGCTTCAAGAGCCGAACTCAATTCGCTCTCTTCCGTCACCTGCCGCATGCCTTTGCCACCGCCCCCCGCAGCGGCTTTCAGCATCACCGGATACCCGAACCTGGTGGCAACTTGTTTGGCTTCTTCATAATTCTGCAAGGCCTCAGTCGTACCCGGGACGACGGGCGCGCCGGCTTTAATCGCCGCCCGACGCGCGCTGGTCTTCGAGCCCATCACCTCCATGGCTTCGGGCGTAGGGCCAATGAAGGTCAATCCGGCTTCGCTGACGGCGCGCGCAAACCCGGCATTCTCAGCCAAAAATCCGTAACCGGGATGAATTGCTTCAGCGCCGGATTTCTTAGCGGCCTCAATGATTGCCGGAATGTTCAGGTAACTTTCGGTCGAAGGCGCCGGGCCGAGGCAATGCGCTTCGTCAGACATGCGCACGTGCAGAGCGGCGGCGTCGGCTTCGGAAAACACCGCGACCGGCGAGATGTTCAGATCGCGGCAGGCGCGAATGATGCGCACGGCGATCTCACCACGGTTGGCGATTAGGATTTTGCCAAACAACTCGTGCTTAGTCCTTTGTGCTTCGAACTTGGCGCTGTCTGCTTTGGTTCGCAGATCGCCTCGCCCGAGTCAGTAGAGTACTAAGTACAAAGCCCGAAGTACAAAGCACGGAAACCAACAATTTCAGATTTAATATTGAAGATAGGCGATCAGACTACGAACGAATTGACCGGTCGTTTGGGATCGTAGCGCAAGTCAACCCGCGCGTCAGGGAAGTAATCATGTGCGCGGCGCAATTGTTCGTCGTCGAGACGTTGCCACGCCTGATAGTCGACGCCGCCGACTTTGTAGCCGTATGCCAGCATCGTGTTGCCGTCGTCGTCTTTGGTTATTTCGATTACGTTCGCTTCGCCGATGCGGCCGAATTGCAGAAGTATCCTGCGACGAACAACCTCGGGATCTTCTTTTTTACGACGGAAGCGGGCCAGAAAGGACATGAGCTAGGGCGCGCTGGAGCGGGCAGCTCGGTAGTCGCGCAGTTCCGGTAAAGTCAGGATCAAGCCGTCGCGCACCACCAGATCGTCTTCGGTGTTGCGTTTCTTATCTTTGCCGGGAAGCCGCAGCTCGTAATTCGTGAATGACACAGGCGGGGCGTCAGCGGTAGTGTTCAGCGAAACCGTGCGCAACGCGCCGCCACGCGGCAGAGGCTTGGTGGTTGGCGCGGCCGCAGCCGTCACCGATCTTGCTTCGTAACCACTTGCGTCGAAGTCACGCAGCGCTTCAGCGATCGAACCGTCGGGATCGGGCAGCGTTCGTAGCTCGCGAGCAAGTTCGTCACGCGCAGGCAAGGTTCCGTGCCGCTCGCGATACTCGAGCAAAGCGCGATGTAACGTATAGCCGCGCGCGAGCTCGCCCGCTTCGATTCCCCATTGCCGGCGTCGCAGTCTTTCTGGAACGGTGACACCGATCAGCGTTGCCACCATCAGGGTCACGAGAATCGCTGCACTGAACCCGCCGCGCGCGATGCGCAATCCGCCAAAGTCCGCGGGCGACTCTCGAATCGTCCTCAGCGATCGCAAGCCGCTTAAAATAACCGCAATTACTACCGGCACTGAAATCCACTTTAACTGCCACGCCGCCGTTTGGCCGGCTGCGACAATCGTCCCTAAGTCGAGCACCGCGCCCTTACTCACGACCCACACAACGGTCGTTGATGCCAAAAAACCGACGAGCATCAAACCGCCGCCCAATGCGGCGAGAGCAGCTGGACCAAAGGACACGAGTTGATGTTCAGGTTTGGCGAGCGGCGGACCGACGGCGCGCGCGCCACAAGCCGGACAACCAAGACAAAGTTGTCCTTCAACGGAAGATCCACATGCGGGGCAGATAATCAAGATTGCTTTTACCTTTAAGAAA
>DASUTF010000175.1:0-10555 GCA_036374695.1 Pyrinomonadaceae bacterium
TGGGCTGAGCTGCACGGCCTCAAGGTTCGCGATGACGGGCAACCGGCAGGCAAGTTGGCGTATTACTCCGGCGCCGGATCGCTCGGCGGGTGGCTGCGCGCGGTCGTCGGACAGCTGGCAATCGATCGCCATCGACGCGAAGCGCGCCTGGTTCACACGGAAGAAGACGCCGATCTGGATCGGCTTTCACGCGAGAATGAAAAGGAATCTCCGGATGGCCGGGTCTTCCATTCGATGACGACACCCGAAGACGAGCTGGCGACCAACCTGGCGTCTGCCGCGGTTGAGAAGGCATTCGCGCGCGCCTTGGGTGAACTGGAAGATGAGGATCGTTTGCTTGTGAAGCTCTACTATTTTGATGGTTTGCGTCTGCGTGAAGCCGGCGCAGTGCTGGGCGTGCACGAAGCCACCGCGAGTCGCAGACTGACGCGCATTCACGGCGATGTGCGCAAACGGGTCGAGAATCTTTTGATGAAAGAACATGGCTGGACACAGGCGGAAGCGGCGCGATCGCTGTCGCAAATCGCGGCCACTTTGCAAATGGACGTCGAGCCGCTGCTCGCCGCACCAGCCGCAACCATGGTTGAATCCTCTGAGACGGGAGGCGACTCAATTGCGGTTTAATAGCGAGTCCGCAAGATCGAGCTCCGTCGAGCGTTCAATGATTCAGAGAGTATCAGCGACGGCCGCGTCGCAATGTTTTGAGAATGCTTAACGATAAAGACATGGATGTGCTGATTGGACGCTACGCGAAGGGCGCGGCGAAGAGCACACCTGTCGAACATCCTGACGCGGACGAGTTGAATGCTTTTGCGGAGGGTGCACTTCCACCGGCGGCCCGGCAGCGCTATCTGTCGCATTTCGCCGACTGTGATGACTGTCGAAAACTGGTGAGCCAACTGGCGGTGACGACCGGAGCCGGGGTGGAAGCTCGCATTCCAGCTTCGGAGCCCGTCGCTGAACCATGGTGGAAAAAACTCAGTGCGGTGTTCGCGATTCCGACGTTACGCTATGCTGCCTCGGCCGTCGTGTTGTTGGCAGTGGTTGGGATTGCCTTTGTGGTGTGGCGCCAACCCGCGCAGCGAGATTCTCAGATGGTCGCGCAGAACCAACCGCAGACCAGTCCGGTGGAAGCCGTGAGGCCGCCGACGAGTCCCGAACCTGAGGCTCTTCGACAAGAAACGCAGCCGAGCTCCAGCAGTGCGATCCCGCAGCCGACTGTTTCAGCAACACCCGATCAGAACCGATCCGGATTGACGACCTTGAGTCCGCCGCCGCCTCCGAAACCTGAGGATGCGCTGGCCGCGAAGGATGCGCCCTTCCTGGCGGGTGCCGGTCGCAGTGACGACGCGGCACGCGCGCAGTCAACGCCGTCGTACGCGCCGGCGCCGGCTGAAACGTACCGGATGGAAAGCCGCGAGCGGGCGCAACAGAGCCCCGGCGCCATTCCGGGCGGACCGCGACGCAACGAATCGTCCGAGAAGTACAAGCTTGAACGTGCGCGGTCCGGAGATTTTGCTAAAGCTCGTGATGAAGACAGCAACCGGGCGGCGGCGAATCAGCCGGCAACGGAAAATAAGCAGGAGGCTTCAAAAAGCGCGCCCCCAACGTCTGAAGTTGCCGATGCAAGTCGCCGGAGGGTTGGAGAATCGCGAGTCGAAGCGCGCAAATCAGCCGGGACCGGCTCCACTTCCGAAGAAGCAGAGCAGACGCGTTCGGTCGGCGGCCGCAAGTTCAAGCGGCAGGGAAACGCCTGGATTGACTCCAAGCTAAAGTCCTCAATGTCCGTCCGATCTGTCGCGCGCGGTTCGGAAGACTTCGACAAACTCGATTCCGGCCTGCGTTCAATTGCCAATCAACTGAGCGGGGAAATCGTCGTGGTTTGGAAGGGCAAAGCCTACCGAATTCGGTAAATAGAGAATCGTAAACCGTAAATAGACCTGAACTGTTCGCGGGCCGTTGTCGTACCTATTCGCGAAGCAGTTGCTGAAGCTTTTCTATTTACGATTCACGATTTACTATTCACCGCCATGTTTTGCCCTTCCTGCGGAACTGAAAGCACCGGCCTTAAATACTGCAACCGTTGCGGCGCGAACCTCGGCTCGCTCACTGCGCCCACGGAAATCGTTCAATTTAATCTGACTAAGCCCGCCTTAATGATCGGGGTCATTATTGCGGTTCTGACTTTGGGCGGCTTCGCTCTTCTGATAATCGGCGCGGGGACGTTGGCTACTGTGACGCCGGCAGTTGATCCCCTGATTGCCCTCATCTTTATGGGCATCGTTACGATCCTGACAACCGATATTCTTTTGATCCGGCAGCTCTCGAAGCTAATTACTGCGGCATTGAAGTCTGATCAGCCCAGGAGAGATCAACAAAATATTGCGACCGAACCCGCGCCGCAGTTCTCGCGTGCGAACACAGCGCCTTTTCTTCCGGCATCGAGCGTCACCGAAAACACAACCCGCTTTCTTGAAAGCGACTATCGCGCTCCCGTCGAACCGCCGCCGGCCGAAAATCAAAAGTCCTAGCTGCTCGCTACGAATCGGCAATTCTGTGGGGCTGAGCGCGCGTCTCAACGCGGGCGTTAGCCCGTCCGTCAGGGAGGGCTCTAAATGCGCGATTTAATGAGCGCTCCCCAACGGTCGGGCTAGTGCCCCGAACCGGCGCCACGGATTAATACCTATGCTGCCTCGTTCAAACGGTTGCGAGCGACAATCGTCATTGATAGAGTTCGTCGCGTTCTGAGCTTAAAGTCTAAAACGCGAGGTATGAACGTATGCGGCTGCCCTTGATGAAGCGTGCGCTTTTTCTGTTAGCTCCGATGATGATTGGAATCGTGTGCACCGCTGGCTACAGCCAGCGCCGCTCCGCGCCAGTGCGCGGCAACCCCGACATTCCGAAAATCGTTGCGGAAATGAGTCCCCGTCGAATCGAAGCGAGCATTCGCAAACTCGTGAGTTTCGGCACGCGCAACACGCTCTCTGAACAGAATGATCCGAATCGCGGGATCGGGGCGGCGCGCGACTGGCTTTACGCCGAGTTTCAAAAGGCGGCGGCGGAATCAGGCGGGCGCATGACTGTCGAGAAGCAGAGTTACGAACAGCCGCGGGCAGCGCGAATTCCCCAACCGGCAATCGTCACGAACGTGGTGGCGACGTTGAAAGGGACCCAATCTGAATCGATGAGTCGGGTGTACGTGGTCAGCGGCCATTACGATTCGATGTGCAGCAGCCCGATCGACGCAAAGTGCGACGCGCCCGGCGCAAATGATGATGCATCGGGAACTGCCGCCGTGCTTGAGATGGCGCGCGTGATGGCCAGGTACAAATTCGACGCGACCATCGTTTTCATGGCGGTTGCCGGCGAAGAGCAGGGACTTTTGGGGGCGACTTACTTTGCCGAACAGGCGAAGAAGAACAATATGGACATTGAAGCGATGTTCACCAACGACATCGTCGGCAACACGCTCGGCGGCAATGGCGTGCGCGATCGGCGCACGGTGCGAGTGTTCTCGGAGGGAGTGCCGTCGAATGAAACTCAGCAAGAGGCCACGACCCGTCGCAGCGTCGGTGGTGAAAACGATTCACAGTCTCGCCAGCTGGCGCGTTTCATCAAAGAAGTCACCGAACGCTACGTGCCGGCCATGAAAGTAATGATGATTTATCGCAGAGATCGATACGGTCGCGGCGGAGATCATCAACCGTTTCTCGAGCGCGGCTACGCGGCGGTTCGTTTTACTGAACCCAACGAGGACTACCGGCATCAGCATCAGAACATCCGCATTGAGAACGGAATTCAGTACGGCGACCTCCCGCAGTTCGTGGATTTCGTTTACGTCGCGAACGTCGCGCGGGTGAACGCGGCCTCACTCGCGATGTTGGCCTCGGCGCCCGCGCGGCCAAAAAATGTGACCATGACCACGGGCCTTTCAAACGATACAGACCTGAAGTGGGAGGCCAACCAAGAACCGGACGTGGCGGGCTATGAAGTTGTCTGGCGTGACACCACGGCTGCAACCTGGACGAACTCGCGCGCCGTGGGAAACGTCATCACGTTTACGATGAAGGGCATGTCCAAGGACAACTATTTCTTCGGCGTACGGGCGGTCGATCGGGAAGGGAATCGCAGCCCGGTGACGTATCCGCGCCCGGCGGCGCGAACTCAGACGACGCCGCGAACCACCCGCCGCGCTCTGCCGTAGTCCGGATGCGGGATTTACTCAGCCAAAACAGGTTTGGTTGCGTCTAAGACCGCGTGAACGGATAACTGTTTTTCAAGACCGACGCAGAAAGTCACCAAAATGAATCAGAAAAAGTCCGGTACGCACTCAACACTTCTCAAACGGGTAACTGCCTTAACGTCAGCCTTAGCGCTGCTCATAACAAGCTTTGCCGCCGTCGACGGTCAGAGCATGAAGCCAAGATCAACGGCGAAGGCGAGCAAGCTCAGCGAAGACCGGCGGATCGTGCATGTTCTGAACCGCCTCGGATTTGGCGCCCGGCCAGGTGATGTTGAGCGGGTGAAAGCAATCGGCCTGGACAAGTACATTGAGCAGCAACTGAATCCTGACATGATTGACGATTCAGCGACGGAGGCGAAGCTGCAACACCTGACGGCGCTTCGCATGACCACACCCGAGTTGTACGAGAAGTATCCACAGCCCGGTCAGTTGCTGCGCGCCTTGCAACAGCGCGGAGCGTTGCCGCAGGATCTGGCGGCAGCTCGTGACAATCGGCGCGAGAATCGCGCGAACAACCAGAATTTGAAACCTGGCCCGCCCGCTACCGCAGGCGGTTCTGACCAGCCGAAAACGGGCGAGGCGAAGTCCGGCGAGATGCAGGGGCCGCCCAGCAATCCGGCAAACCCAAATGCTGATGCGAACCCGATGAACAACGCTGAGTATCGCCGCGCCGTTTACGCTTACTTCAAAGAGAACAATTTGCGGCCGCCACAATTCATCACCGGCGAGCTTCAGATGTCCCGCATTTTGCGCGCGACCTACAGCGAGCGGCAATTGCAGGAGGTGATGGTTGATTTTTGGACAAACCACTTCAACGTGTTCGCGAACAAGGGCGCCGATCGGTGGTTATTGGTTTCTTACGATCGCGACACGATTCGGCCGCACACGATGGGCAAGTTCCGCGACTTACTGCGCGCCACCGCCGAAAGCCCGGCGATGCTTTTCTATCTCGACAATTTTCAAAGCGTCAGTCCGAACGCGCAACCACAGAGGCCAATGGTTCGTCAGCTTGCGCGCGATCGAAATCTGACAATGTCCAACAACCCTCAGGACCAAATGCCACAGCAGACACAAGGTCCACGACGTGGCATCAACGAGAATTACGCGCGCGAACTAATGGAGCTGCACACGCTGGGCGTGGACGGCGGTTACACGCAGAAAGATGTGCAGGAAGTCGCGCGCTGCTTTACCGGATGGACAATCTTCGCCCCGCGCGGAGCGGGTGCGGCCGCCGCACAACTCACGAATGCAGGCGGCCGCCGCGCTGAACGGCTGCGCGAGAATGCGGGCAAGTTCTATTTCAACCCGCGCACGCATGATGATGGCGAGAAGATCGTGCTCGGCCACAAGATTCCGGCCGGCGGGGGCGCCAAAGACGGACTAATGGTGCTGGAGATTTTGGCGAAACATCCTGCGACGGCGAAGTTCATCGCGACGAAGCTGGCGCGCCGGTTTGTTTCAGACGAGCCGCCGAAGTCGCTGGTCGATCGCGTCGCGCAGACTTACACAAAGACGGACGGCGACATTCGCGAGATGCTGCGCACGATTTTCCTTTCGCCTGAATTCAATTCGTCCGCGGCGTATCGCGCGAAGATTAAGCGCCCGTTCGAGCTGGCCATCAGCGCCGTGCGCACGCTGGGTGGAGACACGAATGGCGGCCCGCAGTTTCATCAATGGATCGCCCGCATGGGCCAGCCGCTTTACGGAATGCAAACCCCGAATGGTTACTCGGACGTGGCCGAGGACTGGGTGAACACCGGCGCGCTGCTCGAGCGGATGAACTTTGCACTTGCGTTAGCGAGCAATCGCATTCCCGGAACGCGGGCCGATCTGTCACGCTTCGTTGGCGACATGGCAAAGGACAAGACGATCGATAAAGAGAAACTGCTTGATCGATTTGTGACGTTGATTGCCGGCGGTGAGATTTCGGCGAAGACGAGAGAGAGTTTGCTGAAGCAACTTAACGATCAGATCACGGTCCCGGCCATGCCGGTGGTGCAGACCGCGTCATTAAAGATTCCAGGAAACCCTTTTGAAGAGGGGTTCCAGCGCGGCAATTTCCCCGGGCCCGGCGGTGGACAACAGAATCCACAGCAACGGCGGCAACAACCCGCTAACTCCAACGCCGCGACAATTGATAATCCGGTTGTGAAGATTGCCGGGCTGTTGCTTGGATCGCCGGAGTTTCAAAGGCAGTAAAAACGGTCTTTGGACTTGGGTCTTAGGGTCTTAGGTTTCAAAGACCAAAGACCAAAGACCACTTAATGACCGAGGTTCGCAGAGGTCAAGAGTTATGAACAGAAGATTCTTTCTTACATCAGGCGGTATCGCGTTGGCGTCATTCGGCGCGATGAGCGTCACGCCTTCGTTTTTGCGGCGTGCGCTGGCCGAAGCGCTAGAGAAAATGGGACGGCGCAAGACGCTGATCGCGATCTTTCAGCGTGGCGCCGTTGACGGGCTGAACATGGTGGTCCCGTTCGGCGAGAGCGCTTACTACGATCTGCGCCCGAACATAGCTATCCGGAAGCCGAATGGCAGCGCGGACGCGGCCATCAACCTGGACGGTTTTTTTGGGCTGCATCCTTCGATGCAGTCATTCAAGTCTTTGTGGGATTCAAAGCGGCTTGCGATCGTGCACGCGTCGGGCTCGCCCGACAACACGCGTTCGCATTTCGATGCGCAGGACTACATGGAGTCCGGCACGCCCGGGGTGAAGTCAACGCGCGATGGATGGCTGAATCGCTACCTGCAGAGTAAAACCGACTCGAGGTCTCTGTTCCGCGGGGTGGCGATGACGCAGCAGATGCCGCGCGCGATGCAGGGGCGCGCGCCCGCGATCGCGATGTCGAACCTCGCCGAGTTTCGCATTCGCGCCGGCCAGACATCGGCGTCGGTGCAAGGCGGCTTTGAAGAAATTTACGATCAGGCCGTCAACGACTCTCTGCACGGCACCGGCAAAGAGACCTTTGAAGCGATCAATTATCTGAAGCAGGTGAATCCCGCGCAGTACAAACCAGAGAATGGCGCGACTTATCCGGCGAATGGTTTCGGCAACGCGCTGCGGCAAACTGCGCAGTTGATCAAGGCCGGCGTCGGTTTAGAGGTCGCCTTTACTGAGGTCGGCGGCTGGGACACACACGTGAACCAGGGAAACCAGCAGGGACAGTTGAGTAACCTGCTGCGGAATTTCAGCTCGGCGATTGCGGCATTGCATACCGACCTTGGTCAACGGATGGATGACGTTGTGATCCTTTCGATGTCTGAATTCGGCCGCACCGTGCGCGAGAACGGAAACCGCGGCACCGACCACGGTCACGCAAACGCAATGTTCATTCTGGGTAACTCGGTTCGGGGCGGGAAAGTGTACGGCGACTGGCCGGGACTTAGGTCCTCACAGTTGTACGAAGGTCGTGACCTGGCGTTGACGACGGACTTTCGAGATGTGTTCGGCGAAGTCGCTCAGAAGCACCTCGGCGCGACGAACTTGAACGCAGTGTTTCCCGGTTACGACGCTTCGACCTCGAAGTTTCGAGGCTTTCTCGGATAACACCACGCGACGAATCCGAAAGAAAGGGCAGCGTTCATCGAACGGCTGCCCTTCCTAATTGGCGAGTTCTTTGCCGCGTGTCATTAACGCAAATACCGTCAAAATCACTCCAAAAACAAGACACACTCCCGCGCGCAAAAAAACCAATGCTTTGAACTGCGAGTCTGTCAGGGATTCCGATGTGTTCATTTGAATGTAAAAAGCTACAGTGTAGAGTCCGAATATTAGTCCTCCCGCCGCCAGCAGCCACGTCAACGTGAGACGATTCCTGAGCTCGATGGCGGCGCAGAACAGCAGCGCTCCAGACACAATGGGCCAGGTTCCAGTCCAGTAGATCCATTGCCCTGACACTAACAGCGCAATCGAGACAATTACGCCGATCAGACTATCCAGAATCAGAAACAGCCCCCTCTTCCACCGGACAAATGCGATCAAGCCGGCTGCCAGCGTAAGGACCGCCGCAAAGGGCGGATGCAAGTTCCACAAATATCCTCCGCCGCTGACGAACAGCCATGGGACAATGGCAATGAAAGTCAGGATCCCGCGGATCGCCAGTAGGGCGCGGAAAAGCGCCGTAACGCGAACGGTGTTCGAGACGGCTCGAACTGCTGCCGGCGCCTCATTCATTTGAGGAAGCTGAGGCACGGGTGCGTGAATTGTTGATTGCAACGGTTCGGCTGGTCGCCCGGCGTGCGTCGCTGCGCGCATGATTTCGGTAGGCGGGGCCTCTTGCGATTGCCTCGGAATTCGCTGCTCCGTCGGATCAAACGGAGCGGACAGCACCGATCCATCCATCAGACAGAAGGCCAGGGTGTCGTCGGGATAAGTGCGATTGCAGGTAGGACAACTTTTCATTCGATGTGTGGCTGAAGACTAAGCTTTCCGCTTGCCCTTATAGACGCCCGCGAAATTAAAAGTGTCGTTGTCATAGGTTCCCGTTCCTTCCCAAAACTCCGCTTTGTGAAAATTCTCGGCCTTGGCCCAACGCACGCGGAATGTTCCGGGTGAATCCGAAACGATGACAATGTCGTCGCCTTTCGATCCGGGCGGGCCGTAGATGCCGTTGGGATCGTCTGTCGATAACAGAGTCGAGGAGCCGGAGTAAGCGCCCGGTCCGGTGCGGGTGACGACCAACTCCCAGGTGTCACCACCCTGAGTGACAACCCACGTTCCTGCTAAGTCTTTGGCTGCAGTCTCAGCCGAGGAACTAGTGGTGGTCGCCGGCCCCGAAGTAATCGTGCCGGATTTTGGGTTGTCGACGCCAGACGAATTGTTCGCGGTTTTCTTCGCACAGGCAACGCACACCAGCAGCACAAGTGTTGTTGTGATTATTTTTTTCATAGTGGCTTTCTGTTTAGCGGCGGCTTTTACCACAAAGACACGAAGACACAAAGATCTTTCTTACTGGACAACCGCGACAATCCTCAGCGGCCCGCCGCTGCCGCCGCCAATCTTCATCGGCAGCGCGATCACGACGAAGTCTTTTGCCGGCAGCGCGCTCATGTCGCCGACGTTTTCAAACGCGGGAATATTCTTGGCGAACAGTATCTGGTGACTTTCGAACAGAGTTGATTGCCCAAAGTCGATGCTCGGCGTATCCAGACCGATTGCTTTGATCGATTTGTTAAGCGTCAGCCAACGAGCAGTGTCCGGATGCAGGCCGGGGAAGTGAAGCTTCGCAACGGCGCCGGCGCCACGCTCGTCTGTGCCCATGTACTTCACGCGATCGGGCCAGTGCTTTGCAAAGCCGGTTCGCAAAAGGATGATCGCGCCATTCGGAATCGGTCCGTGCTGCGATTCCCACGCTGTAAAGTCGGCCACTGCGACCTGGTAATCGCGATTCGCTTCGCTCTGCTTCGTCACGTCAATGACGATCGCGGGCCCGATTAGCTGCTCAACCGGAATTTGATCGACGGTGTGCGAGCTGATAGCGAAATGTTTCGGCGCGTCGATGTGCGTGCCACCGTGTTCGGGCGCGCAGAACTTGTTCGCCGCATAGTAGAAGCCCTGCGGTGTCGTTCCATCGAAGCCCTTTTCGAATTTGAAGCCGTCCTCCGTCGGCCAGTAGATTGTTTGAGCATCGAACGGGTGGGACAGATCGATCATCTTGGCGCCGGCGAAATCTAACTTCGCAGACGGTTCAGTTTTGGTTTGAGTGCAACCAGCGAGCAGACAACAGATAAAGATGAGCAAGCAGGTGATTTTCATGGCAGTCCTTCCCATTGGCTTTTTGCGTTCGAATGTTGCGGCAGATTATTCACGCGAACGCCTGAAGGCGCAAAGAGTGTTGGTTGACGGTATTGCCGACTTTGTCACCTCTGTGTCTCTGTGAAGTCTCGGTGTCTCTGTGGTGGATATTCTCGCGCGATAATTCACCACTGAGACACAAAGCTCCACAAAGACAAAGAGGAAACTGAATTATCAAATGCCCTGGCCGACTGGCGCGCTTTGGTGCGTTCGTTTATTCTGCGATGCGAGAATAACGACATTGGTCGGAGTTGTTTCATGATCCTAAAGAAGACGGTCAACCGATTTCTCTGTTTGATAATTTGCGTGGCTGCGCCCGTCGCCGCCCAACGGCCGCAACCGCCGCAACCGCCAACTTACGATCCAAAGCTGATCTCTGAAATCAAAGCGATTCAGAAAGCGGCGCTCGAGAGCGATTACGCGTACCGGCAGTTGGCGCATCTGTCGAACAACATTGGCGCGCGCCTGAGCGGCTCGCCGCAGGCGCAAAAGGCAGTCGAATACACAGCGGCCGAGCT
>DASUTF010000176.1:0-11915 GCA_036374695.1 Pyrinomonadaceae bacterium
CGAGATAACGATCGAAAACTCGAATCTGGTATGCGGCGGTGGCATCACGATTGGCAACCGCTTCACGCGATGCATGGGCGGCAATCACGGCTCGCCCAATGTGCATATCGCGATTGCGAAGTCCTGCGACGGCTATTTCTATCGGCTCGGTTTAAAGATGGAGCTCGAAGGCATGCAGCAGATGGTGCGCGAATTCGAGCTGGACAAACGCACGGGTATCGACTTGCCGCATGAAATCGTTAGCATCACGCCGTCACGCGAGTTGAAAGCAAAACTGCATCCGAAAACCCCCGAGTGGACAGACATCGACACGATTCACGCGTCATTCGGGCAGGGACAGGATGTGATAACTCCAATCGCTTTGATCCGCGCGCATGCGGCGATAGGGATGAAGGGCAAGATGTTCGTGCCGCATCTGCTGAAGGAAATTCGCTCCGTGGGTTCGGTCGGTGAGCGACAAGCGCGCGCGGGGCGATTCTTTGATCGGCCGGAGCCGAAAGACCTGGGGATTCCTGCCGAGCAAAACGCGGTCGTTGTTCAAGCGATGTGGGCCGTTGTGAACCAGGGAGGAACGGCGACGGGAATCAGGATTCCCGGCTTCGACATTGCCGGCAAAACGGGCACGGCCCAGGTCGTCAGCCTCGGCAAAGAAGGCAGCGAATTCCGAGACCATTCGTGGTTCGTTTCGTATGCTCCGGCCTTCAAACCGGAAATCGCGTGCGTCGCTTTGATCGAGAACGCGGGGCTGGGTTCGCGCTTCGGCGCGCCCTCTGTGCGCGCGGTTTACGACGTCTACTACAACAAAAAGCACGGGCAGCCCGAGGCGACGAAAGCCAACATAGCGATGAAAATTCGGTGAGGCAGATAAGAATCGATAGGACATATAGGACCCATACGTCCTATACGACCTATGCGTCCCATATGTCCGATACGTGAAGTTCAATGGTAGAAGCTCTTCAAAAGCGCAAACTTCGAGATTTCGATTGGCTGGTCGCGGCGTTGGCGATCCTCATCGTCGCGTTCGGCATCTGGCAGATTCACAATGCAGTGCCGGCGGAAACATACTGGCAGAAACAGATCGTCGGCCTGGTGATCGCGCTCGTCGCCATGGTCGCGATTGCGTTCAGCGATTATCGAAGACTGGTGGAACTGGCGCCGATACTCTACCTGCTCGGGTTGGTTCTCTTGATCCTCGTGCTGATCCCGGGCATCGGCGTGAAAGTGAATGGCCAGCAATGCTGGATTCAATTGCCCGGGCCGCTTGGAAGATTCCAGCCGTCTGAATTCGTAAAGATTCCGGTTGTGCTGATGCTGGCGAAAGTATTCGGATCGCACCGCACTGGCGCGTTGGGTTGGAAAGAGTTCGCGAAGGGCTGTCTTATTCTCGCGATACCGATTGGCTTGATTCTGCTGGAACCCGACACGGGACAGGCTTTAACCTACCTTCCGCTGCTGGCGATGGTGCTGTTTCTTTCGTCGATCAAAATGCGAATCGTCGCTGCGGTTCTGGCGGCGTGCATCGTGGGCGCGCCATTAGCTTACGTAGTGGGCGTGAAAACGGGAATCCTGAGCGGCTACAAGCTTGAGCGCATCAACGTCATCCTCGACCCTGAGAGCGCCGACCGGCGCGGCTTCGGCTATCACACGTACCAGTCGATGATCACGGTCGGCGCGGGCGGAATCATCGGTTCGCGCGACCCGGAATTTTCGCAAAGCAGTTTGAAGTTTCTCCCTTCACCGCAGACCGATTTCATTTTTGCCGTGACGGCGGAAACCACCGGCTTTGTGGGCTGTTTGCTTTTGCTCGCGGCTTACGCAGTCTTGCTGACCCGCTTAATTACTGATGCCCGCCGGTCTCGTGACCGCACGGGCATGCTGGTGATTATGGCCATTGTTGGCGGCCTGATATTTCAGATTGGCCTCAACGTGGGGATGGCAGTTGGTCTATTGCCGGTGGTCGGGGTGCCTTTGCCGCTGATGAGTGCGGGGCTCTCTTCAATGCTCGCCACTTTTATTGCGATCGGATTCGCGATCAGCGTCCAACTGCGCCGGTTCGTGAATTAGTTGCGGCTCTTGGCGGCCGTCCCTGGAAACGATAAAACGAGGCGCAAAGCGACGGGAACCACCTCGCCGAATTGCGCCTCGTTTGCTGCTTAACCAGACTGCTTATCTTCGTCGCTTGCGCGAAGTCGCTTTTAACTTCTGGATTTGCGACTTCAACTCGGCGATCTCACGCTGCTGCTCCTGAATCGCGTTGAGCATCGTCCACAGAATCGGATCGTTATTGACTTGCAAGAACCCGTTCTCGTTTGTGGTGACCGCTTCCGGGATCACCTGGCTGAGCGCTTTCGCGCCGAACCCCTGATACTCTCCTGTAGAATTAAGTCCCAACGGATTGCCGGGCCTATAGGTGTAGCGGAGGGGCTGTAACTTCATTACGGCCGACAGACCGCGGCTATACCGTCCCTTGACGTTCTTCAAACGCTCGTCTGAGAACACAGCCCACGAACCACCACCGGGTTTGCTGGCGGTTCCATTAACTGAGAGCGTGTCGGTGGGCGCCAAAGTTCCGATGCCCACATTGCCCCCGCCCGCGTTCAACGAGAGATTCAATGCCGTGCCGTTGGTGGACACCGCTTCGATCGATCGGCTGTTCGGAACAAACCGAATCACTGGGTTGGTATTGTTCTGCGCCAGCAGAGAGCTGTCTGCCACCCACATTTGCCGGTTACCCGACCGATTGGCGCCTAGTAGAATGGCAATTCCGTCGGTCGAAGTGTTCGAGGCCTGAAAGAATTCCTGACCGTTGAGCGTGATACGCGAGACCAACTGACTGGTATCGTTCACGACCAGCCGGCCTTGAGAGGGGCTGCCGGTGCCGATGCCGACGTTACCATCCGCGGATATGTCAAGGCTGCTGGTCGGCGCCCCAGGCCGAATGCGAAACGGCAGACGTGACCCGCTGGTCACATCGCGGACAAAGAAGTTAGCTTCGTTGGCGCCGATGTCCCACGTTTGCGCGCTGAAGCCACCCGAATTGTTCTGTTCGAAGCGAACGGCCGGCGTGTCGCTGGTATTCATGTGAAGGTCCAGCACCGGCGTCGCGGTTCTGAATCCGACTTTACCGCTGCTGCTCACGCGCAATGAATTGGCGGGAGCACCGGCGTCGAATCGACCGATAATGGTGCCGGTTTCGGAATTGCCGGCAGCGCCCTGATCGACAAACCCCAGGAAGCTGCCGCCACCACTGCCTGAGTCGTTCGCCCTGATCTGCCAGTTGTTGGTAGGGAACCCCTGGGTCGAACTGGTGTCGTCAAACTGTAAACGAGTGTTGTTCTCCTTCAACCTGACCGTGTCAAATCCAAAGACTTCGCCATTCACACAGTCCAGTCCGACGCACGCGCTTCCCTGCACGATTAGGTCGTCGGCAATCACGTCGTCAGGCATGAAGAATGCCCGGTGATTTCTACGAATTCGGTGAAGCACGTTGGCCGAAGCCGTGGCTCTGGGAGCCGGTCCAGTCGAAGCCTTCGCGTCGCGCTTCTGCTCCGGTTCGGAGGCGCCAGCAACAACGATGGAGCCATGAACAATCGCGAACGATCCGGATTGAGTCAATGCCGGGACCGGCGCGCGTTTGCGTCCGGCTCGCTCGTTTTCAGGGTCGTCGTCTTTGCCACGGGCTTTTTTCGCCGCGTCTGACGGCGCAGAAGCGAGTCGTAGCTCGTACGTGTAGACTCCATCTGGAAGATTATCGAAGTACTTCTCGCCGATCGTCACCTGCGGAGAATCGCCTGCACGGAAAGTCTTTCGCATCGACCGGCCGTCTGGAAAACTAATGGTTAACGTGCCGCCGGCGCTCGTCACGGCAATTTCCCACCTCGCCGAGGACCCGCCCCCGGCTACGCTCGCAAGGTTTCCGTCGCTCGCCGTTTGACCTGCTACTGATATCGAAAGACACGTAACTACTGCAGCTGCCAAAAAAGCTGCTGCCCAAGGTCGTAATTTTTTCATTGCTAAACCTCCTGTCGGTTGGGGAACCGCGGCGACTGGGATAAGGCGACAAAGGTAAGGCGGGCAGTCTGGACCAGGCCACGATTTCAGTTTGTTTAATTTACGTCGCTTAGTGCGTCTTTTAGCAGGGGAGTTCGACGATGTCAAGCATTTCGCGTCGAGCACTTAAAAGCGTAAAGGCGCAAGCTCAAAATGAGCCTGCGCCCTCACGTTTTGTCAGTCAGTGACTGCCAGTGACGGTGTGTTACCTGCCGGTGTTCACGTACTGAATGCAGTCTCCCTGGTTCCTGAATCGGCGAGGAACGTCGAACCGCTGCCAATTGCCGTCCTTGCATTGAT
Organism: Pyrinomonadaceae bacterium; assembly: GCA_036374695.1. Taxonomy (GTDB): domain Bacteria; phylum Acidobacteriota; class Blastocatellia; order Pyrinomonadales; family Pyrinomonadaceae; genus UBA11740. The sequence goes on from DASUTF010000176.1 coordinate 4,351, forward strand.
CTTTATTCGCGGGCGGGCCGGTCGTCGGATCACACGCGTCTCCAACTCCATCGAGATCAAAATCGGCTTGATCAGGATTATAGGTAAACGGGCAGTTGTCGATTGCGTCCAGAACGAAGTCGTTGTCATCGTCGGGATCGACACAATCGGCTAATCCGTCGTTATCATTGTTCGGGAAACCCTCGTCGATTCCTTCATTCAGGTCGTTGTCGAGGCCATCGCAGACTTCGCAAGTAGAAGCTGCAATTAACGGATTGCTGCCGCAGGTCGTCTCGTCGTTGTCGCTGACGCCGTCGTTATCATCGTCAGCATCAACGCAGTCAGCCTGACTGTCCCCGTCGGTGTTCGTAAAGCCTTCGTCGGTGCTGCCGTCGGCATCATTGTCAACTCCATCGCAGACTTCGCAGGTAGAAGCCGCATTGAGCGGATCACTCCCGCAAGACGTCTCGTCGTTGTCGCTGATGCCGTCGTTATCGTCGTCGGCGTCAACACAGTCAGCTTGACTGTCGCCATCGGTGTTGGTGAAGCCTTCATCGACGCTGCCATCCAAATCGTTGTCGGCGCCGTCACAGACTTCGCAGGTAGAAGCTGCATTCAGCGGATTTGAACCGCAGGCTGCTTCATCGGCGTCCAAGGTGCCGTCGTTATCGTCGTCGTCATCGCAGGCATCACCTTCGGGATCGCCGTCATTGTTTGCCTGATCAGGGTTAACTACGAATGGGCAATTGTCGCTGCTGTCCGGAACCGTGTCATTGTCAGTGTCCAGCGGCGGGTTGTTGCCATTGATGCCCGCCTCGACACATCGCTGGATCGGTTCGGGCAGGTTTGAGAAGAAGTCGTAGCCGGTCAACGTCTCAACCGCATCGACAGTTGTCAGGTACTGTGTCCAGTCCGGATTGGTGCCGTTCGTGTTCGGCACGATGACCGCGATGGTTCGGGACGAGCAGTCTACGCGGGATATGTCATTCTCACCCTTCGGAATCACCAACGCGACTTTCCACGTCTGAGCTGGGACCGTAACCTTGCCCCCGGCAATGGTGGCGGCAAAACCGTTGTTGCCGCTGCCACCCGTCCCTGCACCACCGGAGATGATGTAAAGCTCATTCGCCGGAGTGTAAGCTCTCAGATCCTGCTCCATCTCGTTCCACGTCTGCTGATTGTTATCGGGCGCTTGCGGAATGATGTTATCCATCAGGAACGTCGCCTGATTCATCGGCAGAGCTGCCCGTCGATCGGCCGATGGAACCATGTGGCCGCGGTCGAAGCCTGAACCGCTGTAATCAAACTGATGCACGCGGTTCCATGAGGCGGGAAGTTGCGGATCGGGGCGGAATGTATCGACCCGAGTTAGAGACCCGTCCCATTCATCAGAAAGGTGCCAGCTCACCCAATTCGGGCCGCCGCGATCTCGGTTATACGAAAGAGCCAACTCAGGTTTCTCGAGCAGATAATTGTTCGGCTGTCCGATATCGTTGACCGCTCCGCTTGGGTTACCCATTGTCAGATGGACGCTCGGATCATACGGAGAGGGCGCACCCGTCGCGACCGTAAACATCGTGACGAAATTGGCCTGCATGAAATCAGTATTCGGCTGGCCATCGTCTGTATCCGCATCGTTAACTTGTGAGGCGAACACCGTGAACGTACATTGCTCGCCCGGCTCGAAGTTGATGTCGGGAGTTATGATCCAGTTCTTGGGCCCGGCATAAATTACGGCCGTATGATTGCCGGTATTTGCACACGTCAAGTCGTACCACGTGCCATTAACTTCCACGTCTTCGCTGAAGAATACAGCTACGCTGCCGTCCCTCGGCGCGGGCGTAGACGCGCCGGGATCGGAATCGGTGTCAACCGCAGAAACAGTTGGAGGCTGATCGAGAATGATCGCTGTCCGTCGCGGATTCGGCGGCCCAGTCTCGAAATCATCACCGTTTTGATTTGTGTCAAGCGCGCCAGCGCCCTTTCTTAAAGTAGCAGTGGTATTGCTGCCACCAGGCGCGTTGGCGCTGCCTTCCCGGCAATTGGCCGAACCCCAGCCCACGAAATCTACGAGGTTCGGATCTTCCGTTGGGCAGGTAGCAACTGCCCCGCTAATTGCCGCGGAGTTATTAACCAGGGCGATCTTGCCCTGACCGGCGGCCATGTTGATTTCCGCAGAACCATCAACGTTCGGCGTGGGCAAATCGATTCCGTTTGAACCGCCCGAAGCCAATTTGATCAGATAATATTCCCCTGGCGCTATCGGGCCAGCAAGCGTAACCAAATCACCCGCCCATCCAAAGCCAGTGGAAGAAGCATACTGAATCGACCAACCATCCAAATTAAAGGTTGTCGAGCTCGTTGGATTGTAGAGTTCAATGTAATCGTTCTTGTAAGTTGCTCCACTGTTGCCACCACCGCCGTAAATCTGACTGATGACAACGTGATCGGAAGGCGGAGGAGGCGCCTGGACAGTCAAGCTGATCGAGCCGCTGCCCGAACGGGTCTGTGCGTCGGTAATCGTGAAGGGAAGAGTCTTCGGCCCGGGTGCGGTTGCCAGCGCCACGGTGGCAAAGTACGAGAAGATATTGTCGCCGGGCATGACGTCGCCATTGCTCCCGTCATCATAAAAGACTTGCGGGTTGACGCCACCGATGGTTGACAGGTCCGCCGTCACGGCGAGTCCGGTGCTGGCGGGATTAGCGCCAGGCGTCACGTTAACGGTCAAGAGAGTCGAGCTGCCGGCAACTACACTGCTGGGGTTTGCCGAGCCGGTGCCGCTTGGATTCGTGGGCGTTACAACAATTGATCCGGTGACTGAAATATCGTCGATGCCGACCCACTCATCGTTTCCCGAAGCGTTCGTGGTAATGATGCGCACTTCGACCTGTGGCTGATTATCAACCGATGCAGGGAGCGTCGCGCTCACGGGCGTAACCAACGTTGCTTGACTCGGTCCGGATGTCGCATCGGCGACATAGCCGGCCGGTACGTTCGTAAAAGATCCTGAACCTCCAACGCGGAATTGCAGCGCAACCTGCTGCACGGCATCGTCTGTCGAGCCGTCTATGTCGCGCAGGTTGTAAGCGACGTTGATGTTGCTCTTCCCAATCGTATTGAGATAAATCTTGATATACGGAGCGTCCGCAGTGCCCGATCCTGTTAGCGCAATGGTCGGGTTCGTTATATGGAACTCTGTCACGCCCCCCGTGGAAAACGTGTTTGGCGCTGTCTGATTCGCATTTACGTCAACAACTCCGGGGTCGTCGGCAGCGGTCACAGTCTGTGGGTCCACATCGTTCGCGGCTGTAAGGTTATCGCCACGAAACCCTGTGATGCCCGGCACGCCTGACCAGTTATCGCTGGTGGTGATGAGTCCGGTGTTCGTCCAATTCTGTGAGAAAGGTAGTGTCTGTGGCGCTGTATCAGCGAATGCACTCCTCATCAGGCGCACCCCAAGCGTGCCGGCCGCAATCATCGATACAAGTAAGAAGGTGGTAGTTATCGCTCGTTTCGATCGCGAGCGATTAAGAGCGAAGAGCGGACGGGTGCGTTGCCGTGAGCGGCGGTTAGTTTTCGAGATCATAGGGGCCTTTCTCAAAATAATTGAAGATAGTTGCTAATCGCAGGATTACCGGAGATCAAAAGACAAAACCGGCAGGAACGAACCGATGCTTTTACCAGCATTCATTACCGCGGTCAAGTTTTTATACAACCTTTATTAAGTCGAGTTGGCCGAACGAATAAGAGCGAATCCGCCGGCCCGCTATGGTGCGGCACTTCATGGGTCAAAGTTTTGTGTCCAATCATCTTGCGCCAACGTCTGTTTGAGAGTTAAATACCGCCTCCATTGGAGCGCAGGCATCCTGTTCGCATGAGCGCGAAGCGCAAACCATGATCGGACAAACCCTCGGCAGTTTTAAGATCACGCACAAGATTGGCGCAGGCGGTCAGGGTACTGTCTACAAAGCAACCGACACGAAACTCGGCCGCGCGGTCGTCATCAAAGTCCTTCCGGCGGAACTCACCGGCAAAGACACAAACCTGAAGCGCTTCGATCGGGAAGCGCGTCTCGCTTCTTCGCTTGATCATCCGAACATCTGCACAATTTTCGATCTCGGCGAGCAGGATGGACTGCACTACATCGTCATGCAGCACGTCGAAGGTCGCAACGTGCGTCAGCTTGTAAATGGGCGACCGCTCGAGTTGGAGAGCGCGCTGCGGATTGCCATTCAGGTGGCCGATGCGCTGACCGCCGCGCACGCGCGCGGTATCATCCATCGCGACATCAAATCCGGCAACGTCATGGTCACCGATTCGGGCCAGGTGAAAGTTCTCGACTTCGGCTTGGCGAAACTCCTCGATGAGAACGAAGGTGGTGTTGATCGCATTGAGCTAACTGAGGTCGGCGTGCCGTACGGCACTGCGACCTACGCCGCTCCGGAACAGGCACGCGGCGATAAAGTCGATTCGCGCGCCGACATTTTCTCGACCGGGGTGCTGCTTTACGAAATGCTGACCGGCACCTGGCCTTTTCGCGGGAAGACGACGGTGGAAGTCCGATATGCCGTGATGAATGCCCCCGCCAAGCCTTTGGCCGAAGCTCGCCCCGGACCTTTGCCGGTGCAACTTCAGCAGATTCTTGACAAAGCGATGGCCAAGGATCCCCGCGACCGTTATCAGAAAATTTCCGAGCTGCGTGATGAGCTGCGAAAAGTTCTTCAGCAGGTTTCGTCCGGCGAGCAGTTTGAAGTGACCGCGGCGCCCGCGCGTCACATGGGCGGCTCGAGCGCGGTCTCGCGCGCCATGCGCTGGTTGAGAAGGTTGGGGGGCGGCGAAGTACACACGAGCGCGCCGCAACTATCTTCCAAACCCGCGATCACCGAATCGCCCGAAGCGTCGTTCACCACCATTACTGAACGCGAAAAGAAAAGTCTGGCGGTCCTGCCGTTCAAGAACCTCAACAACGATCCGGCCTCGAGCTTTTACGAGTTCGCGTTGGCTGACGCCGTGATCACCGAGCTGGCGCGGATTCGTTCACTGGTCGTGCGGCCCTCTTCGGTAATGTCGAAGTATCAGGGTCAACCCGTCGATCCGGCGGACGTCGGTCGCGAGCTGAACGTGGACGCGGTTTTGTCGGCGGGTTTTATCCATATCGGCGAGCGCTTTCGCGTGACCGCGCAACTGCTCGACGTGCGCAGCGGCGAAATCATTTGGAGCGATAAAGTCGACGCCTCGGCGAATGACGTGATCGCAGTACAGGACGAGATTACGCAACGCATCGTCGATGGGCTGCGGCTGGAACTAAGTCCCGACGAACAAGCAGGGCTGGAGAAAACCAGGACCGTCAACGCCGAAGCCTACGACGAATTTCTGCGCGGACGCGATCGCTTTGCGCGCTTCATCTTTCGCACAGTGGCCGCGGAAGATTGCGATGCCGCGATTCGGCACTTCACGCGTGCGACCGAACTGGATCCGGAGTTTGCTTTGGCTTACGACGGACTCGGCGCGGCTCACGTGAATCGGGTTTTCAAAGGACTGGGCGGCGCCCAGGACTTCGAGAAAGCCGAAAGTGCGTTCAACAAAGCGCTGACCATCGACCCGAACATGATCGAAGCGCGCATGCTGATGGTTTTCGTGCAGCTCTGGCGAGGGCAGAAAGCGAAGGCGCGTGACGAAGTAGCGCGCATGCGCCGGCTGGCGCCTAACGAAGCCGTCGTACATTTTGTGAAAGCGACGCTGCACCGCCTCGACGGTGAATACGACCGGGCGCTGCGCGCGTACGATCGTTTGGTGCATCTCGATCCGGCCTCGTTTGTCGTCGTCAGCTACAACCGCGCCTTGATCTTTCTTTACCAGGGCAAGTTTGAACAGGCGCAGCGCGAACTCGATCGGGCGCGCTCAGTCGAGCCGAACAATCCCCTGCTTAACACGGTGCGCGCGCTGGCGCTTTACTACACCAAACGGCCCGCCGAAGCTGAGCAGATTCTCCGCGAAGTGCTGCAAGCGAATCCGAATCTTCATGGCGTCCGGCCGACTTTGGCTATGTGTTTAAGCCGCCAGGGAAAACATGAAGCAGCTCTGGCTGAGTTGACGGATTCGGTGATCCGCAACGCGTCAGTCGACGCGGACATCGCCTATGCCGTCGGTTCCGTTTACGCGCTCGAAGGAGATTCGGATCAGGCCTTAGGCTGGCTGCAACGTTCGATCGCGCTCGGCAACGGAAACAAACCCTGCTTCGAGGGTGACCCGAATTTGAACAACGTGCGCCGCGACTCGCGGTTTGGGGAATTGATGAACAAGATCGCTTCGTAAAAAAAGTCAGTACCATCCGCGTGAGCGGATGGGATAAAGACTCCACTCCCATGTGGAACGACACCGACATCCCACTCGGATACCTCATAACCTTCCGTTGTTATGGCACGTGGTTGCATGGGGACCCTCGTGGTTCCACCGATCGTTTTCACAATCGCTATAAAGCCCCGCACCTACCTCGGAGTGACCGAAGGCGAGAAGTCAGCACCCAGTCACTGAAGTCGACACCGTTTGCTCTAGGTACAGTCCAGCGAAAATGTGTCGAAAGCGCAATTCGTGATGTCTGTGCTTATCGACATTGGTTTTTGCACACGATAAATGTGCGGACCAATCACGTTCACGTAGTTGTGTCTACCGGTGGAACCAAGCCTGAGCGAGCCCTCAATGCATTTAAAGCTTATGCCACTCGGCGACTGCGTAACGACGGACACTGGAACGAATCACATAGTCCGTGGGCCGACAGAGGCAGCAAGCGGAGTTTATGGAATGAACGTAGCATAGCGACGGCCATCGACTACGTCCTCAACGGTCAGGGCGACAAACTACCTGAGTTTGAGTGATTATCCCATCCGCTTACGCGGATGTACTGCCCCCCTAATCACCGCGCCGACATGGTGCTTCCTCCTCCTCTTCTGCTATACTCCTTACCGCTCGCCTCAGCCGGACACCCGGTTCGGCCAACGCACCGCAAATAGTTTCAATTGCAGTGAATATGGTGAGCAAGGATTTTTGAGGCCGGCATAACGGCCATTTGCACGAACCGCAATCCAGGTTTCAGAGCGCGTCCTTTTTTGGTAACGCTTGGCTCCCTGGCCCAACGAAATTAAGGCTGCGGTTCGACGGAGTTTCCTGTTGAATCAACTCGAAGGCCGCTCGGCTCACCGAGTGGCACTGATCGCAGCGCAGCGCGACCTGACACTGCCGAGTCCCCGCATAGAGGGACTCGCGAAAGCGCCTGCGCGCGCAACAAATTCATTGCCGGCATATTCTGCCGGCGATTTCCAATCACAAACTAAGCGAACTTTGGAGTGCGCTGGCAAAACGACCACCCCAGCGTGGCTGCCACGCCGGCGACCCCGGCTGAAGCTGCGACAGCGCTTGGGGTTCAGCTTGCAGGCGAATCCCAGCCCCCGAGTTTGCAAACAACGCGAATCCAAAGCGCCGTCGTCGCTTCGATCACCCCAGCGCGGCCGCCGTGCCGGGTCCCAGGTGTTTTGCCGGCGCATTCCTAACTACAGAAAGAAAACCAATGTCAAGAGAGTTAATTGTTA
>DASUTF010000177.1:0-11807 GCA_036374695.1 Pyrinomonadaceae bacterium
GGGGCGGAACCGGGCAGCGCGGCTTCTCTCGATCTAAAGAAAGCGGCCGCCGAAATCCGCAAAGTTTCCGATGAATTCAAACTCGCAGTCGATCCGAACGCCACGATTGAAAGCTTATCGGTGGGTCAACAACAGCGCGTCGAATTGCTAAAGGCGCTCTACCGGCATGCCCAATTACTGATCCTTGACGAGCCGACGGCTGTGCTGACGCCGCAGGAAGTCGAAGAGTTTTTCGCCATCCTGCGCTCGATGCGCGAACAGGGAAAGACGATTGTCATCATCACGCACAAACTTGATGAGGTGCTTGCGATTTCCGACAACGTGACGGTGATGCGCGATGGCAAAGTCGTGGGGAACGTTAAGACGCGCGAGACAAACGCGGCCGCATTGGCGCGCATGATGGTCGGCCGCGAAGTGCTCCTGCGGGTCGAGAAACCCGATGCCAAACCCGCGGGCACTGTGCTGGACGTGCGTGACCTTTCAATTGTCGGGCGTGACGGAACCAGGCGCCTGAACAATGTTTCCCTCGAGATCCATGCGGGAGAGATCGTCGGCATCGCGGGCGTCGAAGGTAACGGGCAGACGGAACTAATCGAAGCGCTGGCCGGGTTAATTCCCGGACCTTACATCACGGGGACGATTAATTTCGAAGGCCGCGACATTACGCGCGCCGATGCCCGGCGCCGAAAGGAACTCGGCATCGCGCACGTGCCTGAAGATCGGCACCGGCGCGGACTGCTGCTGGATTTCAGCCTGGCTGAGAACACGATCCTGGGCGTGCATTATCGCAAGCCGGCCGTCAGAGGCGTCGGCAACATAATGCTTGACGAGAAGGGAATTCAACGCCGAACGGAACAGGTGCTTCGCGACTTCGACGTGCGCCCGCCGAATGCCGCACTGCCGGCGCGCGCGCTTTCGGGCGGCAACCAGCAGAAGTTAATCATCGGCCGTGAGTTCGAACTGCCGCCGAAGCTTTTGCTTGTCTCGCAACCGACGCGCGGGGTCGATATCGGCGCGATTGAATTCATTCATCGAAAGATCGTAGAGATGCGCGACGCAGGTTGTGCCGTGCTGCTTGTCTCAGCGGAATTAGAAGAAGTGACGGCCCTGTCGGATCGTTTGATCGTGGTTCATGACGGCGAGATCGTTGGCGAAGTGGACCCGAAAGTTGCGACCAATGAAGAGATTGGATTAATGATGACCGGAGGACACGGATGAAAATTCTTCGCGAAATCCTCTTTCCGGTAATTGCCGTGCTCGCCGCGTTCGTCGTGGGTGGCATCGTGGTGTTCATCATTGGCGATAGTCCGCTTCAGACCTACAAGCTGCTGATCGGCAGCGCGTTTTCGTGGCCTGATGGCATCGGCTACACGTTTTTTTACGCGACCCCACTTATCTTCACCGGTCTGGCCGTGGCGGTGGCTTTTCGTTGTGGTCTCTTAAATATTGGCGCGGAAGGTCAACTCTATATCGGTGCGTTTGCGGCCGCTTGGGTAGGGCTTAAGTTTGGCGCTCCAGATGCAGCGAACACCGTTATCTCGCAGTTCGTGCACCTTCCTGGAATCGTGCTTCTGCCGCTGTGCTGCATCGCCGCCGTCGTCGCCGGGGCGATATGGGGCGGCATTCCGGGATTGCTGAAGGCCAAGTTCGGATCGCACGAGGTAATCAACACGATCATGTTGAACTTCATCGCGGTCGCCCTGGTCAGTTACTTCACGCAGTATTACTACAAGATTCCGGGCGACCCGATCATGCAGACGGCGCCGATCAGTCCGAGCGCGCATATTGCCCGGCTCGGTCGGTTTATTCCGGGACTGCCTGAGCGAATTCCGCTGAATCTCGCTTTCATTCTCGCGATCCTCGCGTGCGTATTCGTTTACATCCTGCTTTGGAAAACGAAGTGGGGGTACGAAATCCGGGCGACCGGCGCAAACCCCAGCGCGGCTGAATACGGCGGCATTTCGGTGCGCAAGCAGATCGTCCTGGCCATGGCGATTTCCGGCGGATTGGCCGGCATGGTGGGAATTAACGAAGTCCTTGGATATCGCCACCTGTATTACGACGGCTTCTCAGCGAATTATGGTTTCGTGGGAATCGCCGTCGCGCTGTTGGGACGCAATCATCCGGTCGGAGTCTTTCTCGCGGCGATTCTGTTCGCGATTCTGTTGCGCGGCGGAATCTTTGTTGATGCGTATACCGTTAACGTTTCAAAAGACATCGTGGACATGCTCCAGGGAATTATCATCGTCTTTGTGGCTGCTGAAGCTATGTTTCGTGGGCCGATTAAGAAACTGGGATTGCTTCGACGAGCGAAGGTGTGAAAAGAAGTGCTTTGTTCTTTGTGCTTTGTACTTTGATGTGTAGAGCACGTTGATTGTCGAAATCTGGAGGCTCCCATGGAAAGGACGAATTTTGAGAAACTGCAGGTTTATCAATTGTCCGAGAAGATTGCCGACAGCATTTGGAATATCGTTGTAACTTGGAATTCGTTTGCCCGGGACACTGTTGGCAAACAGATCGTTAGAGCGGCAGATAGTATAGGGGCCAACATTGCCGAGGGAAGTGGCCGAGGGAGTTTGGTAGATAACCGGCGATTCGTCCGAATGGCACGTGGCTCACTCTACGAAACTCTTCATTGGCTCCGTCGTTCTTACGTGAGGAAATTGCTATCGCAGTCTGAGGTCAAAAAACTTCGCGTTCTGGTACAGGAGTTGTCGCCAAAGCTCAATGCATTTCTTCGGTCGGTAGATGAGCGCGCCAAGGCGCGTTAGCGAACAAAGCACAAAGCACAAAGTACAAAGCACAAAATACCAAGTACAATTTTCGATGCGCCAACTGTTCACTATCTCGCTTCTGTTCTCCACGTTGCGGCTCGCGACGCCCCTGGTGTTGGCATCGATCGGAGGTTTGTATTCCGAGCGCGCCGGCGTCATCAACATCGCGCTTGAAGGCTTAATGCTCGCGGGAGCTTTCACGGCCGCATCGGTCACTTTCTACGCGGCGAGCCCATGGGTTGGCATGGGAGCGGGCATGGTCGCGGGCGTTCTGGTCGCGATGATCATCGCGCTGGCTTGCATCAAGTTCAAAGCCGATCAGGTCGTGACCGGCACCGGCATCAACATCATGTTTCTGGGGCTGCCGGCCGTCTTGAGTGGCGCGATGTTTCTTTCTTCGGGCTCGACGCCACAGATTCCGAAAGAAAACCTGCTGCCGAACGTGTCGCAAATTCTGCCAGGCTTTGTTCCGCAGTGGCGAATTTTCACAGAGGTTAATGTGGTCACCGTGCTGGCTGTGGTCCTCGTGTTGGTGACGGCCTACGTTTTGTACCGCACGCCGTTTGGCCTGCGCCTGCGCGCGGTGGGCGAAAATCCTGAGGCAGCCGATGCCGCCGGCGTCAGCGTCAACAAGATTCGTTACCTCGGCGTCATTCTCTCGGGAGCGCTCGCAGGTATCGGCGGGGCGTATCTATCGATTGGCCAGTCATCGCTGTTTACGCGCAACATGACTGCCGGTCGCGGTTTCATCGCCCTGGCGGCGCTGATCTTCGGAAAATGGCGGCCGGTGCAAACAATGCTCGCATGTTTGTTGTTCGGTTTCGCTGACGCTTTAACGATTCAAATGCAGGGCGTCGCCAAACTGCCGTCTGGCGAAGACATTCCGGTGCAATTCATTCAGATGATTCCCTACGTCGTTACGATCATCGTGCTGGCCGGCTTCATCGGCCAATCGCGCGCCCCCAAATCGATCGGCATTCCCTACGAGAAAGAACGATAATACACTCATCGTGGAAGCGCTCAGTGACTTCATAAAGAACGCCGGAGTCTTCACCCTGTTACACCTCTTGATTACCGTGATCCTCGTTCTGGTTGCTATTTGTTTGTGCTTCTTCGCTCGTAAGCGGCCGGCAATGTGGCGATGGCTTGGGATTGGGTTAGTTCCCGCTGTTTCTGGCATACTGCTTTGGTATCTTAGAAACTACGCTATCGATAGAGGAATCGGTCCGATGGGCCATATGAGCCCGGAGGTGATTTCAGAAGAACGCCACGGAGCTGAGATTACTTTGCTGTTCGGCTTGACAGGAACAATAGTGATTTTGCTTTTGACATTATTACGACAACGACTGAACACGGCAAAAAAAGCATAGATGTCGGCAGAACCAGTCTCTTCATCGCTTTACGAACGCGCGGAAAAAGCTGCGCGCATGATTCGCGGCCGCACGCAAACCGAAAGCCCGGTCGCGATTGTCCTCGGCAGCGGCCTGGGCGGGTTCGCTGACGAACTGTCCGCCGCGACTGCGATCCCCTACGACGAAATCCCCGGCTTTGCGCGCGCGACCGTCGAGGGTCATGCGGGTCGTTTGGTTGTCGGCAGGCTCGGCGATTCAGCCGTCGCGGCCATGCAGGGGCGATTTCATTTTTACGAAGGCTACTCGCTGGAAGACGTCACCTTTCCGATTCGCGTCCTAAAGCTGCTCGGCGTGCGCACGCTGATTCTGACCAACGCGTCCGGCGCGCTCAATGTCGAGTTCCTCCCGGGCTCGCTGATGGTGATTACAGATCACATCAACTTGTTGGGCGTGAATCCGCTGATCGGGCCCAATGACGAACGCTTCGGCCCGCGCTTTCCGGACTTGTCCAACACTTACGCGCATGAATTGCAGGAGATCGTTTTGGCTGAGGCGCGTGCTATGGGCATGAAAATGGGGCGCGGTGTGTACGCGTCGTTGAGCGGCCCAAGTTACGAAACGCCGGCTGAGATTCACATGGTGCGCGCGCTGGGAGCGGATGCCGTCGGCATGAGCACTGTGCCCGAGGCGATCGTCGCGCGCCACATGGGCATGCAGGTGGTGGGCATTTCGTGCATCACTAACCTGGCCGCCGGCGTCTCAAATCAACCTGTCGATCACAGCCAGGTAATGGCTACCGGCGAAGGCGTGCGGGAACAGTTTACGGAACTGTTGCGGCGGGTAGTTCCTAAGCTTTGACGGTGCTTTGTATTTAGTGCTTTGTACTTTGAGCTTTGTGCTTTGACTTCTTACCTAAGCGAATACGTTTCAGTCAAAGGCAACTTTGCTGACACATCAAAGTACAAAGTACAAAGCTCAAAGCACGGATGCGCGACACCTTAAGAGGGAAAAAGACTTCTTTTATGATAATTGGAATTTGTGGCGGCACCGGCTCTGGTAAAACGACGGTCGCGAATCGCATTCTCGAATCCGTCAGGGCCGACGAGGTCGTCTTCATTCAGCAGGATCTCTACTATCGCGACTTGAAAGACATGCCGCTCGACTATCGCAATGCGGCGAACTTCGATCATCCGGACGCGCTGGACAATGACCTGCTGGTAAATCACCTGAAGAAGCTGAACGCCGGCGAACCAGTCGAGCTTCCGATTTATGATTTCAAGACGCACACACGCTTGCCGGCGACCACGCGCGTCGAGCCGAAGCCGATTGTCATTGTCGAGGGCATCCTGATCTTTGCCGAGCCAAGGCTGCTCGAGCAGATGGACATCAAAGTTTTTGTCGATACACCGGACGACATTCGCTTCATTCGCCGCCTGGGCCGCGACATCGCCGAGCGCGGGCGCACGCTGGATTCGGTGATCGAGCAGTACATGGCTACGGTGCGCCCGATGCACACGCAGTTCGTTGAACCGTCGCGGCGTTTTGCCGACGTAATTATTCCCGAGGGTGGTCATAATCTTGTGAGCATCGATTTGATTAGCGGAAAGATTCGCGAGAGGCTGGCCAGAGACGTCAAAGTTGGGTAGTGCCTCATTTTGAAGCTCTCTGCGCCACCTTCGCGTTCTCTGCGTCTCCGCGGTGATTGAGTTCTCAAGCGTTTCACCGCAGAGCCGCCGAGGTTGCAGAGATCACGCAGAGTAAAACTGAGATTAGGAAGCCACCCAAAGTTGGAGGCCAGATTTGAGCGAAACTGAAAACTTGATCAAGGTGGCGACGGACGCGCGCCTGTGTTCGCGCGCGCCGTTTTCGAACTTCCTGGTGGGCGCCGCGCTGCGCACTGCCGAAGGAAAGGTCTACACCGGTTGCAATATTGAGAGCGCCAGCTACGGCCTGACCGTGTGCGCTGAACGCGTCGCGATTTGGAAAGCCTTGTCCGAGTGTGAGCGCGACTTCACCGATCTCGTCGTGGTGGTGGATACCGAACAACTGACTCCTCCGTGCGGCACTTGCCGGCAAATCATCTGGGAGTATTGCAAGGAGGCGAAGATCACGCTCGCGAATCTGAAGGGCCAGAGACAGGAAGTGGACATCGTCGAGTTGCTGCCGCGCGCCTTTGATGCAAGATTTTTAAACGAGGTACAGCGCACCGATTAGGTGGTGCAAGCGGCTTTGCCGCCGCACAGTGCGGAAAGGCTCTGCCTTTCCGGAAAGTTCACCGAAATGTCGAGGCTCTGCCTCGACGACGGAGGCTGAGCCTCCTTGATAATTTACTGAGCCTAACGGTAAGGCAAAGCCTTACCGCGCTGGGCGGCGGCAAAGCCGCGAATGAGCCATGAACTATCGTATGCTACGACTTGCCTTCGCCTTATTATTCGCTTTTCAACTTCTATCCATTGAAGTGTCCGCTCAGCGCAGGAAAACTCACGTGGACTTAATCATCCGGGGCGGCACCATCGTCACGATGGACGGCGCGCGCCGCGTCATCGACAACGGCGGCGTGGCCGTGAAAGGCGGGCGCATTGTTGCCGTGGGGCGCGCGGCTGAAATCGATCGTAACTACGCGGCCCGTGAAGTCATCAACGCTGCGGACAAGGTCGTTATTCCCGGCCTTATTAACGGCCACACGCATGTGCCGATGACGCTGTTTCGGGGCATTGCAGACGATCTCGATCTACAGGACTGGCTCACCAAGTACATCTTTCCGGCGGAAGCGAAGAACGTCACGGAAGACTTCGTGCGCGCCGGCACGCGTCTCGGCCTGGCCGAAATGATTCGCGGGGGCACGACGACTTACTGCGACATGTACTACTTCGAAGATGCGATCGCTGACGAGACGTTCAAGGCGGGCGTGCGCGGCGTTTTGGGCGAAACCATCATTGATTTTCCCGTCGCTGACAACAAGACGTACGAAGAAGGCCTGGCCTACGTCGAACGCTTCGTGAACAAATGGAAAGGGAACGCGCTGATTACTCCCGCGGTTGCGCCGCATGCGCCGTACACAGTTTCTGAAGATCATCTGAAGGCTGCGCGCGCACTCTCCGATCGTCTGGGCTGTCCAATCGTCATCCACGTTTCGGAAACGAAGCGTGAGGTTGATGACAGCATCAAGGCTAAGGGCGCGCCGCCAATTGTTTATCTCGACCGCATTGGTTTCCTGAACAATAAGGTTATTGCGGCGCACGTCGTTTGGCCGATGGCGGGCGAGTTGAATCTGCTGAAGAAACACGGCGTCGGCATGGTTCACAATCCGCAGTCGAACATGAAGCTGGCTTCCGGCGTCGCTCCCGTTCCGCAGATGCTGAAAGAGAATCTGGCAGTTGGCCTGGGTACTGACGGCGCGGCCTCGAACCACGACCTGAGCCTTTGGGAAGAGATCGACACGGCCGCGAAGTTGCACAAACTTTTCAGTAACGATCCGAAAGTCGTTACCGCGGAAGAAGCTTTTGAGATGGCCACGATTCGCGGCGCGCGCGCGCTGCACCTGGAGAAGGAGATCGGGTCGATCGAGAAAGGGAAGCGCGCTGACCTGGTGGTAGTCGATCTCAACGAGCTTAATCAGACGCCCTACTACAATATCTATTCAAATCTGGTTTACTCCACCAAAGCCGACGACGTGCGCACCGTCATCATCGAAGGGCGCGTCATCATGCGCGACCGGCGTCTGCTCACCTTGAACGAAGAAGCCATCAAAGCCGATGCCCGACGCTACCGCGACAAGATTGTGCGCAGCGTGGGCATGAAGACGTTGCCTGAAGAATAGCCGCTCTCCCGTGGCTCATCCGTGTTTTCGTTACGCGGACAAATCTGGTGTTATGAAAGACGAAAGAAGAAAGATTTCGCTTTCACTCTCCCTGATTCATCCATGCCCTTTCAGCGCCGCCCGGACAAGTTTGATGACGTTAAGCCGCCGCCTTCGCCGTGAGGACAGTCGTAAATTAAGAACCAACTGAGAGAAGAATGAAGAGATCAATCCTATTTGCCGTGGCCTTGATCGTTACTGCGACTGGCTCAGCGCTGGCGGGCGCGCGCTCAGAACAGAAGCTCGAGCAAAAGATCCTCGTCATATCAGATGTGACAGTAATCGATGCTACCGGCGCCCCCGCCCAGCCCAACATGACCGTGGTCATCACCGGTGATCGCATCACGAAAATTGCCAAAACAGGAGAAGTTGCGATACCGAAGAAGGCGCAGGTAATCGACGGCAAAGGCAAATTTGTGATTCCGGGGCTATGGGACATGCACGTCCACACGGCATGGGAAGGCCGGCCTGAAAGATTCTTCCCAATGTTCATTGCGAACGGCGTCACCGGCGTTCGTGATATGGCTTCCGACCTGGGGTTCTTGAAGCAGCTTCGAAAAGATATTAGTGAAGGCAGGCTACTAGGCCCGCGTGTTATTGGCGGGCCAATGGTCGATGGGCCCCTACCGATTTGGCCCGTGCCTTCCCTATCGATTTCTGATGAGGCTAGTGCGAGACACACCGTGGCGTCAGTCAAAGATAAAGGTGCAGACTTTATTAAAGTCTACTCATTGATCCCACGCGACGCCTATTTTGCTCTCGCAGATGAGGCAAAAAAAAGCGGGATTCCATTTGCCGGGCACGTACCCATTTCAGTTAGCGCAGCCGAGGCGTCGGATGCAGGCCAGAAAAGCATTGAACACATGGAGGGGATTTTGCTGGGCTGTTCGGCGGCGGAACCAGAGCTGAGGAAGATCATTGAGGAATCGATAAAAGGTGCAAAAGATACAGACCAAGTCAGAGCCTCTTTGGTGCGTGCACTTGACGGAACATATTCCCGACTCCTGGAAACTTACAACGAGGAAAAGGCCGCGGCGCTGTTTGCGCGCTTGGCGAAGAATGGAACATGGCAGGCGCCAACTCTGGTAGTGGCTCGGGTGGGAGCCTTCTTAGATGACCGCAACTTCACCAATGACCCACGCCTCAAGTATGTGCGCCGCGGTTTGAGAGAAGAGTGGAAGAATCAGGATGATTTTCGCTTGAAGAATAGAACGGCTGAAAGTGCTGAACTCGGCAAGAGGATGCTTCAAAAGCGCCTGGAGATAATAAACCGGATGCATCGAGCGGGAGTGAAGATGTTGGCCGCGACTGATGCGTTGATTCTGTATGTGTTTCCCGGCTTCAGCCTGCATGATGAGTTAGAGCTTTTTGTTAAGGCCGGTCTCAACCCGATGGAAGCGCTGCAAACAGCCACACGCAATCCGGCAACCTACCTTGGCTTGATCGACATGGTGGGCACAGTCGAGATGGGAAAGAAAGCTGATCTGGTGTTGCTGGAAGCAAACCCTTTGGAAAATATCAGCAACACAAAGAGGATTAACGCTGTCATCGTTAACGGCAGCCTGATTCCAAGAGTCTCACTTGATAAAATGCTGAGCGACGCAGAGGCTGCGGCTAACAAAGGTTAAGGAAAGCAAAGGGTTAAGATCACCGGGAAGGATGACCACAAGCGTTACGCTGGATCCTGTCGCGTCCATGCTTGGTCGGCTAAATAGTTTATGGAAGAGCTAATTATCAAGAATTCGCGCTGGAAGCATTTCCTATTGCTCATAGGCTGTATGGGCTTTGTTGGCACGGGAATCTGGATGGTCGTTCAAGGTAAATCGTTCGGTTGGGTTGCCATTTTGTTCTTTGGCACAGGTCTGGTGGTTTCCATCTGGCAAATCGTTGATTCCAGACCACGGCTGATAATTGATGAGCGAGGGGTTTTAGACCGGACGCTGGGCGTGGGACGCATTGCCTGGAGTGATATTGAAGCGGCTTACGTGCGATCAATCTCCGGGAATGATTTCATCTGCCTTGAGTTGAAGAACCCGGAGAAGTATGCGCAGAAGTTATCGAACGTGAAGCGCGCGATGGCGGGGGCGAATCGGGGCTTAGGATTCACAGATTTCAACATTAACCTTTCTGGTGTGGACGCGCGCACCGAAGAGGTATTTGAGTTGCTGATGAAGTATTGCCAGCTAGCCGAAGACTCCCGGCCCGACAACTCGCACAACTGGAGCGTAAATTAAGGGAGACCGAACTCCGCTTCGGATCGCGGCGGCTGAGTTGGCTGACACCAGTCATCTGATAGCTCTTAGCAGAAGGCGACCGCGCCGCCGCACAAATAGCTGGAAGGAGCAAGACGATGCGAAGGAAGTTGTGGATTCTGGGCGCGACGCTGAGCCTGCTGGCAGCAGCTCCGGCGGGCGCGATCAAGGTGTACAAGACAACCAGCGAAGGGCTGGCTGACGTTAAGATCTACGTAACCAAAAGCGAAGGACTGGCCGATTGCATCATCTACGTGGAAAGCAGCGCGGGACTGGCCGATGGTAACGCGAAGTGGTACTTCGAGAATAGTGAGGGGTTGGCTGACGTGAAAGTGTATTTCACGGACAGCGAGGGACTGGCCGACAAGAAAATCTACTTCACCAAGAGTCGCGGACTGGCCAGATGTGACGTGGACTGGAAGAGCTACAAAAAATGATGCCGCAAGATTAAGCCGCCCGGTCACCTTTGATGTTGGGCCGATTAGGGAATTTTAGAGGTTAAGATGCTTGAGCGAATTGCAGAGGGACGCACCGACCTGGTGTTCGATTACCTCTCTGAAGGCCATGCCCCAAACTCTAAGGACAAAGATGGAGTGACTTTAATCCAACGGTGCGCATATTACGGTGATGTCAGTGCAATTCGATTCCTGCTTACTAAGGGCGAATCGTTGGAGTCGCTTGGGGACAATTTTGACCTGAGCGGCGCGTCGTTTCATGGACACTGGCGCCTGGTCGAGTTTCTTATTGAGAACGGCGCCGATGTGAATCATGCTGATCCGGTTACCGGAGAAACGGCGCTGCACGCCGCCTTGTGCACCACCAATCGTCTTGCCCGCGATCTGGTCCTCAAGGTGTTACTGGCGGCTGGTGCGAATCCAAATTGCATTACCAAGCCGTCGATTGAGACGGGTTCCTTCATGCGAGATTGCCGAACGAAGGGCGAGACGCCGCTTCATCGAGCCGCTGCCTTTGGCACTGAGGACACCATCCAGCTTCTCCTGAATGCCGGTGCAAGGATCGACGCTAAGGATATGAATGGAGACTCCCCGCTGAGCTGGGCGAGTTGGTACGCGCGACCTGACGCTATTCTCAGGAGACTCTGTTACGGTGATTTTTCAATTCGTCCTGGGAGGAAAACAATGGACGGCTATCTGCTTGGCACACCTCATGTGTAGAAAAAGTAAGGGATGAAGGATGAAGGCGTAAGGATCCTTAAACTGCGACGCGACCGCCTTGTGTGTCACCACTCCTTTCATCTCTCGAAATCAAAACCTTTGGTCAACGGGTTCCGTAAGAAACTACTCTCCTCATCGTTACTCTAAAACCGGGAAAAAAACATTCATGAGTTTTCGTAATGGATTAAAAAGCGGACTAAAGGTGAGAGGACTCGCATTTTCATTCGTCTTACTGCTCTCGAGTCAACAGATTGCTGTCAGCCAGGAAGTCCTTCTTGCCGACAATCCGACAGCAGTTAAGATCAACGAATACTTTTCGGCATTGGCCGGGCTCGAAAAGTTCAACGGAAATGTACTGGTCGCAATTGACGATCAGGTCATCTTGAAAAAAACCT
>DASUTF010000178.1:0-11582 GCA_036374695.1 Pyrinomonadaceae bacterium
ACACACCAGGCTCACAATTGATCTTGGCTTGCGTTGGGATCGCGACAGCATCAGCAAGGACAATAACTTTGCCCCGCGGCTCGGTTTCGCTTTCCTGCCATTCGCGAACGAGCGGACGGTGATTCGCGGCGGAGTCGGCCTCTTCTACGACAAGATTCCAATCAACGTCGGCATCTTTCCGCAGTACCAGCAGCGTGTTGTCACGACGTTTGGCGCCGATGGTCTAACGATCATCGATGGGCCGAGGACTTTCAATCATGTATTCGCTGCGGGTTTGCGTAATCCAAGTAGCGTCGCCGGGACTCTTCAGATCGATCACGAAATCAAGAGACTGCTTCTCCGGTTCGGCTTTGAAGAACGACGCACACGGCGCGATTTCATGCTTGATCCGACAACAGATGGCCGGTTGGTTCTGAGAAATGATGGCGAAGCGCGTTATCGCGAGTTTCAGGTGACCGGTCGTTTTCGCTTACAGGAACGAAGGCATCTATATCTCGCTTATGTGCACTCGCGCGCGACCGGAGATTTGAATGCCTTCAACAATTATTTTGGCAACGTGCGGAATCCGGTCATTCGCGCGAACGAGCGTTCGCTGCAACCGTTCGACGCGCCCAACCGGCTGCTTTTCTGGGGCGACCTCGGCCTGCCGAAACAGATCACGGTTTCGCCCGTGATGGACTGGCACACTGGCTTTCCCTTTTCCTTGGTCGACGAGAATCAAAACTTTGTTGGCGCACGCAATCGGGCCGGACGTTATCCGAACTTCTTTGCGCTCGATCTTCAGATTACGAAGGGTCTGACACCGCGAGTGCCCAAATGGGGATTCATTCCGGCGCAGTTTCGCGGCCGAAAATTTCCCGGACGCTTCGGCATAAAACTCTTCAACATCACGAACCATTGGAACCCGCGCGACTTTCAGAACAACATCAATGCAGCGGATTTCGGTTCTTTCTACAACAGCACGCGCCGGGGGATCAGATTGAAGTTTGAGTTTGTAAAGTTTTAGAAATGTGGCACAGACTTCAGTCTGTGATCTCCAGCTATGACTCACAGACTAAAGTCTGTGCCACTAAATAATCCGTCCCACCAGATCGTATTCCTGCGCTTCCTCGATTAGCACATCAACCATTTGACCGGGAACCGGAACGAAATCTTCCGGCGCGTCATTGATCAGAACACATCCATCGATGTCCGGCGCCTGAGTTTCCATTCTTCCCTGCCAGAGCAAATCGCTCTCGCTTGATTCGCCTTCGAACATTACGCGAACGGTCTCACCGAGCATGGCGGCGTGTTTTCGTTTGGCGATCTTTGATTGCTCTTTCATCAACTGATCGCGACGGCGTTTGGCAGTTTTAGGCTCGACTTTATTCGCCAGCTCGTAAGCCGGCGTTCCTTCTTCATCTGAATACGTGAAAACACCCACGCGATCGAATTCGACGTTTCGGATGAAGGTCATCAGCTCGTTAAAGTCTGCTTCGGTCTCGCCCGGAAACCCGGTGATGAAAGTCGTGCGCACGCCAATTCCGGGTACGCGTTGACGCACTCGCTCGATCAATCGTTCGAGCGACGCGCGATTCCCGCCGCGCTTCATCAGCTTTAGAACATTCTGCGAAGCATGCTGCAAAGGCATGTCGAGGTACTTCACGGCCTTTGGCTCTTCCGCCAGCACGTCGAGAAAGCCGTCGCTGATGTGCGTCGGATAGGTGTACATCACACGCACCCACTCGATGCCTTCGGTGTGCGACAGCTCGCGCAAGAGCTTTGCGAGCGCGTCCGGCTTGCCCAGGTCTTCGCCATAACGTGAAGAGTCCTGCGCGACCAGAATCAGTTCCTTTACGCCTTCTTCAGCCAGTTGATGAGCTTCAGCGACGAGCGATCCAAAGCGGCGGCTGCGAAAATGGCCGCGCATCTGGGGAATAAAACAAAAGGCGCACGGCCGATCACAACCTTCAGCAATTTTTATGAACGCGTAATGACTCGGCGTCGCGAGCACACGCGGCGTGGATTCGTCGTAGAGATAGGTCGCGCTCTGATTTCCGAGCGGCATCACCGGCAACGACCGCGTATTCGTCTGCGGATCGCAGACGCTGAGGATTTCGTTGATCTGACTCGTGCCGATGAAAGCATCCACTTCGGGCATCTCGGCTTTCAATTCATCCCGATAACGCTCGACCAGACAACCGGCGACCACCAGGCGCGTGGCTTTGCCTTCAGTCTTCAAACGCGCCGCTTCGAGGATTGCCTCAATGGATTCCTTTTTTGCTGAATCGATAAAGCCGCAAGTGTTTACGACTACCGTGTCCGCATCTTCGGCGTTGGCAGTAATCTCAAAACCTTTTTGCTTGAGTTGCCCCATCATCACCTCGCTATCGACGAGGTTTTTGGGACAGCCCAGACTGATAAATCCAACTTTATTCATGAGATCCTTTAACCACAGAGGGCACAGAGAAGAAATTCAAATCAGCAAGAACAAACGTTTCCTTTTTATATTCTTGTCCTTCTCTGTGTCCTCTTTGGTGACTTATTTCCTGTGTCCTCTGTGGTTCAATTGTTTCTTAGCCCACTTTCAATGCGCGCTAATAGACCTTCGATTTGCGAGCGCTCGGCCTCCGACAATTTCTCTTCCCCAAACCGGACTCGATTGTACGCATTCGTAATGTCTCGCGCTTCGTTCACGCCGGCGGCGGACGCAAACTCCAAAGGCGTCTCGTACAGCTCACGCTTGATGCCCTGCTTTTCCAAAGCCTTCAACAATCGTTCATAGAATTCGACGCGTGTCGCTTCAGATTCAGCCCCGCCTTGCCAAACTTTTAGTCCGCGGCGCCAACCAAATCGGCGCACGCGGCGCGTCAACAGCACCGCCCCGATTAATCCAAACAGCGATGTCGCTCCGGCCAGAATCGGCCCAATCAGCCCGGGGAATGCCGCGCGCGCCTGCGCCAATTTGTTGAGTGAGCCACGCTGCACGTCGAACAGCTTGTTCCGTGCCGACGTCACCAGGGATCTTTGTTCCTGCTTGTCATAGCCGACGACATATTGGAACCACATCAACTCCAGCGCTTCCGAATACTTGCTCAACATGCCCGCGAAGCCTGTGCGCGTCGTCGCCGCGCGTCCCGCGGATGGTGTTGGATCGAACGTCACCCACGATTTCGTCTCGGGAAAATAGACTTCCACCCACGAATGCGCGTCGCTCTGTCGCACGGTGAAAGCGCCGGAAGCTTCGTTGTATTCACCCGGCAGGAACCCGTTGACCACGCGCGTCGCTACGCCCTGCGTGCGCAGCATGACCGCCATGGCCGTCGCGAAATACTCGCAGTGACCCTGCTTCACATTGAAGAGAAAATCTGCGAGCGGATCGGCTCCGCCGGCTTTCATCTCGAGCGAGTAGCCATATTTGTCGCGCAGATGAGCTTCAACCGCGCGCGCCGCGTCGTACCAGGTGCGCGCTTCACTTTGCTGAATGACATCGCGCGTAAGTGTGCCGATGCGTGGATCCAGGTTCGCCGGCAACTCCCGATATCGCCCCGACTCAACCAGGTATTGAAGCCGATCGTTGCGAAGTGTGTCGGCGCTGGGCTCGGTCGTATCGGAATATACCCGGTAAACGACGCGCTCTTGATCATGCTCCCGCGTCTGAATCGCCCCTTCTTGATCGACTCGAACGAACGGCAAGTTACCCAACACCGCGACGACGCGCGGCGCGCCAAACAAGACTGGCGTGTCGACTGGCTCCATGAAAAACGTCTGCATCGTCAGATGAGCCCGGCTTGCGGCGGTGCCGAATTGGAATATGCCGCTCGCACTCTCTTTCTTCTCAAACCGTTCCGCGACGGCTGATTTCTTCCAGGCTTTACCGGTAAAGCTATCCAAGGCAACTCCGCGCCAGCGCAAACGCGCGGGCGGAACGTTGCCGAACTCATCAATGCGCACACGCATGAAAATTTCGTCGTTGCCTTTGAGTTGGCCGATCTGACCAAGCGTTACGTTGTCTGAGAAACCAACGAACCCAGACACGCCAGCGCCGCCCCGGCGCAGCGCGCTGGACGCAGTACGCGGCGCTATTAAGAAGAACGGAAGCGCCAAAGTCACAATGAGCAGCAACAAGCCCACTGAGACCAGCGGCAGACGCCGCGTCTCGAGATAGCGGCGGTGCCAGAGCCGCATCGGCAGCTTTTGAAAAAGCGTCGAATCAGGCGGAACGAGCAGGCGCGTCTGGGTGGCGGTAACTTTCTTGCGGGCCTTTTGAATCTCAAACGCCACGATTGTCGAGAGCGCGCACAGCAGATAAAGAATCAGCACCCCGAGGAACAGCGGGCTCGCCGTCAATCCCGCCGCCAGCAGTACGGTGAAAAATGAAATCAGGTAGAGAAAGAACCAGTCGCGGTCATGCTTGCGTTGGAAGAGCTTGACTGCCGAGAGAAAAAGTATCAGGTGTGAGAGAACAGCTACTTCAATACTGCCACGCGCAACTGAGCCGCGTTGCGTCGCGCCAAGTCCCGTAGCATCTACGGCGTCACCGAGCCCCGGAAGCAGCAGCGGCGTGAGCACCTGCCAATCAAGATAGAAAAACGGAATCGAAACCAGAATCACTGCGAGTGCAAGTCGCTCGTTCAACTGCCACCGGCTATCTTCAAACTTGAAAGCGACGATCATTACCAGCGTAAACGCGCCCAGCAGCCACGGGCCGACCCCGCCGGCGACATAGAGCGCCAGCGCCGCGGAGGCAATCGTCGCGTAGGAAGTCAGACGGAAATAGGTTCCAAACTGCATGCAGTGTGCTTTGATGAAAAAAGCCCGCTCAAGTTTACCCTGAGCGGACTTCCTTTAATAATCGCTCCGCTGATCAGCAGTGGCGCTAACGTGTAAGTGGGAGTTCGGGGGCTTTAGCCCGAACGTCAGGATGGCTCATCAAGTTGCGCATTGGAGCCGCGCGTGGACGATCTAGCCAAGCGACACAAACGGCTCGGTCGCGGCTCGCTTTTCGAGGAACGCGGCGAGCCTGGCAGCGTCGGCATCGCTCATTTGCATTATTTTGGCGCCCACGAACCATTTCGCCTGACCGTTGGCGCCCAGCCGGTCACAAGTAACGATTGAGACCACCGACGCGACGGCCGCTGCCGGCAGGCTGACTGTGACGTACAGGAAGCAACCGGGTTTTGTGAGTTGCTCTTGAGAGAATCGGCTGCCGACAAACGACAGCGCCATGCCTCCCTGGCTAATTGTTTCGCAGTGGCCGCGGGCAGGGGTCGAGTATGAGACATCCCAGGTCAGCGCGTGGCGCTCGACGATGCTGATGGTGGCCGGCAAATGCACTTTGTATCGCGCAAATCGGCGATTCTTTTCGTTCGATTCGCGATGCGAGGTGGGCTTTCGCTCGAGCTTGCGCAGCGGATCGAAGCCCCTGAACTCGAGACCGCAATTGTTGCAGAGCAACTCGTGCAGGCCGGCCATCTGCAGGACAAAAGATGAATCGTTATAGCCACGTTGGACACGTGTGCTTTTGCATCGCGGACACCACATAGAGAACCCCGGTCTTAGTCTTAGGTCTTAGGTCTTAGGTCGATCCTCGTGAAAGCGCGAATCTATTTACCATTCACGATTTACGTTTTACTGTCTTTTGCGGGACAAGGGTGAGATGGGGGCGAGGATTGTAGCAAATGACCTCGAACCGCGGCCAGATATTTCTTTTGCGCCAGAAAGGCTTTGAAACATTGACTGCGATTCACCGTCCGTCATATGTTCTCAACGCAATATGAGACTTTTTCTGACAATCGGTTTCCTCGTAATGTTGGCGACGATCGCGGTCGCCCAACCCGGCCATGCCGGCGCCTCTCTCTCCCGCGCCGAAATCAAAGAGGTGGAACGACAGTTGTCTGATGCGGGCTTCTGGACCGGACCGATCGACGGGGTCTTTGACGCCGGCTCGCGCTCCGCACTGATCGCTTTTCAGAAATGGCACGGTCGCGACACTACGGGCCAACTCACCAAAGACGACCTTGACGTCATTCGTACCAGCTCCAGGCCGGAGGCGAGAGAACTTGGATACGAACATGTGGAAGTAGATCTCGATCGCCAGGTACTCATGCTGGTGAGCGAAGACGGTCGCGTCAGAGTTCTCCCTACCTCGACCGGCAACGGCAAAACGTTCATGGACGATGGACAGCAGAGCATCTCGTACACACCGCGCGGCCGTTTTCTTGTTTATGACAAGAGCGTTGGCTGGGAGACTGGCCCGCTCGGATCGGTTTATTACCCAAACTACATCAGCGGCGGCGTGGCAATTCACGGCAGCCGCAACGTCCCCAACGAACCGGCAAGCCATGGTTGCATCCGCATCCCGGTCTTCGCGGCGCGCGAAGTCAGCCGGCTTCTCAAGGTGGGAACCATTGTGCTGGTTTACGACCGGGTTTCGTTCGTTTCGGCGAAGGACTGGGTCAAGAATCCAAAGAGTAAGGAAGCTGCTTTACTGAGTCTCACGGCTGAGTTTGATGACGGCGTTTCAGAAGAAACTGGAAACAAATCGAAGCCGTTCGGTAAGCGACGGGCGCGAATCAGAATAGTCCGAACCTAATTACCCGTCCGTCGTGTCAGGCCCCGGAGCGGACGATGGGATCCATCACTCAAGTTGGTCATAGATCCGGTCCGTTACCGCTCTCGGTTCTGACTCGCCCCCTTCTCAGAGCCTCTCGCAGTTGCTCGCGCCGTGCCATCCACGGCTAACGCGGGTTCTCTCTTGGAATACGCGGCAACATCTGCCGATTCCAATTATCAAACTCAGCCATGAGCCGCTGGAGAGTCTCCGGGTTCTTTGTGCCAAAATCCGCTTGCTCGTGCTCATCGAATGATAAGTCGAAGAGCCTGCGCCGCTCACCGTTGCGAAAATACTTCCAGTTCCCTTTCCGCACGGCGTCCTGATCGTAGATGCGCCAAAAGAACGCCCGCTCCGGGACGGGAGTTCCGCCACGAAGTGACGGTAACAAATTTATTCCATCTAACGGATAGCCTTCCGCAGGTTTCGTTTCGGCAGCAGCGAGAATGGTTGCGGTCCAATCCATCGAGATCGCCGGCTCGTGGGAAACGCGATTAGCTGAAATTACGCCCGGCCAGCGAACAATTGCCGGCACCCGAATGCCACCTTCCAACAGGTCGCCTTTCCTGCCAGAGAAGGGCCATTGATACGAGAAGCGCTCGCCGCCGTTGTCGCTGGTAAAGATCACCAGAGTATCTCTATCCTTGCCCGCGGCTCTTAAAGCTTGCATCACACGGCCGACGCCCTCATCCAAACTGCGCATCATTTCCGCATACAACTTAAGTGAGCCGCCGCCGCCCATGGTGACAGGTTCAATCGTTTTGTCCGTGAAGGTGACCCGCTCGCCGCCTTTGCGATCCTGCCAGGGCCAGTGCGGGGCCGTGTAATGAAGACTTAGATAGAAGGGTGAGGTCCGGCGCCGCCGAATGTAACTTACCGCCCGATCGGTAAGCAGATCGGTCAGATAACCGTGCTGCTCAACGGGTTTGAGATTCTCATAGAGGTCAGCCTCGCCCGATCCCGTTTTGTGCAGGTGATAATCCCCCGCCCCGGCGAGAATGCCGAAGAACTCGTCGAAGCCGTGCGCGTTCGGACCCCACTCAGGGCGAAAGCCGAGATGCCATTTTCCGATTAGCGCGGTGTCGTACTTGCTGGTTTTAAGCAGCGAAGCGATCGTCGGATGGCCTGGATCCAGGCCCACGAGCCGGTTATTCGAGGGCAACGGTTCGAGTAACCCAATCTTCAGTCGCGCCGGGTAACGCCCCGTAATAAATCCGACGCGTGTCGGAGTGCAAACGGCTGAAGCGGAATATGCGTCAGTTAACCTGACACCCTGGGAAGCAAGCCGATCGAGATTGGGAGTGCGATAGTCGGGCCGCCCGTAACAACTGAGATCGCCCCAACCGAGATCGTCGGCCAGAATGAAGATGACATTCGGGCGATTTGCTCGCGAAGGCCTTGGCGAAGCTTTGCCCGGGCTGGAGTTACGTCCCAAAAGCACGGTCGCACCGGTTGCCAACCCACCCAGAAAGTTCCGGCGAGTAAATTTCATGGCGCAATCTTACATGGAAACGGCAAGGGTCGGTGCTTGATCGCTGCATAGGAGGCTTGTAGACTCGCAGTCCTCGACCAAGATATGAGTGTCTCTCCTCCCATCTTAAGTCAGTGCCCATCGTGTTCCGGGGATGTTTCGACCGGTTTTGCGTTCTGCCCCGCGTGCGGCCAACAAATGCCGTCTATAAACGAAAAGGGTGGCATCGTGCCCGATTCCGAAACTCCGACCATCTCAATATCACGCAACGGACAAATTTTCGGGCCTTACCCCGTCGATGTTGTTAAAAAGTGGGTTGAATTGGGCCAACTTCATAGACATGACCTCGGCTACAAGAAGAACAGCGATGGTTGGACCCCGCTCGGAAAGCTTCTTTGGCCGCAGGAGTTTGTGAAAGCGGCAACGCTTTCTCGAAAGCAAATCGCTTGGATAGTCGCCGCGATTGCTGGGTTTCTAATCCTGATAGGCATCGCGAGCGCCTTGGATAGCAACGAGGTTCCTCGACTCCATCGACGACCAAAGCTTCGTCCTCGCAGAATCAACAAGCTACCAAGCCGCTGACTGATTTCGAGCGGGGAAGACAATATTTTGAAAACGGCTCTTATTCCGCAGCAAAGGATGTGCTTGGAAAGATACCCAAGAGTGATCCAAATTATCCCGACGCCCAAGCAAAGTTACAATTAATAGCGGAAAAACTTGAAGAACAAGCACGGCGAGAAAAAAAGAAAGATGCCCTTCGGAAACAGTATGAAAAACTGTGTCGCAGTGGCCTCTATTTACATGAGATAGAACAGCGGCTTCAGCGTGAGAACTTTCACATGGACGATTCGAAGTTCGAAAAAGCTCCTGATGGATCAACCGGCGTGAGGCAATACTTCTCTAAAACGACAAGCGATGGTTTTGTTATTAAGATCTGGCTCCAAAACGCTTACGCATTAGGCTATCACTACTGGGACGTTCAAGTAGAGTGATTCCTCTTCTTTAATTGAGTGTGGAACTAACGTAAGAAGCCCCCGAGATTTCTCCGCGAGCTCTTTAAATTAATCGCCTGTTACCCCGAACCGCCGGCAGGCCGAGGTCGAAATTAATTTCGAATCACGACCGGTTCGCCGAAGCCCAACTCTTTCAGGCGCGGTAGTTGAGTTTTGGCGTCGCCCACCACCAGCCACATCATCCGGTCGGTGTTCAGGTACTTCTCTGACAGAGCCTTTACCTGCTGAACCGTCATCCCTCTAACGATCTGTTCGCGCTCTTTCACGTAGTCATATTTCCAGCCGTACTTGCCGATATTCTCCAGCATGTTCAGCTTGGCTTCAGCGGTTTCAAAGGCCCGTGCGTTGCTCTTAATCAGAAAGCCCTTGGTGGTGGCCAGATCGGCTTCCGTAAACGTCTTCGGATATTCCCGCAGGATGTCCTTGATTAGCTGGGCCGATTCGAGAGTCACGTTGGCGCGTACGTTGCTGGCGATCGTGAAGGCGCCGGGACTTTGCGTCCCGAAAAAGCCCGAGTTGATGCCGTAAGTGTAGCCTTTGCCCTCGCGCAGAACCTGGGTCAGGCGGGAAGCAAAACTGCCGCCGCCGAGTATGTAGTTCATGACCGTAGCCGGATAAAAATCCTTATCAGTCTGGGCCAGTGCCGGATAGCCAAACCGCAGAAGGGATTGCTTGGCATCGGGGACATCATAAAAATAGACCACGGACTTAGCCGGCGCTTCCGGGGTTTTGTACGCGGGGATATCGACCTTCTTACTCGCCCATTTAGTCTCAATTCGTTTTAGCGAAGAAGTGATCGTGGCTTTATCCAAAGCTCCGACAACGTTCATTCGCGCGACCGAAGGCGAGATACTGCGGGCATAAAACGCTTTCAAATCATCAAGCGTAATCGCATTAACCGACTCGATCGTTCCGAGGATGTTTTGGGATCGGATGTTGTCCTTACCGAAAACCAACAGGTTGAATTGGTTCTGAGCGATGGCATTCGGACTAGCCTGCTGCTGGCGGATCTGACTGATGGTGCTCTGCTTGATTAGATCGAATTCCTTTGCGTCCCAGCGCGGCTCAAGCAGGATCTCTTCGACCAGGGCTAAAGTCGCATCGTAGTTCTTTGCCAGGGTGTTGACCCGGATGCGGACATTCTCAGTCGAAGCGGTCACGTTGATCGTCGCTCCCAGCTGCTGGATCGCTTCTTCAAGCTCCTGAGGTGTCTTCTTCTGTGTCCCCTGCGTCATCATGCGGGCCATCAGATTTGCCACGCCCACTTTGTTGATATCTTCGAGCAACTGGCCGCCATCGACCACGACGTCGAACTGCATCAGCGGGACTTCGGTGTTTTGAATTCCCAGCACGCGCAATCCGTTCGCAAGCCTGGTTTCCCAAATCGCCGGGACTTTAACTTCGGGCGCCTTGCCGTAGGCCGGCTCGACGCTGCGATCGAAAGTGGACGGGGTGCGTTCATAAGCGGCCTGGGCACTCGGGTCGACACTTTGTTCCGCGCCCTGGACAATCTTCTCTTCGACGACCTCGGCTTTCTTCGAACCTTCCAGCGCCAGGCCTGGTTTGCCCTTCGGCACGAAGCTGGTCGTCACAAATGGTTTGTTCTTAATGTACTTTTGGTAGACGCGCGTCACATCCGCCGGCGTCACCGCCAGAATGTTCTCGATGTCCCTGGAAATGAAGCCGGGATCCTTGGCAAAGATGTTGTATTGGGCGAGCTGGAATCCCTTGCCGAGCACGCTGGAGAGAGAATTGTAAAACTGAGTTTCCTGGCCGGCTTTAATGCGGTTCAGGTCCTTTTCCGAAATGCCGTCTTTCTCGAATCTCGCAAAAGCTTCATCGAACGCTTTCGACACTTCGTCGAGATCTTTGTCCGGAAAAGCACGTACCTGTACGCTGAACTGGCCCGCCAGTTCTGAGGTGCCATTCGACATCCTTACAATATCGGTCAATTTCTTTTCTTCAACTAAGACCTGGTAGAAGGGCGCCTTCTTGCCTTGCGACAGGTACCGGGCCAGCACGTCGAGCGGGTAAGAATCCGGATGGTATTCCTCGACGACCGGCCAAACTCTGGTTAGTTCAGGCAAGCTCGCGAAGTTGTCCTCGTGGTAGAGGCTCACCGTTTCTTTGACAACGCCCGGTCTCTTCGGAAGCGGTTTAATCTCTTCGCCTTTTTTGATTTCACTGAAGTATTTGTCTACCCATTTTTTCGCCTGCACCGAATCGAAATCGCCGGCCACCACCAGCGTGACGTTGTTCGGCACATACCAACGCCGGAAAAATTCCTTTACGTCCGCGAGCGTGGCTCGCTGCAGATCTTCGAGCGAACCGATCACCTGCCAGCTATAGGGATGGTCTTCCGGGTAAAGCGCTCGATCAATTACAAAGCTGGTGTGGCCATAAGGATTGTTATCGACGGCTTGACGCTTCTCGTTCTTGACTACTTCCTTTTCCTTCGCCAGGACCGGGTCGGTTACCGTGTTGATAAACCAGCCGAGCTTATCCG
>DASUTF010000179.1:0-3522 GCA_036374695.1 Pyrinomonadaceae bacterium
CGGGGCGGGATTTATGCTGTTCAACCGTTATCTTTCTGACCTCGCGCCGCAATGGTTTGGCCAGCCCATCAATATGCCCTGGTTCGATTTTCCGGCTACGCAACTACTGGGGATTCGTTCGTTTCCGGCGGGTCTGATTAATCAGATCTTCGCCGCCCTACTGCTCCCTTTGATCCTGTTATTCTTATGGTTCCTCCTTTACATACTGCTGCGGAGAGATTGGCTGGCCGCGCTCGCTGCCGCATTACTCATCGCTGTAGGGGCGAGTTTGGCGCACAAATCTCTCGCCGCGATCCCCTTCGCCTTAATCACCGGGTTCCTGCTGGTGTTCGTGATTTACCGCTACGGATTATTAGCGCTCATCTCGACGTTTGCCTTCAATCATCTGACCGTCTTTTTCCCCCTTACTTCCGATTTCACAGCGTGGTATGCCGCGGATTTCGTCCTGGCGCTGATCATCTCGATCGCGCTGGCAGTGTTTGGTTTCTACACTTCGCTGGCGGGTCAGCCCCTGTTCGGGGGCGCAATTCCGGATGAATGATTTCTTTCGGTTGTCTTTCCGACAACAGACAAAGGCTCCGTTAGTCGGATGTGATCGCATTCGAGCCTGGCGGAATGTAGCTGACTTTGACAGCCAACATTCCGCTAAATATTGAGTTATCGTGTTTGGTGAACACAGGTGAAGCGGGCGATTAAGACTAAAGTCTGTTGACCGTAAGGTCGCGTGGGTTCGAGTCCCACGGTCGGCACCAGGCATTTTCAACAATTCAACGAAGACGTTGGAGTTGAAAGCTAAAACGTACGCTTCTCTCTTTGCCGCTTTCGCCGCCTTCGGTGTGACATATCGGCGAGGAACTCTGCCTTGAGTCGCGGGGATTCGAGGGCCCTGTCGCGCGCCTCCAGCAATTCGTTCTCGATGCTCTGGCGCTCGGCGATTTACTTGCCGGGCAATTGGTGGAGTTGACCGCTGTCAGTTTTCGGTCGCGACTGAGGATTGACGCAGCCAGCCTCTTCCGGGTGATCAGGAAGTGGCCAATGGCTCTTTTCGGCGAGCAGGTCGTTCACGGCGAGGATGAGCGTGTCGGGTGTGAATGGTTTTTCCAGAAAGGCTGTGCCTGTTTCGAGGACCCCACACATCAGCACATCATCGTTGTAACCCGACATGTAAAGTATTTTCGTTGCCGGGAATCGTGAAGCCAGGTGCGCGGCTAACTCTTTCCCGCCCATCTGCGGCATGATCACGTCGGTAAGCACGAGATCGAATCCTTCTTGATGGCGCTCGACAATATCGAGTGCGTCACGCCCGTTCGCGGCGACGAACACTTCGTGGCCGCGAATCTCAAGCATCACGCGCACGACGTCCCGCACCACGGATTCATCTTCGGCTATCAGAATTCTCATCTCATCACCCGTGAATCGAGGCGCCGGTCGCCCCTTCGTGCTTGCTCAGCATCTCTTGCAGCATTGGCTTTACTTCAGCCTCGTAACAATGCGGACAAATGCTATGGCTGAACTTTGCTTCGGAATGGGCGGCGATATAGCGCTCGACACTCTGCCAGTAGTTCTGATCATCGCGAACCTGCTTACAGTAAGAACAGATCGGGAGGATGCCCTGGAGCACGCGCACCTGCGCTAGCGCTTCTTCAAGGTCTGTGATGCGCTCTGCGAGACTCTGTTGCAGCTCGATGATTGTAACGCCTACCTGGACCCGCGCCTGAAGCTCCTCGCGATTGAAAGGCTTGGTGATGTAGTCATTTGCTCCGGCAGCCAGTCCTTCCACGATATCTGTCTTTCGACTCTTCGCCGTCAGGAGAATCAGATAGGTGGGCGTAACGCTCTCGGTTTGCCGGACCAGACGGCAAACGTCAGTTCCATCCATCTCGGGCATCATCCAGTCCAGAATGGCTAAGCGCGGAGCGTCTTGGCGCTGAAGTATGGACCATGCTTCCGTGCCGTTTTCGGTGATGACGACTTCATGTCCCCACCCCGCTAACGATTTTGCCAAAAGCCGGCGGGACACTTCATCGTCTTCGGCGATCAATATTTTCATTGTTTCTCTATCTAAAGAGTCAAGCACCTGCGCTCGGTTTGCATCGAAATGTCCGCGAAGGTCTGCGGAATTGGACGGCGTGAAACGCCATGACATGGGCGGGACGCCGCTGCCAAAGTATTCGTTCCCGTATAACAGCGCCCAAAATACGCTGTTCTTTGGGTCGTCATTGCAGCTCTTGTACCCGAGCGCGGTTTGGGGCGCGGCTGTCGAGATCTGCTGGATTGCGCCTTCAGGGATAAGCGAAAGGCCTTCGTTGTGCGCTGTGGGCCTGCTGACCAACGTAAGACGAGTGCTTCTTCGGCTTCTTTGGCTGGGGCGTCCATTGAATACATGATTATCGTTGTGTTGGGACGGAGCGGTGTCGGGCGTACCGCACTCCAGGGAGAAAGAATCATGGCAGCAGTAAGGAGCTGTGGATGGGGATTCCATCCTAAACTGTCATTGATGCTGGTTAAGAAACGTTTCAATTCGCGCAAACTGTTGTTTGGCCTGATTGAAAGCAAACGGCGCGTTAGATAAGTCGCCTTCACGAGCGGCATTTTCAAGCTCGCGAAGGGATCCGACGACTGCGTTCATGCCGCAGTTCGCACTTGTTCCGGCGCAATTGTGCGCCAGTGATTCAATCTCGTGGCGATCGCCGGTCGTTACAGCGGTCTCTAACTGCCCGAGATTCTTTGACATGCCTTCTAAATAGAGGTTAAGGGTTTCTGCAAACTCCTCGGGCTCGTCTCCCATAGCCTCACGCATCCGCTCGACGTCAATCGGCGAACCGTCATCGATTGGATTCAGATGATTTTCTTCCGTCGCGGTTTCAAGAAAAGCGTTAAGCACTCTCCCCAGTTCTTCAACTTTGACAGGCTTCGTGATGTAGTCATCCATACCGGCGCTGATGCATTTCTTGCGATCGCGGTCCATAGCATTGGCTGTCACCGCAACGATCGGCGTATGCTTGCGGTCAGCCTCGGAGCGACGTATCTCCACGGTAGCCTCATAACCATTCATTTCCGGCATCTGGCAATCCATGAACACCAGATCGTAGGGAATGCGGCTCAGTGCTTCGATGGCCTCGCGGCCATTGGCCACAGCGTCGGCGCGATAACCAAGCTTCTGTAACTGGCGAATGGCAACTTTCTGATTCACGATATTGTCTTCAGCCAGCAAAATGAGTTTGTCAGACATTTTCTTTGGCTCCTGCAAACTTTGCTTATTGGCCAGGGTTGATGAACCGCGATCAGCATCGTCGCTAATTGAAGTGCTCATGAGGGAACTCAGGCATTCGAAGAGCTGAGACTGACGCACGGGCTTGCTGAGACAGGCGGAGATGCCGGCCGCTCTCGACCGGACGTCATCTGGCCCACCCGCTGAAGTCAACAGCACCAGGCGGGCGCGTGAAATACTCGGGTCAGCCTTGATAGCCTCTGCCAGCCCGAAACCATCCATGCCCGGCATCAGTAAATCCAAAACGACGA
>DASUTF010000180.1:0-12195 GCA_036374695.1 Pyrinomonadaceae bacterium
GCCGACATGGATTTCGAAGTGCCGCTTGGCGAAAACGGCGACACGTACGATCGCTACCTGGTGCGAATGGAAGAGATGCGGCAATCGCGACACATCATTCAGCAGGCGATCGACAAACTGCCTGACGGTCCGGTGAACGCCAAAGTGCCGAAGCTGATTAAGCCACCAGTGGGTGATTACTATCATTCAATCGAAGGACCCAAAGGTGAGATTGGCTGCTATTTGGTTTCCGACGGAACACAACAGCCCTGGCGCATGCGTGTCCGTCCGCCGTGCTTCATTAACCTGCAGTCTTTGAAAAAGCTTTGCATCGGCCATCTGGTGGCGGATGTGGTCGCGATTATCGGAACGCTCGATATTGTCTTAGGTGAGATTGATAGGTAGAGATGCAACCGCAAAGCGGTTGATGAGTTCAGCCCAGGGTTGCCGCACAGCGGCTACCCTGGGTTATAGGAATCATTCATTTTGGCAACCCTGTAAGGGTTGAGTCCAATCCGCAACCCTTTCAGGGTTGGGAGATTCAAAGGCGCGTGTTCCCAGGGTAGCCGCTGCGCGGCAACCCTGGGCTGTGATAATAAACCGCTTCGCGGTTTCGTTCGGACTAATGCTTCTTTTCTTCGCAGCACCGACATTCATCGACACTCTGCTCCTGAAATTCTTCAGCGAGCAGACGGTGAACTATGTCGTCTGGCCGTTCATACAGATTGGCCTGGTGGTCACCATCACCACCGGCTGGGTAGCCTATGCAACCTACCTGGAAAGAAAAATTTCGGCGTTCATGCAAGCTCGCCTTGGTCCGATGCGGGTCGGCCCCTGGGGCTTGCTGCAACCGATCGCTGACGGTTTGAAGCTGCTGACAAAGGAAGACTTCGTTCCCGGGAACGCGGACCGTTGGGTCTTTTTCATTGCGCCCTACATCGCCGTGGTAGCCGCTTTCGTGGTGCTGGCGGTGGTGCCGTTCGGACCTGATTGGGGCGTGATCACTGACGTAAACATCGGCGTGCTGTTCGTGCTGGCGGTTTCCAGCGTCGGCGTGCTGGCCCTGATTCTGGCGGGCTGGTCGTCCAATTCGAAGTACGCGCTGATGGGGGCATTGCGTTCGAGTGCGCAGATGGTCTCGTACGAAGTCTCGATGGGGATGGCGATTATCGGCGCGTTGATGTTCGCGCGCACGTTGTCTCTGTCGGGCATTGTTGGCGCGCAGGCGTCCGATTCGATCTGGTTCGTGCTTTATCAGCCGGTTGGTTTCGTAATTTTCCTGATCGCGGGCATCGCCGAAAACAATCGCGCCCCCTTTGATTTACCGGAAGCTGAATCTGAGCTGGTCGCCGGATTTCACACAGAGTACTCAGGCTTCCGCTGGTCGCTCTTCTTCATGGCCGAGTACGCGGCGATGGTAGTGGTCACGGCGGTCGCAACCACGCTTTATCTCGGCGGTTGGTACTTTCCGTTCGTGTATGGGCTGACGGAAGCGAAGGGTTATCACACCGCTTACGTCGTGATCAGCTTGATCGTGTTCCTCACGAAAATGGGGATTCTGCTCTACCTCTATTTTTGGCTGCGCTGGACGCTGCCACGCTTTCGCTACGATCAGTTGATGGATATTGGTTGGAAGTGGATGCTGCCTGCCGCGCTTATCAATATCGTGGGCAGCGCACTTGGGGTGGGCGTCATACAGGGCCTTGATGGCTACCGTGGGATGAAGACGATCGTTTCGTTAGATCAGGGGCTGGGACTAACCGCGACCGGCAAAGCAATCGCGATTGGATTCGGGATTGTGAATCTCTTGTTGACGGCCGGTATCCTGTCATTAATAAATAAGCGGTCCCGCGATTTCAATCTGAAGAAGCAGCGGCGGCAGATTCGTTTGGTTGATTTGCCCAAGGGGAAGCCAGCGGTTGTGCCGGTGAGTTCCGAATCGGTTGGTTAACGATGAATTGGACAGGATTGACAAGATTAACAGGATTAACAGGATTAATAAGAACAAGACGGTTCGTGTAGGCATAGCCTTCCGTTTTTTATCTTGTTCATCCTGTAAATCCTGTCTAAGCAAGTCTGAACTGAGAGAGCAAATTTGAAATGCCAATAGTTCCTGTTCCTAAACCGACGTTCGCGCAGAAGCTCAAGCGCTTCTTCATGGTCGATCTAATAAAAGGATTGGCCATGACGCTCGGCTTTAATATCGGCGCGCTGACTTCGCGTGACGCGGTTGCCGGGAAGGGGATTTACACCGAGCAATACCCGAAGGTGCGTCCGGATGTGGCGCCACGCTTTCACGGCGCGCCGCGACTCAACATGGATCCAGAGACGCACGACACGCTCTGCATCGCCTGCAACCTGTGCGCGCTGGCGTGTCCCGAAGACTGCATAGACGTGCTGGCGATGGATGTCGAGATCACCGTCGCCGGCAAGCCGCGTCGCAAAAAAGTTCTCGATGAATTTATCTTCGACACCTCGCGTTGCATGTTCTGTGCGCTGTGTCAGGAAGCCTGTCCGACATATTGTCTTGAGCTGACACAGGATTTTGAGCTGGCTACCTATTCGCGTGCTGGTTTCGTTTGGAATCGCGAGATGCTTGAGCAGGGCAGGGAGACCGTTAAGTACGAAAGTTAGCGTATTGCCGATTGCCAATTGCCGATTTCCAATTGGCGCATGGTCAAAGGAGGCCTTCCACCCGACGTGACCAGTGATGAACTGAAAAGACGTACTAAGCAATTTGCATTACGCGTGCTGAAACTTGTTGCAGCTCTGCCGAAGACGGTTGCCGGTAGAGCAATTGGCGGACAATTGGTTAGGTCAGGAACGTCGGTGGGCGCCAATTATAGGGCCGCTTGCCGTGGGCGATCCAAGGCCGAATTCGTCGCAAAGATGGGAACGTGTGAGGAAGAGGCAGACGAGAGTGCCTATTGGATGGAAGTAATCATTGAAGGTGAGCTGCTAAAACGAAACCAAGTGGAGCCGTTGCTCAGAGAGGCGGAGGAGCTAACTAAAATATTTGCGCAGTCTAGAATATCCGCTTCCCGTTCCTTGGTTAAAGCTAAGATGCAGAAAAGCAATCGGCAATTGGCAATCGACAATCGGCAATGATTTTATCTGGTTGGGAAAGCGTTTTTTTCTGGATCTTCGCAATCGCTGCGATTCTGGCGGGGCTCTTGACTGTCATGGCGCGCAACGCAGTGCATTCGGCGCTCTTCCTAATCTCATCTCTTGTTTCGATTGCCGCGCTTTTCATTCTGCTCGGCGCGGAGTTCATCGCCGGCGTGCAGATTCTGGTTTATGTCGGGGGCGTGATGGTTTTGTTTTTGTTCGTCATCATGCTGGTCAACGTAGGCGCGGAAGAGCGGGGAACGGCGGCAATTTTCAATAAGCCGCCGCAGGTAGCCGCGGCGCTCGTCTTCTCGATCCTGCTGGTCATGGGGTTGCTGTTCGCAATTAACCGCGGCTACCAGGGTTTGCAGAAACGAGACGCGGCGAAACTGGAACAATCTGCCGAAACCCGGCAAGCCCAGCAACAAAACCTCCAGGCGGGAGCGACCGGAGTCAGTCAAATAAGCGATGACACTGGACGCGTCGGCACAAACTTATATACCTACGCAGCCTTGCCGTTTGAAATTGCGAGCGTGCTGTTGCTCGTCGCCATCATTGGCTCAGTGATGCTGGCGCGCACACTGAAACAGGAAGTTGCCGCTGATGACGTTGATCCTGAAGTGTTCAGCAGAGCGAAGCCTTCGGACGGAACTAACGGAGCTGAATAGAACTTTCTCGGGCGCGTTCTATAAATATTTCGCCGCTACGCGGCTGTAACAGAGCGAATGGTTCAGCTAACGCCAATATTTTTGTTTCTTCTTCAAGAGAGTTCGGGCAGTCGCATGTCGGCAGCCATGGACAGCATCAAGCATCCGGATCTATCAAAGTTTCTCGTTATTGGCGCCATCCTTTTCATCATTGGCGTGGCCGGCGTGCTCGTGCGGCGCAACATCATCGTCATCTTCATGTCGATCGAGTTGATTCTGAACGCCGCGAACCTGAACTTCATCGCGTTCTCGCGTTACCTGGCCGACACCGGCGGCGCGAACCCGCTTTCGGGACAGGTGTTCACAGTTTTCGTCATCGTTGTGGCCGCCGCCGAGGCGGCGATCGGACTCGGCATCGTCATCGCGCTCTATCGCAATCGCGAAACGATCTGGGTTGATGAAATTGATCTGATGAAATGGTGATTGGTCCCATTTGTCCCATGTAACACATAGGACGAATAGGACACATGAGTTTCATGCATAAGTACATCTGGCTAGTTCCGCTGCTACCGCTCATAGGCGCCGCCATCAACGGCATCTTTGGCCGTTGGTTTCGGTTTCCGGAAAAGCTGATCGGCGGAATTGCAGTCGGCACGATTGCGCTCTCATTTTTGATCACCGTTGCGGCCGTCTACTCGTATGGCTTCAGCGGGAATGCGCTTTGGCCGAAGCCTTACGTCACCACGCAAACGAGCTTCACTTGGATTAACGGGGGCGCCGTGCGCCAGAGCCTGGGACAAGAGCACGCTGCAACGGCCCCCGCAGACACTCACGGCGAATCGACAACTGCACCCGCGCCAGCACAGCCGGAAAGTGCCGGTTCATTACTGAATGTCCAATGGAGTTATCAGCTCGATCCTCTGTCGGCAGTCTTCATGCTGATCGTGACGGGTGTGGGCTTGTGCATCTTTGTCTTCGCAACCGGTTACATGCACGAGGACCCGGGGTACTACCGGTTCTTCGCCTACATGGGCTTGTTCATGTTTTCGATGCTCGTGCTGGTGATGGGCTCGAACTTCGTGATGATGTTTGTCGGCTGGGAGGGTGTGGGTCTCTGTTCATATCTGCTGATCGGCTACTACTTCAATCGCGAAGAAGCGGCGAATGCTTCGCGAAAAGCGTTCATCACGAATCGCATCGGCGACTTTGGTTTCATCCTCGCGATTTTCGGAATCATCGCGACGTTTGGCAGTGCGCAATACACCGATGTGATTTCGAAAGCCGCCGGCTATCCGGTTGAGACGCTCGGGCATTGGGGACTGATGTCGTGGATCGCGCTCGGCCTGATGATCGGTGCGTGCGGAAAGTCTGCGCAGTTTCCCTTGCACGTCTGGCTTCCTGATGCGATGGCGGGACCGACACCCGTGTCGGCGCTGATTCACGCCGCGACGATGGTGACTGCGGGTTTGTACATGCTGACGCGTACGAACGTCATCTTCCAGCACTCGCAGACGATGATGCTGGTGGTCGCAATCATCGGCGCGTTTACCGCAATCTTTGCCGCGACGATCGGCATCACGCAAAACGACATCAAGAAGGTTCTGGCCTACTCGACTGTGTCGCAGCTCGGCTTCATGTTCCTGGCCTGCGGCGTAGGCGCGTTTGTGATCGGAATTTTTCACGTGATGACGCATGCGTTCTTCAAAGCCCTGATGTTCCTCGGCGCGGGGTCAGTTATTCACGGCATGCATCACGAGCAGGACATGAGGCGCATGGGCGGCCTTAAGAAGTACATGCCGTACACATACCTCACGTTTCTCGCCGGCTGGCTGGCGATCTGCGGCATCATTCCGTTCAGCGGCTTCTGGTCGAAAGACGAGATTCTCTGGAAGACAGTCTCAACCGACGTTGTTCCGATCGGTTGGCTGCTGTGGATTGTCGGCACGATCGCAGCGACGTGCACCGCGTTCTACATGACGCGCCTGGTCGCGATGACCTTCTGGGGCGAGGAACGATTCCGCGACGCGCACGATCACGGCGCCGGTCACGAGGCGCATGAAGACCACGAGACGCCCGGGCACCACCCGCACGTTCCGCACGAGTCTCCAAAATCGATGTGGGTGCCGTTGGTCGTGCTGGCGATTCTCGCGACCGTCGGCGGATTTGTCGGCATCAGCACTGCGTTCACGGGCGGCAAACACGTCGGTGGCAGGCTGAACATCGTCAACTGGATGGAGCCAATTATCTGGAATCCGGCGACAGGAGGATTTGGCCAACCGCACGAAGGGCAATGGTCTGCGCCTCCGAACACGACTCCGGTACTTGGACACGACGGGCCGCTTGCAGCGCAAACAAAGACTGAGCCAGTCACAGCCGTTGCGTCGAATCACCAAGAGGACTCTTCAAAAGCACACGCGGGATTCAATCTTGCCCACACAATCGAAGGCGTGGTTCACAGTCACACGCTGACCGAATGGATCTTCATCGCTATCTCACTTATCGTCGCCGGCATCGGCATCGGTCTCGGAGTTCTGTTTTATCTCAGGAAGCCGAGCCTGGCCGACGCTTGGGCGAAGCGGCTCAGGCCACTGTATCTCGCCAGCTACAACAAGTATTGGATCGATGAGTTTTTCGGCTTGACCGTCACGCGGCGCACGATGGATCTGGCGCGCGCGGTCTACACGTTCGATTCGAGAGTCGTCGACGGAGTCGTGAACGGCCTGGCCGGAGTAACGCGCCTGACGAGCCGGATTACCGGCGGAACTGATAAATATTTCGTTGACGGCCTGGTCAATGCAATCGCGAATTTCGTCGTGCGCCTGATGTCGCCGATTGTGCGCGCGGCGCAGACAGGTTTTATTCAAAACTATGCTCTGGTGATGGTGATCGGGTTGCTCGTGGCCGTGGCGGTTTATTTAGTAAAGGCATTTTAGTTTTGGACTGGAGCGCAACCGTCTCGGTTGCTGCCTCAAAATCTGCTGCAAGCGAGGACGCTTGCGCTCCAGTCGCAAAATACGAGGACTGACGTGATTAAGAACAATATTCTCTCCATCATTGTCTGGTTGCCGGCGCTCGGCGGGCTTTTGATTCTCGTCTTGATCAAAAAAGATCGCAGCGATCTGATCAAGAAGTTCGCGACCGGCTGGCTGGTGTTCGATTTCATCGCTTCGCTTTGGTTGCTCACATACAACCGCGGCGTGGGTGGGTTTCAGTTCCTCGAAGACCATCAATGGATTCCCATCATCGGCGCGCGTTACCAGATGGGCATTGACGGCGTGTCGGTCCTGTTGATTGTGCTGACGACTTTTCTCGGCGTGCTCGCGGCGCTGTCTTCATGGAACTACATCGCCAAGCGCGAGAAGGAATACTACATTCTGCTGCTTGTCCTGCAGACTATGGTCCTTGGCGTTTTCACTTCGCTTGACCTGTTTCTCTTCTACCTGTTTTTCGAAGTCGGCCTGGTGCCGATGTATTTCCTGATCGGAATCTGGGGTGGCGAAAACCGCCTGTACGCCGCGATTAAGTTCTTTCTTTACACGCTGGTCGGTTCAGTGGTGATGCTGCTGGGCGTCTTGAAGATGTATTTCCTGACGCAGGACACGGCGCTGACCGCGCAAATCGCGCCGGCGACGATGAATCTGCTTGCGGGAAATCCGGATGCAGCCGGGTTAGTCTCGAGCACTCTGCAGCAGGCGGCGCAAAACGGCACGGGAACTTTCAACATTCTCTACCTGCAGGCGATCGGTTCAGTCATGCCGATGGGAACTTTGCAGGTGCTCTTGTTCTTCACGTTCGCGCTCGGCTTCGCGATCAAAGTTCCCATGTGGCCGTTTCACACGTGGCTGCCCGACGCACACGTCGAAGCGCCCACCGCGGGTTCTGTCATCCTCGCCGGCGTTCTGCTAAAGCTCGGCACATACGGTTTCTATCGCTTCAACCTGCCCATGTTTCCGAAAGCGTCGATGGACGAAGCATACTTCGGCCGCTTCGGCGTGCGCAGCGTGATGGTCTTTCTGGCGATCGTCTCGATCATCTATGGCGCGCTGGCCGCGATGTATTTCGTGGTGAAGAAAGACGGTGATGTGAAGAAGCTGGTCGCGTATTCGTCTGTTTCATCGATGGGCATTGTGATGCTGGGACTGTTCTCGTTGAATCCAAATGGCATCAACGGCGGGGTGATGCAGATGGTCAATCACGGCATCTACTCGGGCGCGTTGTTCCTGCTGGTCGGCATCATTTACGAGCGGCGGCACACGCGCAACGTGGCCGAGTTCGGTGGCCTGTCGCACATCATGCCCGGATATTCAGCCGTATTTTTAGTGATGACGATGACGGCGATCGGTCTGCCGCTGCTGGCCGTGTTCATTTCTGAGTTTCTGGCACTAAGAGGCGCCTTCGAAGCGAATCCATGGTGGGCAGGCTGGGCCGCACTCGGAATCATCCTGAACGCGGGTTACATGCTCTGGCTGTATCAGCGGATGTTCTTTGGTGAAGTGACGAACGAAAAGAACAAGCTGCTGCCGGATCTAAGCGGTCGCGAGTGGGCTTACATGATGCCGCTGGTGCTGATGTCGCTTTGGATCGGGATATATCCGTCCCCGTTCATTCGCTATATCGAAAGGCCGGTGAACGCCATCGTCAAACAGATCCGTCCGGACTATAAAATTCCGGGGGAACCAACACCGCGGACGGTGCAGAGTCAGCCACAGCCACATAAGTGAGAAGAATTAGTCCGCGCAGCGGACGATTGATAATAGCCCACCGATTCATCGGTGGGGATCGCGAAGGGAGAGCGAATTCAAGTCCGTGAAACGGACGGCAGAAGATTGTGCTGCGGCGCAGGGAGGAAAACCGGACTCTGTCGCCCGCTTCGCGGGCTCGGGAATTGTTTGGCAATGCCTAACCCAGCACTAAAGTGCTGGGCTACTTTCAAACGTCCGCTTCGCGGACGATAGAAATTTCGATGCTCTATCTTTTTCAGACATCCATTTTCAATGTGCGCGATCTGCAACTGATCGCGCCTGAGCTGATTCTCACAGTGGTTGCGTGTGTGGTGCTGGTGATGGAAGTCGTGCTTCCTTACCGGCTCAGCAAATGGACCGCGTATTTCTCACTCGTGGGGATCGCGCTTGCGTTGGTTTCGCTGGGTGCTCTTTTCTACAGCGTCGGCGGCTCGTTTCGCGTCAGCAGCATTCAAGCCCTGACTCCGCTCGACGGTTTCTGGGGCATGGTGCGCATCGACGGGTTCGCGCTGCTTTTCAAAGGAATTTTTCTGATTGCCGCCGCGTTGGCGATCGCCATCTCCATCCGGTTTCTCGATCTCGAACGCGA
The DNA here is from genome assembly GCA_036374695.1 of Pyrinomonadaceae bacterium. Taxonomy (GTDB): domain Bacteria; phylum Acidobacteriota; class Blastocatellia; order Pyrinomonadales; family Pyrinomonadaceae; genus UBA11740. The sequence goes on from DASUTF010000180.1 coordinate 9,066, forward strand.
GCAGCACGGCGAATATTACGCACTGGTTCTGTTTGCCACCGTTGGGATGTTGTTCCTCGGCAGTGGTTACGATCTGATTTCGCTCTACATCTCGCTGGAGCTGATGGCCCTGACGTTTTACGTGCTCGTGGCGTTCACGAAGCGGCAACGCCGCTCGAACGAAGCCGGCATGAAGTACTTTCTGCTCGGTGCTTTCTCGTCGGGAATCCTGCTGTACGGAATGTCGCTGATTTATGGCGTGGCGGGCTCAACGAATCTCGGTGATATTGGCAGGAACCTGGCGGGCGCGGGCCCTGAGCTTCGGCCTTTGCTTTTGCTCGGAATGATCGCCCTCGCGGCTGGTTTGTTCTTTAAAATCGCCGCCGTGCCGTTTCACATGTGGGCGCCCGACGCTTACGAAGGCGCGCCGACGTCGGTGACCGCATTCCTCTCGACTGGCTCGAAGGCCGCGAGCTTCGCTTTGTTTGCGCGCATATTCTTTGTCGCACTCGCGCCCATGCAGATCGATTGGGCGCCGCTGCTCGGAATTGTCGCGGCCCTGACGATCGTCGTAGGCAACTGGGCCGCGATCACGCAGGAGAATTCGAAACGGCTGCTGGCTTACTCTTCGATTTCGAACGCCGGCTACTTGCTGCTTGCAATCGTCGCCAACAACACTTACGGAAATATCGGACTGTTCATTTACCTGCTGGTGTACACGATGATGAACATGGGCGCGTTCGGTATCATCATCAGCCTGCGCCGCCGCGGCATCATCGGCGACAACGTTGACGACATGACGGGGCTCGCGCAGAAAGCGCCGGGCATGGCGGCGATGATGGCGATTTTCATGCTGTCGCTCGGCGGCTTACCCGGTACCGGTGGCTTCATCGGAAAGTATTTTCTGTTATGGGGATTACTGAGCCGCGGTGATGCCGAAGGTAAGACCTGGTACTACTGGCTGGCAGGCTGGGCCGTCATTAACATCGTCGTCTCGTTTTATTACTACATCCGTTTCATTCGCGTGATGTACCTCGGCGATCGCGTGGCTGATGATGAACCGTTGTCGATGTCGCCCGCGTTGCGCGCCAGCCTCATTGCCGCGCTGGTCGGTATTCTCTTCATTGGAATCTACCCGCAACCATTCATCTCTTTGGCGCAAAAGCTAATGCCGGCCGCGGCTGCCACGATTGCGCCGGCCGCCTCGAACACTCCTGCGCCTTCAGAGTAAACTCCCGACGTTGCTGCTCTATACCTTCTATTTCTTCGCCGGAATTTCGATTGTTCTTGGCCTGCTCTCGCTGCGCGGCGGCGTCCGCTTTGTGCGCTATCTGCAAAAGCAAGTGGCGAAAGACCTGCCGGAGTACACGCCGTTCACGACTGTGTTCGTGCCGTGCCGGGGCGTCGATGACGGGCTGAAGGAAAACATTCTGAGTCTGTTTGCGCAGGACTATCCGGCGTTTGAAATAATCCTTGTGAGCGATTCGGCGAACGATCCGGCATTTGCCGTCATCAAGGAAGCGCGTCAATCGTTTCAAAAACAAACGGGCCCCGTCATTAGCACAATCGTTGCCGGACCTGCGACTGACAGCGGCCAGAAAGTTCACAATCTACGCAAAGCGGTAAACGCCGCGGACCCGCAGAGCGAGGTGTTCGTCTTCACGGACACGGACGCGCGAACACAAAAGTTTTGGTTGCGCGCACTGGTGGCGCCGCTGCGCGATGAGACAGTCGGCGCCACGACAGGCTATCGCTGGTTTGTAGCGCGTGATGGTGGTTTCACCTCACATCTGTTGTCCGTTTGGAACGCGGCCATCGCGTCCGCTTTAGGCGAGCAAGGCGAAAAGAATTTCTGTTGGGGCGGCTCGACGGCGATTAAACGCGCGACGTTCGAACGCCTACACATTGCGGATCGTTGGAAAGGCACCGTCTCGGATGACTTCACGATCACTCGCGTTCTGCGCGAGGCCGGTTTGCCGATTAAGTTTGTGCCGGCATGCCTAACGCCTTCGTTTCATCGTTCGGCGCCCCGGGAGCTAATCGAATTCACCACGCGTCAGCTGAAGATCACACGCGCTTATGCGTCGCATCTTTGGCGATCAGTTCTGATCGGGAGCGTGATATTCACGATAGCTTTTTTCGGCGGCCTCGCGCTGGTCATCGTGCGCGCGGTCCTGGGTCTCTCTTTCGCGACGCCGCTCGTTTTGGTGCTGCTAATCTTCGCCATGGGCGCGGCAAAATCGCATCTGCGTTTGAAAGCGGTGGGCTTGATCATCAACGATGCAGCAATGCGACGCATGGCGACAACGATGGCGCATGTATTCCTTTGGCCAATCGCCTCGCTGCTGTTTCTTTACAATGCATTGGCAGCCGCGGTTTCGCGGCGCATCACCTGGCGTTCCATTTCCTATGAATTGAAATCGCCGACTGAAACTGTCATTCTGGCGCGTGAACCGGTCCGACGCGCATGACTCACCAGCGAAAACCCTCGATTCTCGTTGCGGCATTACTGGCGGCCACTATTGCGTCATCCGTTCCTGCCCAAAACAGGCGTAGCGTTGATCCTTTAACGGCAATGGTCGCGACTGAGCGCGCTTTCTCGCGCATGTCGGAAGAGAAGGGAATCCGCGAATCATTCACCGAGTTCATCGCGGAAGACGGCATCCTGTTTCGACCGCGCGCGGTGTTTGGAAAAAAATGGATGCGCGAGAATCCTTTGCCTCCTTCAACGACGCGGCCACTACTTGTTTGGCAACCGATCTTCGCAGGTATTTCGCGTGCCGGTGACCTCGGCTACTCAACCGGCCCGTGGCAATTCAAAAACGACATCAAAGATGCGAAGTTCTCTGCGTTCGGCAACTTCATGACCGTCTGGAAGAAACAGCCGGACGGCAAATGGAAATTCGTGGTGGATCTCGGCATCTCCAATCCTGAGCCGAAGAAGCCGTCTCTGTTAACTTATGGTGAACCTGCTTCCGGGCGTTTCGCGCGTGACCCGGCAAAGGGGCGCAGCACTCTGCAGGATACAGAGCGCGACTTTTCCAAAGCGTCCGTGAAACGCGGGGCCGTCGAAGCTTTCCTCGGTTACGCGGCGTCGGACGTGCGCGTGTTTCGAAATCAGAAGCAACCATTCATCGGCCGGAAGGCCGCG
>DASUTF010000181.1:0-12201 GCA_036374695.1 Pyrinomonadaceae bacterium
CCGAAGGCTTCCCGTTCTTCTCATGCACCTGGGTGGGCGGCGAGCCGTTGATGCGCCAGGAAATCATTGAGATGGGTTCGCGCTACTTTCGGCGCAACATGGTCGTCACGAACGGCACGATTCGCATCCCGGATTGGCCGCACGTGAACTTCAAAGTGTCGGTTGACGGCGTCGAAGCGCGCCACGATCGTTTGCGCGGAGCGAAGACTTACCAGCGCATCAAGCGAATGATTCGCGATGCGGCTGAGCGCGGACTGCGCATCGGCATCGCCACCGTCCTGACCCGCGAGAACGAGGGCGAACTGGAACAGTTCGTCGAAGAATGGCAGAACGAACCGATCAATAGCGGCATCATTTTCGAGTTCTACACTTACATGCACGGCCAGCCCGAGGCCGACAAGCTTTGGCTGAACTATGAAGAACGCGATCGTGTGATCGATCGCATCCTCGCGATCAAAGCGAAGTATCCGAACCTGGTTGAGTGCACCACCCACGCGTTGGAACTGCTGCGTTCGGAAAACTGCCGCACCGTCACGGACAATTGTCTGGCTGAGTCAAAGATGGCCTCGTGGGACGTGAGCGGCAATCGCAAGGAGAAGTGCATCCTTGGGCCCAAGGCGGATTGCGATCGCTGTGGCTGCGCCGTGCCGTTCTGGCTGCATTCATTCGAAGAGATGGATTCCGAAACAATGGGCAAGATGTTTGGACCGGCTGCGAGCAAGTACGCCAAGTTCGTGCGCCCGCTCAAATACTTCCGCCGCAAAGCTTCGCGCCCCAGTGAGCCGCCGCCCGTGCTGCATCAAATCTCGACCGCCAAGCAACTCGATAGTTAAGCAGGGGGCAATTGTGTCGCGATTAGCGCGGGGCACTAGCCCGACCGTCAGGGAGGGCTCATTAAACGACGCACTCGAAGCCCCGGAACCCGCAGTAGCGCGTTTTTGGAACTCTTATGTCTACTGGCTGCCGCCCGCGCTGCTCGGCCTCGGGCTCACCCTTGTTTACCTTAACCCATTCATCGGCGACTGGGACGGGCTCGATTACACGATCTCGTCTTTAAAGGGCGAGCCTTCGCCGATGGCCTTGGGGCGATCTCTCTTCACGCACTTCAACTTCGCCCTGTACACCTTCGCGCACAAGATTTCCGGCGTCGGGCCAGAGAACGCTTACCTGCTTTTCAAATTTGCGGTCGTCGCGCAGGTGCCGCTGGCGATCGCCATGTGCTGGATTCTGGCGCGCGATCTGACCCGCTCGTTGTTAGCGGCAACGCTCGCGGCGCTGATGATTGCCGTATGTCCGGTGATCGTGCTTTACGGCAGCCAGGTGATGACCGAAGTGCCGTCGCTCTGGTTGCTGGCGGCAGCCTTAATCGTACATTTACGCGGACTGAAAAGCCGGCGCCTGGGGCTGGTCTTGGCGGGCGCAGCCCTGCTTGGGTTGGCGGTAAATCTGCGCGAGACGAACGCATTCTATTTTCCGTGGCTCGTGTTCGCGCCATTTGTTACGGGATGGAAATTCGATCGGCGAACGATTGGGATAGTTACAACTTCGCTGTTGGCATTCATTCTGTTCGCCGCCGGCCCATTCGCGTTGTGGTTCGCTTTAAGCGCCGGTTATCGCGCGCAGTGGCACATCTGGTTCGAATCGGGCCGCAGCGAAGCCGCACGCCATCCGCTGGCGCTCTCAAACCTGAAACCGTTCTTCGCTTACTTCTTCCTGGTTTCGCCGGTTGTGTTCGTGACCCTGCCGTTCGCATTCGTCAACGAATGGCGCCGGCGGGGGTTGACGGTCTTGCTGTTGGCCGCGGGTGTAGGGCTGTTCGCCAACGCGATACTAATTCTTAACTACAGCACGGTGATCAACTGGCGGTACTTCGTGACGGGTTTGCCGGTGCTGGCGCCGCTTGCCGCGAACTATCTGTTAAGTCTCGGAACATCGAGGCTGAAGAGTCCGCGTCGCGCCGTTGCGTCGATCACCGCGCTGATACTTGTCGTGGCGCTGACGATGGGCCTTCTGTTGCGCACTCGCATTCACGACTATCGCGAGCGACTCGTCTTCGCAAAGGATTACATCGAGCGGTTGCGTGTGTTGCCGAATGATGCCGTGGTGATGGCCGGGTTCGCTACCGTCGCCGTGACTTACTGGCGCGGCATCGGGGTGGGCCAGTGGCTTCACATCGGCACCGGGGCCGGGTTTCCCGCAGGCAATCTTCAAGAGAGAATCGAAGGGCATCTACGCGCGGGCCAGCGCGTCTTCATCGACGTCGATCCGCGCTGGTGGCAGCCGTGCTCGTGGCAAGCCGGAGAGATCCGCGAACTCGTTGCAATCGACCCACACTTTCGCTTTCGTCAGGTAATGCCGACGATTTATGAGATACGTTTGACGACAGACGCTTCAGCGACAGACCGGCCGCATCTGGAAAAATTGTTGCCTGAGAATCGTGCGGAAGAAGTTAAGAAGTGTTTTTGAGCGGGAGTTAATAGGTACAGCTCGCCTTTAAGAACCAGCATCAAGGGTCAGCATCCTAAGCAAACTAATTGGCTTAACGTGATATCCCACAATATTTCACCAGTTGCGCCAAACAAATAGCTTGACAGGACTGCACCAGAGAGTATAGTCGCGGCCACCAACGGCTCCCTTCCGCCCACATCAACGGATGTCTCCGGCAGTCAGCTTTCCGTTACTCAACCCCCTAAACTGGAAGAGACAGACATGAGAACTCGAATCACAAAGCGAAACAGGTTTTTGCTTCTCGCTTCAGGGCTAATTGGAGCGTCGGTCATTACGGTGGCCGTATTTAGCGCGCGGAGACAAGAAGCTCAGAAACAAGTCGAACAGCAGCCTCGCGTTAATCACATGCCGCGAGTTTTCTCAAAAGTTAAGAACTTGGAAATAGTGCGCGCCTCGATATGGACGCTCGAAACAGGCGAGGCTGTGGGCGTCGAGGTCGAAATCAAGAACAATTCCAAAAAGAATGTGATGGCGGTTGACTTGGTCTGCGGGGATGGAGCCATTACGCGGAATGGATTAACAGACGAGGAGAATCCCGTTGTCGTGATGAAGCCTGACGAGACAACGATCATCCGAATGGATTTCAGCGCGATGACATTCGGAGCGCCGTTGGTAGTCAGCGCGGTGACGTACGGCGATGGAACGGAAGAAGGCGACAAAAAGTCACTGAGAGCGATGCATCTCGCACGCAAGCACGATCGGGCCGTCATGAAGGCGAAGAAGGAACGCGACGCGCAGAAAGGAGTCAAGCCATGATGCGCAAATTCTCACCCCTCTTGCTTGTTTCCATTCTATTTCTCGGCGCGGCTTCGGAGGTTTACGGAGCTTGTCGCGATACGCAAAACCTGCGATTTCCTTATGAAACCGACACGAAAAGCTGTGGGAACACAGTTACTACAATCACGAAGGTAGTTCATTGGAACATTTATTGGATGGATTCGAACACCCCGCGACAACTTGATGTTCGTGATTTTGGCCAAACGGGGCTAAATAACTCGGGCTGTCACGAATGTTGGCCCGAGTTTCAGACGCCGTATTGGGAGGATGATGGGACAACGGCCTATTGGTATCAAAAAACCTTAGGCGCTTCGTGGGTTGGGCCGAACCTTTGCTCGCTTAGCTTCACCGATGACCACCGCCAAGGCCATACCTGCCGCACACGCGGCACCTGTCTGGCAGAAGCGGATTGGATTTCTTACCCTTCCTCTGGATGTATTACAGGGTTGTTTTTCGCTGGGCCTTGTACTCGCAGTACCGATTTCCAAATGCGTTGCGCGGACCCAACTGGCTACGAAGATGAAAGTTGTAGCTGCCCCGATGGGACTACGATGTCGCCGATCGTAATTGATATCGATAACAGCGGTTTCTCAATGACCGACGCGTCGGGCGGCGTCGTTTTCAATATGCTTAACGACGGTGTCCCGTTGCGGATTTCATGGACCGACGGCAACTCCACCAACGCATTTCTTGTTCTTGACCGTAACGGCAATGGAACAATTGATAACGGTCAGGAGCTCTTCGGCGATTTGACACCACAGCCCTCCTCACCGGAGCAGAATGGCTTCCTGGCGCTTGCCGAATACGACAAGCCACAGAATGGTGGCAATGGCAGCTCACGAGTCGATCAGGCAGATGCTATCTTTGGCTCGCTGCGATTGTGGCAGGACAGTAACCACAATGGAATCTCCGAAGCTTCAGAGTTGCACACGTTACCAAGCCTCAGCATTGACGCGATTTCGGTTGATTACAAAGAGTCGAAGAAGACGGATGAGCATGGCAATAAGTTCCGTTATCGCGCGAAGGTTTACGACGCACAGAACACGCATACCAGCCGCTGGGCTTGGGATGTGTTCGTGTCGGTGCAGTGAACTCGAAGTCAGACGGTTGGCGTTAACACGAAAAACCCGCAGGCTCTCCAAGGGCTCGCGGGTTTTTCTGACAGTCAATCGAGCAGGGACGCCGATCCTCTCGCAGTGAGAGCCTACGCCGATCTCAGCTGCACCACCGGGGTGGTGGCGGGAGCGATAAACTCACCTTTGGGAAACAGCGCGACTTGCCAGTCCGGCGTGCGGGAAATCCAGCCGTCAATCGCGCTCGCTTCCACCGGACGCGAGAACAGGTAGCCCTGGCCGAACTGACATTTCAGCATGCGGAGCTGACTGAATTGCGCGAGCGTCTCGACGCCTTCGGCGACGACTTCCATACCCATGTTGTCGGCCAGCGACACGATCGTGCGCACGATTTCAATATTCTCGGCGGCCTCGCCGATGCGACCGATGAACGAACGGTCGATCTTTAAAATGTCCACGGGGAAGCGGTGCAAATAACCGAGCGACGAATAGCCGGTACCAAAGTCGTCAATACTCAGTTGTACGCCCAGCGCTTTCAATCGCCGCAGAAGTTGCACGGCGGTCTCGGCGTTTTCCATGACGGCGCTTTCCGTGATTTCAAGTTTCAAATGTTTCGGCTCAACGTGCGACTCCTGCAGAACGTCGCGAATCTGATTGACCAGCGCCGACTGCGCCAGCTGCTTGCTGGAAAGATTGACGCTCATGAAGAGGTTTCGCGTCGTGTGCGATTGCCACTGCCATTTCGCGAGCTGCTGGCAAGCCTCCTTCAGCACCCACATGCCGATTGGCACAATCAGTCCCGTATCTTCCGCCAGGGAAATGAAGTCGCCCGGGCTGACAAAGCCCCGCTCGGGATGCTGCCAGCGAATCAATGCTTCAAAGCCTGCCAGCTGGCCCGTATCCAGTGAAACGATCGGTTGATAGTGGACGCGGAACTCTTCACGGTCGATCGCGCGCCGCAAATCGTTCTCCATTTGCAGCAGGTAAACGGCGCGCGCGTGCATCCCTTTGTCGAACACTTCGTAGCATGCTTTGCCCTGGGCCTTGGCGCGATACATCGCCGTGTCGGCGTCGCGCAGCATCGCTTCCGGATGGTCGTAGCCGGTCGAGCTCATCGCGATGCCAATGCTGGTGGTGGTGAAAACTTCGTGGCCGCTCAGGTTGAACGGTGATTCCAATTTGGCCTGGATGCGGCGCGCCATGTTGGTCGCGACGCCCGAGTCCGAAAGGCCGTCGAGCAAAATCGCGAACTCGTCGCCGCCCAGCCGCGCCACCATATCGCTTTCGCGAATGCAGTGCTCCAGACGACGGGCCATCGCAATCAGCAGTTGATCACCGATCGAATGGCCAAGACTGTCGTTGACGTTCTTGAAGCGATCGAGGTCGAGGAAGAGCACGGCGAACTGATAATCCTCGTGCTGCTTCGCGCGTTCGATAACGAACTTCAGGTTCTCAGCGAGTAAAGCCCGGTTCGGCAGATTAGTTAGAGTGTCGTGAAAAGCCGCGTGACGGAAGTGGTCTTTGCTCTCCTGTAGCTGTGCGCCGATCCGTTCCTGCTCGGCGATATGCCGGTTCAGCTCTTCTACGTGACGTTCGGCCTGTTCCGCGCGCGCGCGTTCGGCCTCGGCGCGGGCACTCTCAGCTTCAGCTCGTTCACGTTCAGCCTGTTCAGCCTGTTCAGCGCTGGCTTTAATCTCGTCAAGGTACTTGTGATAGGTGAAGTAAACGATCGAAATGACGGGGGTGCCGACGATCAGAATCGCGAGGCCGGCGCGGTCGAAAGAACTAGAGGCGATCGCCGCCACGGTGCTGCCGGAGATGTAAGTGATCGAAGTCCAGAGATAGTGTGTCTGCCACGTGCGGAGAACTGAGTCCCACTTTTTCAAGGACAGGCCGACCGCGCTGATCCCAGTGTTGATAAAGTATTGGGACAGCGCCATTGCGCCGACCGCGGGGATGAAGTGCTGCCACTCCTGGAACCTGAGGTTCGCAATGGGACCGAAGAAGAACTCAACGATCAGAACAGTAAGGAAGGTCGAGACAGCCATCATGGCTGAGTTGAACGCGACCGTCAGCGCTGTCTTGCTGATTCTAATTCCGGAAAACAGCCCTTCGGCCGCCGCGAGGAATATTCCGGCAAAACCGCCGTAAACCAGCAAGGCCAGAAAAATGAAAGTGTCAGAAACGGTGACGTTGGTATTAACCCGAGGAACTTTCACCGCGAAGCGTGAGCTTACGATCATGGTGATCGCCGCCAACAGCAGGAACCGCACGTCGAGATGTGGCAGCGGCAGGCGCCACGCCGCGTAAGCGAGCGCTGCACCGCCGCACGTCACTGTGACGTAACGGAACGCCGTCGAAATTTTTTGTTTTCGTTGAACGGGGGACGAGCTCATTAACAGGGGGACCTCGCGGAACTTATTCTTTGCCCAGATAGATCGTTTCGTACTCACTGTGATAATCGAACCCGGCGCGCACATAAAACGCGACGGCGTTGGCCCTTCGTTCGTTGATGGTGAGGCAGACTGATCGACCGGGGCGGGCGAGGGTTGACGAGAGCTGCAACAAGCATCGCTTGCCGTAGCCCTTTTTCCGTTCGTCGGGGTGCACGTGTATTCCTTCGAGGTAAATCATCTCGGGGGTATCGCCAATGATGTCGGCCTTAAAGATCGGTTTTCCATCGCGCATCCAAATCCACACGCGCTGTTGATCGATGCGACGTTCGATCCGGGCGCGGAAACCGTTGGCGTCATTATGGAGTGGGTTGCTGTCGCGCTCCTCCAAAGCGAGCTGAGCGTTGATTGCGACCACGTGCTCCGCCTCTCGCAGCGTGGCCGGCCGCAATTCAGCGACAGGTTCAAACGGGGGCGTCTGTTCCGTCTTTTCGAACAGCATTTCACGGCACACGAGCCGCGCCACTTGTCCACTCTTGGAGTAGTGCCGCCAGAAGGCCTCGACGGTGCGGCGTTCGCCGCGAATGAGGTAAGCGTGTTGGCTGTGAGCAGCCAGTTGGGCAAAGGCGGCCACCGCGTGATCGGTGCGCGCCTCGACAATAGTAGCATGGCCGATCAGGGCTACGCCTTCAATTTTTTTCGACCGGTTGCGGCAGACGTAAAAAGTGCCGCGATTGTGGGGGCTCACCGCCCCGTTGTCGCGGATCAGGGTCGCGATAAAGACGGTATGAATAGGCCGCTCGGCAAGAAAACTCAGGGCCTCGGGTTCCTCACCAGGCTGCAACTGATTGCAGGTCCGTTCGCCAGGCATCAAGTGGGGCGAACCGTGGGAGGCCTCATACTTCATCATGGTTACAGCCATTTGTTGCTCCTTAGTGAGTAAGAGTTACCGATTTGGACGCATGGATGGCCCGTCGTCGCCATTGATCAAAGCTCGGGCTGACATTGCCTGAACGACCGAGTCGCCGATGACTACTCCATCCCCGATTACCACACCGTCGCCGAGCAGGATGCCGTCGCCAATCACGACACCATCGCCGATGACGACTCCATCCGCCAGCAAAATTCCACTGCAAAACAGTGTTCCGTCGCCAATCACGACCCCGTCGCTGGTATAGATGTTGTCGCCGATGACAACGCCATCGCCGATGACCACACCATCGCCAATGACGACGCCGTCGGCGAGAACCACGCCGTCGGCGAGGACGACGCCGTCGCCGAGCACGACGCCCAGGGCGTAATAGCTTTGGTAGTTAGTGATGAGGGCGGTACCTTTCGCGTACCAGCGCTTGAAAATGATCCCCTGAGCCCAAGTAAACGAGTGCCCGCCAATTGTCGTCTCCGGCGTGGGTGCCGGGCCGTTAAGCATTGGGCTTCCCGGTTGCGTGGAAGAATTCATGTCGGTGCGAATCAACTTTGCAAGTCGCGCCGCACCTTCCACGTTCAATTCGCCCGCGCCCTGCTCGAGCATGTTCCAGCCCGGCAAAGGATCGGCGGTGTACATCAACGCCATTTTCACCATGTTGGGCGTTAACTTAGGATTGATTTGCAGCAGCAACGCGGCCGCGCCTGCGGCGACCGGCGTCGCCATTGAAGTGCCGCTCAAATACATCAGTCGCCGGTTGTTATTGTCGCTAATGCCTGAGTCCAATTGCGGGTTCTGGGTAACGAGCAGGTTCCTTGCGCTGGTGCTGGTATCCGCTGACGCGAAGATGAGTTTGTTACCCGGTGCAACCAGATCCGGTTTGAGAAGATTGTCGTAGTGCATTGCCCCATCCGCATCCGTCCAGCGGCTGCGCGTCGGGCCGCGCGAACTGTAAGAGGCGACCGCATCATCATGGTGCGAGTCAGTTCCGTACGAGTTCGCCGCGCCCACCGTGATTACGGATGGTTCGTTTCCGGGCGCGTGAATCTGACCGTAAATCTTGTTGCCGTTTGCATCTTTTCCGTTGTTGCCGGCGGCCGCGACCACCACAATTCCCGCGTCGACCAAGGCGCGTGATGCGCGACAGATTGGATCATTCTTGTAAGAATCAACCGCCGGCGCTCCGAGACTCATGTTGACAACGCGGATGTTGTACTTGTCCTTATTCAACGGGTTGGTCGAACTTATCGGCTTGGTCGGATCGACGGGTGCAAGAATCCAGTTCAATGCCGACAGTAACCCCGCCGTGGTACCCACGCCGCTCTTGTTAAGCACCCGCAAAACGATGATGTTAGCGTTCGGCGCTACCCCTTCGTACGCGTTACCGTTGGCGGTGCTGGCGCCGGCTACAGCCGCCGTCACGTGTGTTCCGTGGCCGTATGGATCGACGGACGGAGAGTTTTCCCCCGTGAAGTCCTTCGTTACCTTTACGCGACTCGCCCCCAATAAATCTTTGGCAAAGGCGGCGTGACTGGCGTCCAAACCCGAATCGAGGATGGCAATGCCGATTCCGGTTCCGTCAATAGCACTTGAACCCAGCAGACCACCAATCAGTCCGGGCGCATTGCGCACCTGGTCCGTTCCGGTTGTGCTCGTTATGTGCCCCAGCAATTCGATCTTGCGATTCGGCGAGACGAAGTTCATCGAATCCATTTTCATGAGGGCGGCGAGCGCGTGCACGGGCAACTCAACCTTCATAGCGCCGAGGCTGGCCATGCTGTCACCAATTAGCACGCCGTGGCGCGCGAGCAGGCCACGCACTTCGCGACTGTTAACGTCGTTAACCTGAAGAATCGCTGAGACACGTCCGCTCGGTCCGGCGCTGCGGATCAAATCACGCATGTCCGTCGAGATCTTATCGCCTTCGAATTCCTGTTTGATTGGGCTCTTACGCTTGTCTTTGAGGGCGGTTGTGTTTTCAGCAGATTCCACTGCGTCAAGGGATATCGTTTCAAAAAGGCTTGCGACCGTGTGGACCGTGCCGATGTAAGCGTCGTAGGCTTCGGGACTGGCGCCACCAAAAACGCTAATGTGGTTCGCGGCTATTGCGGATCGCATCGTGGCGCTGGCGGCGGCTGTGGCGCGCGCGCCGGCGTATTGATGCAGCTGATCGATGAAGAGAATGATTTCGTCGCGCATGACGGCGGCGGCGGCGAAAACAGAATGGATGCGTTGATTGAATTCAAGGGGCGTCTTTGCGTCTTTCGCAAGCGCGTCGAGGTTCAGGCTGAATACCCGCTTCCCCCGCAAGTTCACGGGAACATTGCCGGACGCGACCCGCAAGGCAACGCCGCGTGCGACCGACGCGCGATCGATGTCAGAGGCGCCAATCACAACCGGCGCTTTGGCAAATCCGTTCGCCAGGTTGGCGATGACGCTGTTGATTTCAGATTCGAAGCCCTGGACGGATTCGAGTTTTCCTTGAGCCGCTGCGCCGGAAAGATCCGTCGCATACGCGGAAAGCACTGCGCGCGCATCATTCCTGGAAAGCGCGGATTCTGAGACTTGAGCGTTCGCGGCTCGGGTGAAGCCGAAACCGGCGGACATCGAAAGCAGTAATGCCGTGACCACGAGCCAGGCAACTGCGGGGGCAGTTCGTGTTCTTATCATTGACTCAATCCTCGTCACTTGAATATCGCTCGCGGAGCAGACTCCACGAGCGCGATCACATGTGCGAAGGTCGTGCCAACTGGTCGTAAACAGCTAAGTCGTTGGTAAAGAGGCAATTAAGTGCTGGGCTCAACCAGGCGCTTCAATCAGGATCGCGTCACGCTGACCGACGGACAGTCAACTTAACTGGCTCGCCGCCAGCAGGGGAAAGGCAATTGGCCGCCGAGGAACAACCTCCAGAATCTGATCTCTTCGTTGATTTAGCGATGAACCACTGGTCAAATTCACGACGGAGAAGCGCGAGTGCTTATGCGCGCATCAAACCCAGTAACCGGTGGAGTCGGAAATGAAAAGCTTCTTAGGGTTTGGTGGTTAGGTTATAATGCCGGCGCGTGGAGGTTGTGGGCGCCACGCCGCGGTCAGGCAATCATAACTAATTAGACGAATGTTCGAACGCTACACAGAAAAAGCGCGACGGGTAATTTTTTTCGCTCGCTACGAAGCGTCGCAGTTCGGCGCGCCCGCGATTGAGCCCGAGCATCTGCTGCTCGGCCTGATGCGTGAGGACAAAACACTCACCGGCCGCTTTTTCCCGCGCGCGCAAATCACCATCGAAGCCATTCGCAGAGAGATTGAAGGCCGCACGCTGTTGCGCGAGCGGATTCCAACTTCCGTCGAATTGCCACTGGCCCCGGAGACGAAGCGGGTCCTGCATTACTCGCACGAAGAATCTGATCGCCTGCAGCACCGGCATATCGGCACGGAGCATTTGCTGCTCGGCCTTTTGCGCGAAGAACGCTCGATGGCGGCGCAGATTCTATTCGAGCGCGGGTTGCGTTTGAACGCAGTGCGCGACGAGATTGCGCGACAGAGCGGCGCCGACGCGCGTCATCGCAAAGACATTCCGCACCTGCTCGAGTTCTCGCGCGATTTAACTGAAGACGCTTCCAACGATCGGCTCGATCCGTTGATTGGCCGTGAACCCGAGATCGAACGGGTGGTACAGATTCTCTGTCGTCGCACAAAAAATAACCCGGTGTTGATCGGCGAACCTGGCGTCGGCAAAACTGCAATTGTGGAAGGCCTCGCTCAACGCATCGTGCGCGGCGAAGTCCCATCGTTCCTCGAGAACAAACGCATACTCTCGCTCGACATCAGCCTGATCGTCGCGGGGACGAAGTATCGCGGTCAGTTCGAAGAGCGGCTCAAGCAAATCATGCGCGAGCTGATCGACAATCCGCAGTACATCGTTTTCATCGACGAGTTGCACACTTTGGTGGGTGCGGGTTCGGCGGAAGGGTCGCTTGATGCGGCGAACATCTTGAAGCCGGCGCTTTCGCGCGGCGAGATTCAATGCATTGGCGCCACGACACCGGCTGAGTTTCGCAAATCGATCGAACGCGATCGCTCACTTGAGCGACGTTTTCAGGCCGTCAAAGTTGCCCCGCCATCGGAAGGTGAAGCGATCGAAATCCTGTCGGGCGTTCGCGAGCGTTACGAGAGTTTTCATCAAGTGCATTACGCCGATGATGCGCTGGCCGCCGCAGTTACCCAGTCAAGCCGCTACATTCCCGATCGTTTTTTGCCCGATAAGGCCATCGATGTGATCGACGAAGCTGGAGCGCGGGTGAAGCTGCGCGTACGCGCTGAGCAGGGAAGCATCGATGCTTTAACCGCTTCGTTAACCGAATGGGAGCGCGCAACGTACGGCCGTGCGCAAGCGCCGATTGAAGACGAAGATCCCATGGTGGTCGGCGAAGTGACGCGCGGCGACGTTGAAGAAGTGATTGCGCGCTGGACCGGCATCCCCATCACGTCGCTGAAGGAGGGAGAGTCAAAGAAACTTCTTCGCATC
>DASUTF010000182.1:0-8351 GCA_036374695.1 Pyrinomonadaceae bacterium
CGCCAGCGCGGCACGAAATGGAAGCCCGGTCAGAACGTCGGCCGCGGCAAGGACGACACCTTGTTTGCAATGATTGACGGCTTCGTGAAGTTTGAAGACAAAGGGCGCTCGGGCAAATTCATCAGCGTGTATCCCGCTCAGGCAACGGCAAGTTAAGAATTGTTGAGACGATTCATTCAAATGCGACGCTCGCCGACCTTCAGGTACGCGGGCTCGCATTTTCTATTTGAACAATGTCAGTACCGGGAGCGGTAGCGACCGGATCAATAAGTCAGTGTCGGATAATTGATCCGCCCCGCTACCGCTCGGGGTACTGACCACGACGCGACAGCAGGCGGTTTCGGACAGATGTTCATCGATAGAGCAAAGATTCGGGTGCAGGGCGGCAACGGCGGCAACGGCGTGACGGCTTTCCGCCGCGAGAAGTTCGTGCCCCGCGGCGGTCCGTCAGGTGGCGATGGCGGCCGCGGCGGTGACGTGTGGCTGGTCGCTGATGCCTCGCTCAACACCTTGCTGCATTTGAGGTACAACCCGCTGCACGTCGCCGGACGGGGCATGCACGGCGAAGGCAGCAATCGGTCGGGCAAAGAAGGCGGCGATGCCATCGTTCGCGTTCCGGTCGGCACTCAGATCTTTGATCCGCAAACGAACGATTTGTTGTGCGACCTGCAGGAAGATGGCGCGCGTTGGCTGGCGGCGCGTGGCGGACGTGGCGGATTCGGCAACGCGCACTTTGCGACTTCGACTAATCGCGCGCCGCGATATCACCAGGAGGGCAGCCCGGGCGAAGAATTCGAGTTTCAGCTCGAGCTGAAATTGCTCGCTGATGTTGGCCTCGTCGGGTTCCCGAACGCGGGGAAATCGACGTTCATTTCGGTCGTTTCGGCGGCACATCCAAAGATTGCCGACTATCCGTTCACGACTTTAGAGCCGCATCTTGGCGTGGTTGATTTGGGTGACTTTCGCACGTTCGTGATTGCCGACATTCCCGGATTGATCGAGGGCGCGCACGAAGGCCACGGTCTCGGCGATCGTTTTCTGCGGCATGTCGAACGAACAAAGTTGCTGCTGCACCTGGTTGATGTTTCGTCAGCGTCAGGTCGCGATTCGGTCAGCGACTATGAAGTGATCAATCGGGAATTGGGAGCCTACGATGTGCAGCTTGGCGAACGGGCCCAATTCGTCGTGGCGACAAAAATCGACGCCCTCGACGATCCGTCGCGGCTCGAGAGATTACGTGAACGCGCCGCGCAGGATGGCCGGCAGTTCTTTGCCGTTTCCGCGGTTGCGGGAACCGGCGTGCGCGAGTTGCTGGCGGCAATCGCGCGCGAGCTTGAGGAAATGCGCGCGAACGCGAACACCGGGCAGTTATATCACGGAGAGGAATCGCTGCTGGTTGGCAGCAATGCGACTCGGTTTTGAGGGCGGTTCTGAATTAGTACGGCGGGCGCAGGCTTTTGCATCAGTGACTGTGAAGAAACGCGCAGCGATTTACGGCGGCACGTTTGATCCGTTGCACAACGGCCACCTGAGAGTGGCGCGCCGCGTGCAGAAGTTATTCGGGCTCGACGAATTATTTTTCGTCCCGGCGTGCGTGCCTCCGCACAAACGTGGGGCAGGTATCAGTTCCGCGTTTCACCGGTTTGCGATGTTGGCGCTGGCGACGCAGCAGGATGAGTCGCTGCGGGTTTCGACCGTCGAGCTGGATCATCCGGAACGGCCGTACGCAGTTGAGACCGTCGCGCGGATGCAGGAACAACTCGGCCCTGATTGCCGTTTGTTCTTTGTCATGGGCGCTGATTCGTGGTCAGAGATTACGACCTGGCGCGAATGGCAGCGATTGCTGGCGATGTGCAATCACATCGTCGTCACCCGTCCTGGCTACGAACTGAACACGGCCGCGGCGGGAGCCAATGTGATCGATCTGCGGGGAAAGACCGATGGTGAGATCAGAGCTCTGGTCAATCAGCCACTGTCACCTCGAGTGTTTGTGACGGACGCGGTGTTTGAGGACGTTTCGGCTACCGCGATTCGTGCCGCCGCGCGACAGGGAGACACGAACGCATTAACGAAAATGGCGCCGCCCGAAGTGGCGACATACATTGAGAAGTACGGGCTTTACAGAAATTAGATGAGTCAAAATTTGAAGGAAAAGGTTTTGAGTTCTGAAGCGCAGGCCGCAAGTACGGGCCGGCGCACGAGTGCGTCTGAGCCGGCAAATCCGGCTGAGTTCGACGAGCGGATTCGTTGGGCACTGCACGCGGCCGCCGAAAAGAAAGCGCTTGATTTGACCGTGTTGGATCTGCGCGGCGTCGCGACGTTCACGGATTACTTCATCATCTCGACGGGCGCTAACAAACGGCAGATGCAGGCGATCGCCGATGAAATTGTCGATCAATTGAAGCGGCGCGGCTCGAGGGCGGCGCGCGTCGAAGGCTATCAGGGCGCTGAGTGGATTCTGGTGGATTACGGCGACTTTATCGTCCATGTGTTCGACGAGAAGTCGCGGCGGTTTTATGACCTTGAATATCTCTGGCGTGAAGCGAAGCGCCTTAATGTATCGCCGGAGTTGCTTGAATCCGAGATCTTGAAGTCGAGTTCTGCGACCCCAGGTTCTTTGAAAGAGGAATAGTGCTCGAACTGGTGGCGTTGTCGGAAGCGATGCGCGAGGCGGCTGCGATGGCCGAACGCGTCGCTGCCACTGACGCCAACGTTCTGGTCACCGGCGAGTCAGGCGCAGGCAAAGAGGCGTTGGCTGCGTTCATTCATGCGCAGTCGCGACGCGCGCACCAAGCTTTCGTAAAGATTGATTGCGCGACCCTGCCGGCGGACCTGCTCGAGGCCGAGTTATTCGGCTACGAACGCGGCGCCTTTACCGGCGCCAGCGAAGCGAAGCCGGGGCGTTTGGAAGCGGCGCATCGCGGGACGCTCGTGCTTGATGAGATTGCGCACCTGCCGCTTGACGCGCAGGCCAAGCTTCTGCGAGTGATCGAACAGCGCGAGTTTGAACGCCTGGGTGGCCGGAAAACGATTTCAGTCGATGCGCGGCTGATCGCGCTGACGAACGCTGACTTGAAAAATGCAGTCGAGCGGCGCGCGTTTCGCGACGACCTGTTTTACCGATTGAACGTGGTACACATTCTGGTGCCGCCGTTGCGCGACCGGCAGAAGGATTTGGAGCCATTGGCGCGCCTGTTCGCGGCTACCTATGCGCAGAAGCACGGCACGCGCGCGAAAAAGATTTCGCCGGAAGCAATGCGTTATTTGAAAAGTTACGATTTTCCCGGCAACGTTCGCGAGCTGGCAAACATCATTGAGCGCGCAGTGATCGTCGCCGACGGTTCGAGCATTGAGCCTGGGCACTTGCCGGACGGCTTGCGCGCCGCCGCCGAGCGCCGCGCGCGCGAGAATCGCCCCCCGACGCTGGCGGAGATTGAAGCGAATTACATCCGCGAGGTTCTGGCGGCCTCGAAGGGAAATAAAACTGAGGCAGCGCGCATCCTCGGCATCAGTCGGAAGAACTTGTACGAGCGGCTGGCCCGGGAAGAACAGATATCAGAGGTCAGACGTCAGACATCAGACGTCAGCAAAGACAAGGCGATGTCTGACATCTGATGTCTGATATCTGACGTCTGTTATGAAGCTTCGCTTCATCTGGCCCGGCAAGACTAAGGATGAGCGGCTGCGGTCGCTGATTGATGATTACTTAAAACGGCTCTCGCGATTTGCGCGCTGTGAAATCGTCGAGGTCAAAGAAAGCCGAACCCGGGACGCGGGGGCAGTGTCCAAAGAATCGCAAAGGATAATCGATGCGATCGGAGATTCAAGCCTCGCGGTCTTGCTGGATCTGAATGGCAGTGATTGGAGTTCGCAGGAGTTGGCCAGGCAGGTGCAGCGGTGGGAGAACGACGGGACGAAGGCAGTGGCGATTGTGATTGGAGGTCCCGAAGGAGTTTCGACAGAGGTGCAATCACGAGCGGACGCGCGTTGGCGCTTGTCGCGTCTGACTCTGACGCATGAAATGGCGCGCGTGCTCGCCTGCGAACAGCTTTATCGCGCCTTTGCGATCAATCGCGGATTGCCTTATCAGAAATAAATTCATTTTGAGGGAGTTTGAAACGCACTAATGGATAAGAGAAAAGCAAAAACGTATCAAGACAGACTGGCAGAGCGGCGCGTCGCGCTGGTGGGTCAGGTCCAGGCAGCCGAGGCCTACAGCCGTGAGCGAGATGCCGAAGCAACGCAGGACCCGGCCGACATGGCCGCGAACGCTTACACGAAAGAGTTGTTGATGTCGATGTCCACCAACGATCGGCAGCTTCTGGATTCGATTGACGCCGCCCTGGCGCGCATTTCTGAGGGTGAGTACGGCAAATGCATAAATTGCGGCGAACCGATTCTGGAGAAGCGTCTGGAGGCGGTGCCGTGGGCGCGTCACTGCATCCGTTGCCAGGATTTGATTGAGCGAGGCCAGTTGGGGGAAGACGAGGAGTAGGTTCACCGTCTTTCGAAAGCTGTGACATAATCCGCGGCCTCCCTAACGGGTGGCCGCTTTTGTGTGTGAATTTGGAGTGCGCCGCGGCAGATCCGGGCTTGCCGGACGGCGACGGCGCTTTGGATTGACTGGTGGTTGTATCTCAGCGCATGAATGCCAGCGTAATCAGCGGCGCTTACGACTCAGTGCTGGCGCTGGTCTATCCGCAGAGATGTGCTGCCTGCGATGGATCGGTTGATTCGCGTCACGATGGAGTCGCTTGTTCCAGGTGTTGGGACGCGACGCGTATTTTCGATGAGGATGATACGCTGTGCTGGAAATGTGGCGCCTTAAGTAAGGCCGCCGTTCCGGAAGAGAAACGGCAGACGGTCCGCTGTGGACGATGTGACGCCGACAGTTTCACCAGCGCGCGCGCCTGCGGATTGTACGAAGGGGCTTTGCGGGCTTCGATCCTGGCGTTAAAACGTGAGCCAAACGTGACGCGTCGGCTGCTGGAAACGCTGCGGCGGACTCAACAACGCGCACCGTTGGCCGAAGCCGATTTGATCGTGCCGGTCCCGCTGCACGCGGCGCGCGAAGGCGAGCGAGGTTTCAATCAGGCGGGCGTGTTGGCGCGCGAACTCGCGCGCGTGACAAAGCTGCCGATTGACGAATACAGTCTGGTCAGGCGAGTACACACCGAACGCCACCGCGCCGGAATGGACGCGCGCTCTCGGCGCGACAGTGTCGAGGGTGCATTTGAAGTTCGGCGGCCAGAACCCATCGCCGGCCGGCGTGTACTTCTCATCGATGATGTTTTCACCACCGGCGCGACTGTTTGCGAATGCGCCGTGGTTTTGAAGTCAGCCGGCGCGGCTGACGTTTACGTGCTCACGATCGCTCGAGCATAAGCGTGCAAATTTTGAACAAGAACAACGGGTAACAAATGGCTGAACTAAGGAATCTTTACGCTCCGATTGAACCTTTCGATTCGGGACACTTGAAGGTCTCGGATCTTCACAGCATCCACTACGAGCAGTGCGGCAATCCGAACGGTAAGCCGGTCGTGTTTCTGCACGGCGGGCCCGGCGGGGGGTTGGTGCCCGAGTATCGGCAGTTTCACGATCCGTCGGCTTACCGGGTCGTGCTGTTCGATCAGCGCGGCGCCGGTAAGAGCACGCCGCACGCGTCGCTTGAAGAGAACACAACATGGGACCTCGTGGCTGATATCGAAAAGCTGCGCGCGCACCTGGGCATCGATAAGTGGCAGGTCTTTGGCGGTTCGTGGGGCAGCACGCTGGCATTGGCTTATGCCGAAAAGCATCCCGATCGAGTGACCGAGTTGGTGCTGCGGGGCATCTTTCTCTGCCGGCCGAAAGAGATTAAGTGGTTTTATCAGGAAGGCACTAGTTGGCTGTTCGCAGACGTTTGGGAAGAGTACCTGAAGGTCATTCCCGAGAATGAGCGACATGACATGGTGAGCGCTTACTACCGGCGGCTCACCGGCAACGATGAAGCAGAGAAGGTGGCGGCGGCGCGCGCGTGGAGCATCTGGGAAGGCAGCACTTCCAAACTGTTTTTCGATCCGGCATCGATCGAAAGGTTCGCTGATCCGGAGTTTGCGTTGGCCTTTGCCCGGATCGAATGTCACTACTTCATGAACAACTGTTTCTTTCCCACGGAAAATTTCCTGATTGAAAACGTCGGAAAGATTCGGCACATTCCGGGGGTAATCGTGCAGGGCCGCTACGACGTTGTCTGTCCGATGACAAGCGCGTGGGACCTGCATCGAGCGTGGCCGGAAGCTCATCTGCACATCACGCCCGACGCTGGTCACTCAGTCCTGGAGCCCGGCAACCTGAGCGCTTTGATCGAAGCGACAGATCGATTTCGAAAGTAGCGTTCCAGATCTTTCACCACAGAGGACACAGAGGAAAACCAAACAGCTAAGGGCAAAGGGAGGGGGAAAGAGTTAGTGGAAGTTCCCGATCGACAACATTGGTGGCTCTGCCCTCTGCGCTTCGCCCTTAGCTCTTTGCACGCTTCTTCCTCTGTGACCTCGGTGGTTGATGAGCCTTAGCCTGGCGGTCCTGACATGATGTTCAATCACCCCACAGAATCGGCCGGTCGATTGATAGCGCAGACGCTCGCCGGCTCGTGGCGCGCAGTTCCACCTCCGTTAGAGCTTGAAGCCGCCGAACTGTCGGCGATAACTCCCCAATTGTTGGGCGCGGGTGTCGCTGGACTAGCATGGCGGCGTGTTCGTTACTCGCATCTGACAGACACTCCTTCGGCCGCCGAACTTCGCAGCCATTACGAACGGAATACGGTTCTGGCCGTGATTCACCGACAGGGAATTGAATCGATCTTCGGCGCGCTCGATTCCGCCGGTATCGAGTCGATGCTGGTGAAGGGCCTGGCCGCGGCCGGGCTTTACGGAGACGAGGGACTCAGGCCTTACGTGGACGTTGATGTATGCGTCCCCCAGCGGCAAATAGCCGCGGCCCAAGTCGCGTTGAAGAGATTGTCCGACGCCGGCGTGATCGTCGATCTGCATCGCGAGTTCGCGACACTTGGCAGCGGTGATTGGAAAGAAATCTACTCCCGCTCGCAGTCGATGAAGCTTAGCGAAAGCGAAGTGCGCATTCCGGGCGCCGAAGATCACCTTCGCATATTGTCGATTCACATGCTGCGCGAGGGCGCCTGGCGGCCGCTCTGGTTGTGCGATGTCGCGGCGGCAGTTGAATCGCGACCAGCGAATTTCGATTGGAACGTCTGCGTCGGCCCGAGCCGGCAAACATCCAACTGGATAAACTGCGCGCTCAAGCTGGCGCATGAGTTACTTGGTGCGAACATAACCGGCACGCCGGCGGCCGACGATGCGAAACCTTTGCCACAGTGGCTGACCGGCACGGTATTGAGAGAGTGGGAAGCGACCGCGCCCTTCATGACCTTAAGGCACAAGTCGCCAATGGCAAGCCACCTCCGCTCGCCCCGCACCCTGCTCCCCGGTTTTCGGCATCGCTGGCCCAATGCCATCGAAGGGACCATCGTCAGCCGCGCCCTCTTCAATGACCTGCCGCGGTTTCCTTTTCAACTCACGGCCTACATGATGCGCGGAGCACACTTCGCGCTTGGGCTGCCGAAGAACCGGCGCGCGGATTAACGGTAATGTGGCACGCGCGTCCTGCGCCTGGTTCACGGACGAGACGCCCGTGCCACTTTCGCAACCGAACCCGGGCTCTCCGACACGCTTTTTTGACACTTTCCGAGAGGCTCGCGTAATATCGCCTCTACCATGAACGCGCGCGTCCTGGTTCTGAATGCTTCGTTCGAGCCGATCAATGTATGCACTGAGCGGCGCGCGGTAGTCATGATCTTTAAAGGCGTGGCGCGCATGGAAGAGCACAACGGGCACATGCTGCATTCGCAAAAAATCGAGATGCACGCGCCGGCCGTGATTCGCCTGACGGAATACCGGCACATTCCTTTTGAGCGGCGCTCGCTTTCGCGCAAGAACATTCTGCTGCGCGATCATTCGTGCTGCCAGTATTGCGGCAAGCAGTTTGCGCCGGCTGAACTGACTCTGGATCACATCACTCCGCGCTCGCGCGGCGGGGAATCGTCCTGGGACAATCTGGTGGCGTGCTGCAAACGCTGCAATCACCGGAAAGGCAACCGCACTCCGGAAGAGTCGGGCATGCACCTGCTGCGACGACCGCGCGCGTTTTCACTACACGTGAACCGGCAAATCATGCGCTACATCGGCCGCGCTGACGAGGTTTGGCGGAAGTACCTGTTCTACGAATCTGACGGCCACAGCGAGTTATGCGTGCGCGAATAAAACTGCCGTGACAGCTCCCGCTCCCTCCGGGAG
>DASUTF010000183.1:0-26056 GCA_036374695.1 Pyrinomonadaceae bacterium
CACCGGAACCCCACGAGTCTGGATTTGCCGGCGGCAATGTGTGGACGGCATAGACGACCAAAATTAGATGGATGACAAATAAGAATTGAGCGAGACGACTACCAACGACAAATTTCACAAATCGGGAGATTAAGCGTCGCAGTAGCTAGGTTTGAAAGAAAGGCATCGAACGTCTGAGATGACGCGGCGGCGCGAAGCCATTCATCCTTCCGCCTTCATCCTTCATCCTTCATCCTTGCGGTTCACGCCCCCGCCGCTCGCGTCCAACGATTTGTTCGACATCGTCGTGCCACGAGTAAAAGCACTTTGGGCACTGCCGAGCCCTCGGTGATTTCGTCAGCGCGCCGCATTTTGGACAATAGTTCAGAAAGACTTCGTTCGGCTGTTCGCGGAGAATTCTGTCTTTCACATTTCGCAGGAATTCATCGCGACCGTTCTTTAAGAGTGCGACAACTTCAGGATCGTTTGAGCCCCACTTCTCACGCAACATCGTCTGGAGCTTGCCCGGTTCAAGATTCTCAGCTTTCTCCTCCGCAAAAGAAGCCCTATAGGCAACCTTCTCGTTGGAGGTCATCAAGGTTGGATAATAGGTGACGATGTATCGAGTGAGTTCATCCATCAGAGTTCAGCAGAAGATGTCGAACGTCTAATTAGATCGCAATGGCTATAATACCGCAGGACCGGTTGTATGCGTGACTGATAATACTCAGAGGTAGTGGGTCAGTTTGAAAGAGTGGCACGGGCGTCCCGCCCGTGAATCACGCGCAAGATGCGCGTGCCACCTCAAACTGACCCACTACCTACTCAGATTACGGACACAAATCAGCACCCTTTAAATCGCTCAGCGTAGTTGAATTTTTCTCAGGCGTTCTCAAACCTAAATATCCTAACCCTTTTGATGTGACGAGCCGCAGTCAAAAGTCATAATGCCGGAAATCCCGGTATTATGCGCCACTCATGGCTGGCCGAAAGCTACTCGATCAAGTGAGTGACATTGCGAGGGTACGCCACCTCAGCCTGCGAACCGAACAAACCTACCGAAGCTGGATCAAACGTTACATAATTTTTCATGGCAAGCGTCATCCTCGGGAACTGGACACCGACGCCGTCCGAAGCTTCCTCACGCACCTTGCTGTGGATGAACATGTAGCAGCTTCTACCCAGAACCAGGCATTTAATGCCCTGCTCTTTCTCTACAAGCAAGTCTTACAAATTCAACTGCCGGATATCGAAGGTGTAGTAAGAGCACGTGCCTCGCGGAACTTACCCGTAGTCTTCACAAAGGCTGAAGCAAATGCGATTTTAGTAGCAATGAGCGGCACGACACGGCTGATCGCGGCGCTCCTGTACGGTTCCGGACTGCGAATCATGGAGGCAGTTCGGTTACGCGTGAAGGACTTAGATTTCGCTCGCAATGAGATTTGCGTCCGCGATGGCAAAGGTGAACAGGACCGCCTGACTATGTTGCCGCGCTCTCTTGTAGCGCCATTGCGCGCCTACGTTGAACGTGTTCGTCAACTTCACGAGGCCGACCTGAGGCGTGGGTTTGGCGAAGTCTATTTGCCATACGCGCTCGACCGAAAATATCCGAACGCCCGCCGTGCGCTAGCGTGGCAATACGTCTTTCCCGCCGACAAGTTGTCAGTCGATCCCCGATCAGGAAAGGTGAGGCGACATCACCTGAATGAACAGAATGTGCAGCGCGCAGTTAAGACCGCTTTGCGAAAGGCCGGCGTGCGCAAGAATGGAACCTGTCACGCCTTCAGGCACAGCTTTGCGACGCACCTTCTGGAAGATGGGTATGACATAAGGACGGTCCAGGAACTTCTCGGCCACAAAGACGTCAGAACGACCATGATCTACACCCATGTGCTAAATAAAGGGGGCCGAGGAGTGAGAAGCCCTTTGATTCACCTCGTGAGGGGTAAGCACCTATCTCGCACGGTCAAGGGGTTAGTTGTCAGGGTAAGGCGTAATGATCGGCGCACGGCCGCGCTTACTTTCAGCCCTCCTCGCTGGTGTTCCTCAGCTTCTTGAAACCGCTCGCTAATTGTTAACGTAGTAGAAATTTGACCTTTTGCGGCGGATTTGTGTTTGAATCGCGTACGGTTGACGCAGTTTCAGGTTTCAAGTTTAAAGTTTCAGGTTCAGCTTTTTATTGCAGGAGCACCCGAAAATGAGAGTCTCTTCAAAGATCGCGACGTTAGCCTTGCTGCTGACAGTTTCGGTTCTGGCCACGGGCAGCGTGGTGGCGCAAACGCCGACCCCGCGACCGACGCCGGTTAACCCCGCCGTCCAACCGCCCGGGCAGGAGCCTTTGCCAACGCCCGCGCCGAATGCACCGCCGGGAACGCAGCCAATCTCGCCACAGTCGCCGCCGGGCGTTCTCGTGCAGCCGACACCGGTTCCCTCGCCTCCCGATCCGACCTTGCCGGAGCCGCGCGAGCCAAACTTCCCGGTGCAGCAGGCGCAGCCGGTGATGCCGATGCCGGATCTCTCGCGGGTTGGAATCATCAGCAGCAACATCCTGAGCCTGTCGCTGACCGATGCGATTCGAAAGGCGCTCCAGAACAACAATGAGATCGAAATCGCACGCGACGACGTGCGCTACGCTGAGACGCAACTGCGCGGGCTTTACGGCGTGTACGATCCGACGTTCAGCATAACGCCGCAGTTAATTCACAACATCACGCCGCAGCAAAGCAGCCTGGGCGGCGGCGGCGCGGCGGGTACGACGACCACAACGATTTTTAACTTCAGCCCTTCGCTCACTAAGTATTTCGAGCGAGGCGGAGGCAACTACACTCTGAGCTTTGCCAATTCGCGTCAAACGACAAGTAATACATTCAGCTCGCTGAGTCCGTTCTACTCGTCGAACTTGTCGCTGCAATTCAATCAGCCGCTGTTTCGGAATCGAACCATCGACCTCAATCGCCGCTCGATTAAGATTCAGAAGAAATTCATTCAGCAAACCGATTCAGATTTTCGGCAGCGGACGATTCAGATTATTTCGCAGGTACAGGCCGCTTACTGGAACCTGGTGTTTGCGCTGCGCAATCAGCAAAACCAGCTCGAGAGTCTAAACGTCGCGCGCCAGAACATGCGCAACATCGAAGCGCAGATTGAAGCCGGCGCCAAGGCTCCGCTCGATCGCGCCCAGGTACAGACGGACATTTCGGCGCGCGAGACGCAGCTCTATATATCGACGCAGAATGTTTCTATCGCCGAGAATACTTTGAAGCAGTTGATGCTGCGCGACCCGGCCGCGCCCGAGTGGACGGCCCAGATCACGCCGACTGATACGCCGGTGCTCGATTTGTCGCCGGTGAATCTGCAACTCGCGCTCGACGAAGCGCACAAGAACCGGCCCGAGATTCGGCGGCTGAACCTGCAGAAGGAAATCAATGCCATCGACCTTGATTACTACAAGAACCAGACAAAGCCGCAGATTGATTTGACAGGCACAATAGCTACGACAGGATTAGCGGGATCGCCGACGGGTTTGCCGGCGGGAACGATTGTCCCACTGATTTCAGGTAACCCGTCGACAAACGCGAGCGCCTTTCTGTTGAATCAAATTCAGGACATCCAACGTCGTTCTGGATTTCCCGTAGCAACTCCCCCAGACGCAATCCTCGGCGGCCCCCCGGCCCAGCTAGTGGGTGGATACGGTCAAACGCTGCGCAACCTGTTCAGTGGCGACACGCGTAACCTGACAGTTGGGGTGACGATTTCATTTCCTTTCAAGAATCGAACGGCCGAAGCAAATTTGGCGGGCGCGCGCATTCAACGCGACCAGCTCGAAGCTTCGTTCCGCTCTCAGGATCAGGCAATTGAAATGGACGTCCGCAACGCGGCGCAGGCCGTGGACACCGCGCGTCGCCGCGTGCTGACTTCGCGTATGGCGCGAGAAAGCGCCGAGCAGCAGCTCGCCGGCGAAGAGAAGCTTTATGAAGTGGGTCGCTCGACGACGTTTCTTTTGCTGCAGCGGCAGAACGAGCTAACCAACGCGCGCACGAACGAACTCCAGGCGCAAACTGATTACAACAAGGCGCTCGCGGATCTGCAGCGCGCCACCGGCTCGACGCTCCGCATCAACAATATTTCGGTTGAGCCTACCAAGGAGTAACGGGCATTGCCGATTGAAGATTGCCGATTGCCGATTAGCGAAATGTATACTAATCGGCAATCGTAGATCGGCAATTGGCAATGAACATCTCCGCCTGCATCATCACCTTCAACGAAGAAGAAAACATTCGCGCCGCTTGTGAATCGGTTGCGTGGGCGGACGAGATTGTCGTCGTCGATTCGGAATCCACCGATGGCACGCGCGAAATCGCCCAAACCTGCGGGGCCAGGGTCCTTATCAACAAATGGCCCGGATTTGCGAAGCAAAAGCAGTTTGCGACCGACGCGGCCGCGCACGATTGGATTCTCAGTCTTGACGCTGATGAGCGAGTCTCGCCGGAACTGGAATCATCAATCGCGGGTTTGCGCCGCAGGCCCGACACTTCGTTGGCTGACGGTTATCGGCTCGCGCGGCGAACGTTCTACATGGGCCGCTGGATTCGCGGCGGTGGATGGTACCCGGATTTTCAATTGCGCCTTTTCAACCGGCGACACGGAAGCTGGGGTGACCGGCTGATTCATGAATCCTTCGCCATGAAATCGGGATCGCGAGTCGAAACGCTTTCCGGAGACTTGCTTCACCACACGGTGCGCGACGCAGCGCATCATCAGCAGATGATTGAAGAACGCTATGCCCCGCTCGGCGCGCAACAGATGTTTCGCGAAGGCAAGCGCACGTCTTCGCTGCAAGCCGCCGTCGCAGGTCCTTCGGCGTTCGTGCGCAGCTACATTTTGAAGTCCGGCTTTCGCGACGGCTCAGCGGGACTCATGATTGCGAAGTTTGCCGCGCGTCATGCGTCCCTGAAGCATAAGTTGCTGTTGGAGCTGCAGACCACGGGTCAGAAGCCGGACCGTGAGGGAGGGCACGAGGCGTGATCATTCAATGTCGGTGCACTGCGAAGGTAGCCCTTGCTTACGCGCGGGCTTCTGACACCTTTCGGGACCGATAAATCCAGTAGGCAGGGCTTCCCGGTCGGGTTACAATCGCAGACGAATGAGCCTGTTGGCGATCGAGAACGTCCTGGACGTGCCGCTGCCAATCGTGGCCGCGTTCACGGGAATTCTCGGCGCCATCATCGGCAGCTTTCTCAACGTCGTAATTCATCGCATCCCGCTTGAACAATCGATAGTCTTTCCGAATTCTGCCTGCCCGTCTTGCGGCACGGCTTTGCGCGCCTACGACAACATTCCAATTCTGAGCTTCTTAATCCTGCGCGGCCGCTGTCGCTCGTGCCGCAATCCCATTTCCATCCGTTATCCAATCGTCGAAGCTTTGACCGCGCTGCTCTTCGTGGCTGTCGCCCTGCGCGACGGCATTTCGTATGCGCTGCCATTCGATCTGGCTTTCGTGGCGGCGCTCATCGCGCTGATCTTCATCGACGCCGAGCACATGATTCTGCCGAACGTGATCACTTATCCCGGAATCATCTTCGCCGTGCTGACGCGTATTGCGCTGCCTTATCTCGCCGGGCCTGAACAGTTCGATGATTTGCCCGGGCTGGGAACGCAGATGCCTCAGCTTCCGGTGTGGAGTGTGTCGCTGATCGGCGCAGCGATCGGCGCGCTGATAGGCGGCGGCTCGCTCTGGCTGATGGGATTTATTTGGGAGAAGCTGCGCGGAGTTGAGGCGATGGGGCTCGGGGACGTCAAGATGATGTTCATGGTCGGCGCCTATCTCGGGTGGCGCCTGGCGCTGCTCACGATCTTTTTTGGCGTTTTTACGGGTTCGTTCGCGGGCATCGCGGTGATGGCTAAGCGCGGACGTAACCTGCAGATGATGCTGCCGTTCGGAATCTTTCTGGGCATCGGCGCCATTTTCAGTCTGTTCTTCGGCCATCGCATAATCGAATGGTACGCGTCCCAGTTTTGATAACTCATGCGAATTAGCGGGCGGCAACTTTCGCTCACCATCCTGGCGGCGGCATTTCTCGTCGCCGCGGTCTTCATCTTCGCAGTCTTCGCTTTCGCTCCTGAGGTCGCGGGCGTTTACCAGCCATTCCTGCTGACGAGTTTCATCGTCGCACTGTTCATGAGCCTGGTCGCGATCGCCTGGCTGCTGCGGGGGATTCTTCGCCCTTACAACCAACTGATTAGCGAGGCCGAGCGCGTGCCCGTCGCCCGATCCGGCAAGACGCAGAATGAAGCGGCGTTCGTCCTCGAAACATTTCAATCTGTCGTCGCGCAACTTCAGGCGCAACAGCAGGAGTTGGAGCGCCTGACCGCGGAAGCGAGCCAGCGCGCGGATTCGGCCGAACTCTTCAGCGAGCGGATCGTCGCGAGCATGCCGACGGGTCTGATTGCCTTCGACTTGTCGGGGAAAGCAACGGTCGCAAACGCGCCGGCGCATCTATTGTTCGACGCGGTCACGAAACTGGAAGGCGAGCACTTTCGCACTATCTTTCGCGACGTGCCCGCTTTGGCAGACCTGGTCGATGCGTGCCTCGGCAGCGGACAAATTTTTCGGCGCGAAGAAATCGAGGCCAATGCTTCCCCGCAACCGAAGCGGCTCGGCGCGACCATCGCGCCTATAGATCCCTCGGCGACAGGTTCGAAAGGTGCGCTTTGCCTGATCACAGACATCACCGAAGTCACGCAATTGCGCGAACAGATAGCGTTGAAGCAGAACCTGGCGAGCCTGGGTGAGATGTCCGCCGGGCTCGCGCATGAATTCAAGAATGCGTTGGCGGCGCTGCACGGCTATGCGCAGTTCCTGCAAAGCATCGACACTGACGAACGCACAAAGAGCGCGGCGGATGCGCTGCTTCAGGAAGTGCGGAATCTTTCTGAGATGACTACTGCGTTCCTGAATTTCGCAAAGCCACAGCCTTTGCAGCTCGAGGAGATTTCGCTGGACGAACTGATCGATGATTGCGCGCGCGAGCTGGCCACTCTTTTCGAGAGTCGTCGGGTCGATCTTCTGCGTGAGGGTGACAGCGTTCACCCGATTGCGAAGGGGGGCTACAGGGATATCCTGGTCAGAGCCGACGTGCGCATGTTGCGCCAGGCCCTCCTGAATCTGATACGCAACGCCGCCGAAGCAATTCCAGATGAAGAGAATGATCGCTGGGTGATAGTTCAAACCGCGATTGAAACCGAACCCGGCCAAACTTGGGTCAGCATCGCGATTACCGATTCGGGTCCCGGCATTGAAGCTTCGGACCTTCACAAAATCTTTATTCCATTTTTCACTACGAAGTCACATGGCCATGGGGTGGGCCTGCCGCTGGCGCATCGGATCGTAACTCAGCACGGCGGCACGCTCAGCGCTGCGAACGCCTCAGGTGGCGGAGCGATCTTCACGCTGCGACTACCGCAGAACTGACTTGCCGCGACGCGACACGCGTTGCAATATTCGGCTACAATCCCATCCATGAAACGCTCGGGAGTTGCGGATCTACCACTGCACGGCGGGCGTGTGCCTGACTGGCTGGCGCAAAGAATGACTGCGCTCGGAACGGCAATCACCGAAGCGATCATTCATGACTACGGGGCGTCGGCTTTTCTGTCTCGATTGAGCGATCCGTTTTGGTTTCAGGCGCTGGGCGCGGTCATGGGAATGGATTGGCATTCGTCAGGCGTGACAACTTCGGTAATGGGCGCGCTAAAACGCGGGCTGGCACCGAAGGCAAACGAACTGGGCATCTACATCTGCGGAGGGCGCGGCCGGTTTTCACGCAACACTCCTGGTGAACTGCGTTCGATCGCCTACCGTCGCGGTTTTGACGGCGAATCGCTTGTGCGCACCAGCCGTTTAACCGCGCGCATAGACAACAACGCGATTGCCGATGGCTTTCAGATCTACCTTCACAGTTTCATCGTGACGGCGGCGGGCGAATGGGCGGTGGTGCAACAGGGCCTGAACGGCGCAACCGGAATGGCGCGCCGTTATCACTGGCACGCGGCAACGGTAAAAGATTTTGTCGAAGCACCGCACACGGGCATCGTCGGCGAGCACCAGGGCAGAATCATGAACCTGGTAGACGTTGACGCGAAGCCGGCACAGAAAGCAATGCTCGACATTGCGCAGCAGCATCCGGACAAAACGCTCGGTGAGGTTCTCCATCTCGGGATGCCTTCACATCATGATGTCCGCGCTGCAGACGTTGACCTGAAACGACTGGGGGCAATTCTCGCGGTTGCTTACGAACGCGACCTGCACAACTTTGCTGAGTTGTTGCTGCTGGAAAAGCTCGGACCGCGAACTCTTCAATCCCTTTCATTGATCGCGGAAGTCATTCACGGCGCGCCCACGCGATTCAACGATCCCGCGCGCTTTTCGTTTGCGCATGGCGGCAAGGATGGCCACCCGTTTCCCGTGCCGCTGAAAACGTACGATGAGTCGATGAACTTTCTGCGGAGTGCGCTGGATCGGGCGAAACAGGCCAGTACCGGGCGCGGTAGCGCACGGGTAAATTTGGATTTCGGCAAAGAAAAGCTTCAAGCCCTCCGCCGTCTGGAACGCTTCACGCGGTCCGTTGAAAAACGTCTGCAGCCCGAAGCTGACTTTGAAGCCATCATGAAGCACGAGCATGCGATTTCAGCTTCGCTGGATGGCCGCACAGTCTTTGATCATTCACCGGCGCGAAACTTTTTTGTGGGAAAGAAGCGGCAACCCTCTCTGTTTTGAATACCTGTCCGAAGGACAAGTAAAAAGGGCGGGACCCGAAAGTCTCGCCCTTTTTCGTTAGACCTGATTGATTGAACCTAACGGTTCAATTTTACTGATCGCGCTCTCGCTCCTCGCTGGTTGCCCAGAAAACGTGAGTAATTACCTTGTTGCCGCCGCCGAAGTCGCGTTCAAAGACCTGCACGCGTCCGTTGCGTGAAGAACGCATCAGCCGTCCCCAATCGCTCGGATTATCGAGGTTAGACTGCCCTTTGCCATTCGGCATCGCCTGGCCAACCGTCGTGGTGCTGTCGAGGTGTTGGTAAATCAGCTCCAACTGCGTGAAATCGTGCAGGTTCGGATGCTCATTGCTGGGCGGACCGTCGGGGTCGTTGGTATAGTCCATACAGGAACCGAGATTAAGGTTATTGAAGACTTCGTCCTGATGATCCAGCCCAAAATCGTGAGCAATCTCCTGACACATCACCAGTTGTCGCCATGCTGGGACATTGTAGGGCGGGCTATTGAAGTACGTATCGTTCATCTTGGAAGTGCCCTGCGTTATGTGAGTTCCGCCCGTGACCCAGATTTGGGCAATACCCAACCAGCCAGTATTTCCGTATCTGGAATTACACACTTCGATGCGACCTGCGGTTGGACGGCAGTTCTTTGGATTCGTACCTCCGGCGACCTTCGTAAGATCCAAAACCACGGATTGGCTCCAATCACTGATGGCAATGTCCAGGTGCGGATCCCACGTTGAGTTGACGTTATCACCGACTTTTAACGTGAACGGATTGCTGGTGCGCGCCCAGTGATAACCGTTCCAGGAGTGATCGGCAGTGGCGACGCTACCTAACGCCAGGAGAGCGAATACGCCAACTGCCACAACAAATATACGGGTGCTGGATCTCTTCATTCCTTTATTCCTTTCAAGTGTTAGGATCGAATCTCGAATCGCATTCCGAGGGATGGCCCGTTGCTGAAACGATGCTGGATTACGGGTCGGTTAAGAATAGGTGCCGCAACTTCCGTTGTCAACCACTTTTTTATGCGCTGTTTCAACGATTTAGAAGAACCAGACCGCGCGATCCAATTAAGCCAGGGGCGATTGTAAGGCGATGAAACCAAACAGCATTCCCGTTCTTATTCTTCTTATTTTCGGTGTTCTCTGTTCGGATCTGCTCACGCCTATGCACTCGAAGGCGCTGACGCAACAATCAAAAACTCGGAGCGGTCGCCGCCAACCCAAGCCGCCGGATGTAGCCAGACTAATCCAGGACCTGCGCGCGCACGGAGCGGCGGTGACCCTCTCAAAGGAAAGGATTTCCCAGCCCTTCTTCGCTGCCCAGGGCCGGGTCATTCACGTGAATCAGCAGGCCGTTTGGGTCTTTTCCTACGCTAATGCTGCGGCTTTCGAAAGAGACGTCGCAAGAATTAGCAGTGACGGCATGACGATCGGTCACAGTAAACCCTCGTGGATGGGAACACCTCATTTTTATCGGCAGCGGCGCTTGATTGTTTTGTATTTAGGCGACGACTCGCGCGTTCTCGACGCTCTAACGCCTGTGCTTGGGCAACAGTTCGCCGGAGGTTAGCGCAACCATTCACCACGGAACGATCTGCTTTTTGCAACACAAGGCCAGGCCGATTACGAAAGAATCCTCGTTTTCGTAGCGTCAACACTGCCCGGGCAGTTCCCTCCTCAACCGGCGCGCGGATTTTGTAAGACAACAACATCATCTAAAAAGGAGTCCTGAATGAATATTCGCACACTGAGAAAACTACGCGCAGTCGCATTCTTTTTCGCAGCCGCCCTCTTGCTGAGCACGGTGTCACTGAGTTTCGCCCAAACGCCGAATGTTGAGACGGCTCAAGGTCCGGCGCAGATTTTCCGGCCAGTGCCGAACGGCGCCAAGATGAAATTCCAGGGCGTTGTGATTGAACGTAACGCCGACACATTCACTATTCGCGATCGCTCCCGCGCCGATTATCAAGTGCTGATCACCGATCACACGAGCATCAAAACGAACGGCGGGTTCCTGCGCAGCGGTAAGAAGTATCCCGTTACGGACATCCTGCGCGGTTTAATCGTCGAAGTCGAAGGGCGTGGCGACGCGCAAGGTCAACTGGTCGCCGATAAGATCAGGTTCCGCGAGTCTGACATGCGCGCGGCGATTACTTCCGAAACGCGGGTTGGCCCGGTGGAAGAGAACCAGCGGAAGATCGCCGGACAGATCGACGAACTTCACGCCATCGCACAGGAAGCGCGCACCCAGGTCGCACAGGTGAACGACCGCATCACGTCGCTCGATGAAGTTGAGGAACAGGCAAGCGTCGCCGTTACTTTCAAGGTGAACAGCGCTGTGCTCTCGGCAGAGGCCAAACGTCAGCTCGACGAGTTCGCCGAAAAAGCCCTGGCGGCGAAGGGCTACATGATCGAAGTTTCAGGACATACCGACTCAACCGGAAGCGAAGCCAAAAACATCCGCCTGAGTCGCGCGCGGGCCGACGCGGTCGTCGAATACCTGGCGATCAATCACAAGATTCCGGCTCGACGTTTCATTACCCCGCTGGGTTACGGTAAGAACGAAGCGGTTGCGGACAACACGACCACCGCCGGGCGCGCGCAAAACCGCCGCGTCGAAGTAAAAATGCTCATAAACCGCGGGCTTAACACTGCCTCGACGGTTCAACCATAGCCCCTTCCGAAGGTGGATCAACGAAGGGCCGCTGAATTCTTTAGCGGCCCTTCGGCTTTCCACCTGCTCTGACCTTTTGAAACAAATCAGGTTCGCCAGGCGTAATGATGCGGAAACCGGCGGGGCGGAGCTTTATTTCCAGAACGTCAGCATTCCAGGAGATCGAGGGAGCGAATCGCATGTCAACGAGTCGAAGGAAATTTTTACAACTGTCTGCGCTGGCCACGGGCAGCGTTGGACTGGGATTTTTGTCCGGCAATTCGGACGTCATGAGCGCCATGGGTTCAATTGTTAAGGCACCGAAGCCACTGCGCATTTTGATCCTGGGCGGCACGGGTTTCACCGGCCCGTTTCAGGTTAAGTACGCACTGAGTCGCGGCCACAAAGTTACAGTTTTCAATCGCGGTCGAACGCATCCGGGCATCTTGCCAAAGGAAGCCGAGCAGTTAATCGGCGATCGCAACGGACAGCTTGACGCTCTGAAAGGCCGACAGTGGGACGTCGTGATCGACGTGCCGACGACTTTGCCCGTGTGGGTGCGCGACGCTGCGCAAGTCCTAAAAGGCAACGTCGATCGCTACATTTTCGTTTCCACGATTTCAGTTTACTCAGATGTCAGCAAACCCGGGGCGGACGAAACCGCGCCGCTGGCGAAGTACACGGGCGTTGATGCGATGAAAGAAACTTCAGCGACGCTGCGCGCTTCGAACTTCGGGTTGTACGGGCCGCTGAAAGCTCTCTCGGAAGCGGAAGCCGAAAAACAATTTCCCGGCAAAGCGCTCATCGTCCGGCCTGGATTGATTGTCGGCCCGGGCGACGAATCGGACCGCTTCACTTACTGGCCGGTGCGCGTCGAACGCGGGGGCGAAGTGATGGCGCCCGGCAACCCAACCGACCCGGTGCAGTTCATCGACGCGCGCGATCTGGCCGAATGGATCATCCGCATGGCCGAGCAAGGCACCACCGGCATCTTCAACGCAACCGGCCCGAAGAAAAAGTTAGGCATCGGCGGCATGCTCGACGGAATCAAGAAAGCGACGAAGTCCAACGCTCAATTTACCTGGGTGCCGGCTGACTTCCTCGCCGAACACAAAGTTCGTCCGTGGGCTGATATGCCTGTGTGGATTCCGCCGCGCGGTGAACAGACCGGCTTTGCAGAAATCAGCATCAAGAAGGCGCTCGACAAAGGCCTAACGTTCCGCACGCTGCCCGACACGACGCAGGCAACGCTGGCGTGGTTCAAACAGCAGACAGCCGAGCGTCAAGCGAAGCTTAGAGCGGGCATCACGGCCGAGAAGGAAAAGGAAGTTCTCGCCGCGTGGCACGCGAAGAAAAAAGCATAGCCCCGCGTTCGTCATCTCTGGTCTCTGTGCATACTCAGTGCCTCAGTGGTGAATATCCCTCGAGATAATTCACCACAGAGACACAGGGCCCCACGGAGACACGGAGAAGATAACTTCAGAAAGACGACCGCATCTCAAGTCTGATCGCTGGCCTTCAGCGGGCGAACTGATAATTCCCGTGGCGAACACAGAACCGGCGACATCAAATCCGTTCCTCCAAATCCTCCGGGCGGCCGTCGATGTTAAGCCAACCGAACTCCGCGCGCTCCTTATAAGCTTCATCTACTACTTTCTGATCCTCTCGAGTTACTACGTCATTCGTCCCATTCGCGATGAGTTCGGCGCCGCGGGCGGCGTTGAGAACTTGGGGTGGCTCTTCACCGGCACGCTCGTCGTAATGCTCATCGCCAACACCGCCTTTGCCGCGCTGGTCGCGCGGTTCACACGGCGGCGCTTCATTCCCATCGCTTATCGCTTTCTGATCGCGAACCTTTTGATCTTTTTCCTGCTGCTGCTTTTCTTTCCCACGCAAAACATTTGGATCGGTCGCGCTTTCTTCGTGTGGACCAGCGTCTTCAATCTGTTTGTGCTGTCCGTTTTCTGGGCGTTCATGGTGGACGTGTTCAACTCAGAGCAAGGCAAGCGCCTGTTTGGATTCATCAGTGTCGGCGGCACGCTGGGCGCAATTGTTGGCGCAGCGATCACTGCGACCCTGGTTCAGAAGATCGGGACGCTCACCTTGCTGCTTATTTCGGCCGCACTGGTCGAGTTGAGTGCGCAATGCGTTCGTTTCTTTCCCTCAGTCTTCAAACAACCTGACGAACCCGCCAAAAAGTCGGGCGAAAAGCCGGTCGGCGGTGGAATCTGGGCCGGCATC
This sequence comes from Pyrinomonadaceae bacterium, assembly GCA_036374695.1. Classification (GTDB taxonomy): domain Bacteria; phylum Acidobacteriota; class Blastocatellia; order Pyrinomonadales; family Pyrinomonadaceae; genus UBA11740. Next base: position 13,657 of record DASUTF010000183.1, read on the forward strand.
GTGCACAACTTCAGCTCGCCTTACCTGGTCGGCATCTCGGCGTACATACTGCTCTATTCAATCACTTCGACGGTGCTTTATTTTCAGCAGGTCGGAATCGCCGCCGGCAGTTTTGGCGATCGTCTCGCCCGCACCGCCTTCTTCGCCAAAGTCGATCTCGCGGTAAACATTCTGACGATTTTCGTGCAGCTCTTTATCACGGGCCGACTGCTGAAGTGGTTGGGAGTCGGCGTAACGCTCGCGATTCTGCCGGCGTTGAGCGTACTCGGCTTTGCCTCGGTCGGTGTTGTGCCCACGTTGACGATTCTGGTTCTCTTTCTCACGCTGCGGCGCGCGACAAATTTCGCTTTGGCGCGTCCCGCACGCGAAACCCTCTTCACCGTCGTCAGCCGCGAAGACAAATACAAAGCGAAGAACTTTATCGACACGATCGTCTACCGCACCGGCGATCAAATCGGCGCCTGGACCACGCCGGTTCTCAGTTGGCTCGGTCTCGGTCTGCGCGGCGTGTCGATCGTAGCGGTGCCGATGGCCGGGCTCTGGCTCGTCATCAGTTTGTGGCTGGGAATACACCAGGCGCGCCGTGCCCGCCACGCCGCTCCGGAATCGGAATAACTGGTTACCAGGGTAGCGCGTCCCAGATGCTGCGGCCCGAACGGCCCCCGCTGACATCACGCGCGCGAACAATTGAAGCGGCGTCAACCAGGGAACGAAGCGGGACTTCGCCGGAAAAACTTTGGTCAAAGCGTTTTTCCGTAATAAACAACGGCAGTGTAAAGGCAGAGTCGAGATCGTAACGAAGCTGACCGCGATTGGTGAATGCCGACCAGACCACCTCCGGAATTGAGCGCAAATGCACCGTCAGGGGCAGATTAACGCGGGATGCCCGCCGGCCGCCGACTTTCAGCGTGCCGTGATGGGTACCCTCGATCACGTCGCGATCTGCCAGGCGTAACCGATAATCGAAATCCTTGAGGCTCACAGGAATAAAACCATTTGCGATGTCGAGGCCAACATTCAGGCTCGCGGTCTGCTTACGAAAATCGATTGATTCGAGCGTGATTTCGCCGACTTTGATCTGGACGTTAACGGCATCGCCGATACGACCGATATCTCTTACGCTGCCGAGATCCGGCCAGCGTCTTTGGCCTGCGGCGGTGACAAACGTCAATAGGATAACGGCAGCCGCAGCCACCGCCAGGGAAATGAGTTTTTGTGAACTTCTCGTCATCGTCTTAATTCCTACTTCGTTGAGGCTGAAGTCGGGCGTTGTCCACTAAAACAAGATGTGTGCCATGAACAAGATAAGAAATCGCGGCCAGAAAGCTCGTTCAACGGGGAGTGGGACCGCCGGCAGGACTGAGAGATACATACCGAATCGGTGACCGGCCTACTGAATCGTGCACCGCAACTGCGCGCGATCAAATGCTTGACTCTGAGTAGCCAGAACGGCTATCTATCACGGCGCCGGACGCGAGGATACCCGGGGGAAAAGCATGGCCGAGAAACTGAGTTTCATCCAGCGTTTGATTCGATCGCTCGGAACCTGGGGGAGTGACATGGAAGCTGAATCGCGCAAGTGGATCGCCCGCGGCCGTGAATGCGGCTCCGAAAAGTCACTGTGGGAACATGGCGGCGTCCGGTGGAAAGCGGCGGGGTCGTCGAGCACTCGATTGGTATGCGATCCGTGTGGCCGCAATACCTGGCAGCAGCTAAATTATCAGGGATAAAGAGTAAGACCGGGGAATTGTTAACATCCATTCAGTTGAGACGTTATTAAAATTATGAAGTCATTCATCAGGAATCGAACGTGGTTCCGGGCCATTAAAACCGCGACCGTGATCGCGTGGCTGAGTGCTAGCCCAACAGGCGTACTTGCTCAGGACGCCACCGGCGCACGGGTCGACGAACTGGTTAGAACCGAGATGAAACTACAGCGGATCCCCGGACTCTCACTCGCCGTAGTCAAAAACGGTCAGATCATTCTGGCTAAAGGTTACGGCCTGGCGAATGTTGAGCACCAGGTGCCCGCAAAAGCTGAAACCATCTTTCAATCGGGCTCGATGGGCAAACAGTTCACGGCGATGGCGGTCATGATGCTGGTGGAAGCTGGCAAACTCAGTCTTTCGGATCCCATCACCAAATACTTCCCTGACTCGCCCGCCGCTTGGAAGAACATTACCGTGCGGCACCTGCTGACACACACCGCAGGTACAGCGGATTATCCGCGCGATTTCGATTTCCGTCGCGATTACACGGAAGACGAATTGCTCAAGCGCGCTCAGGCGGTTCCGCTAGCCTTTCAACCCGGCGAAAAGTGGAGTTATAGCAACCTGGGGTACGTGCTCCTCGGCCTTCTGATTCACAAAGCGAGTGGCCAGTTCTACGGAGATTATTTGCAGGAGCGGGTGTTCCGGCCGCTCGGGATGACCACGGCGCGGATCATCAGCGAAGCCGACATTGTGCCGAACCGCGCAGCCGGCTATCAACTTGTGAAAGGTGAACTAAAAAACCAAAACTGGGTCTCGCCGACTTTGAATACGACCGCCGATGGCGCGCTTTATCTCACGGTCTACGACATGGCCAAATGGGACGCGGCGCTCTACACCGAAAAGCTCGTCAAGAAAGAAAGCTTCGTGGCTATGTGGACACCGGTCAAGCTCAACAACGGAAAGGCCGAGAAGTACGGTTTTGGCTGGGCTTTGGATGAAATTCGTGGCCATCGCCGGATCGAACATGGCGGCACATGGCAAGGTTTCAAGTCTTACATCACTCGCTACGTTGATGACAAACTGACGGTGATTGTGTTCGCGAACCTGCGGCAGGCGAATCCCTCACGCATCGCACAGAAAGTTGCCGGCATTTACCACGCCGAATTGCTGCCGCCCGTTGCCGAAGCTATCGCAGACAAAGAACCTGCGGTCACCGCGCGAGCAAAAGAAATCGTTAGCAAAGCTACTGAAGGCTCGTTAGATGCAGGTTCATTTACACCCGAAGCGTGGACACAGATTTCACGCGGCGCCGCCGGGGCCAGTGCGCTCCTCAAGACCTATGGCCCGTTAAGCGCAATCGAGTTGCTCGCGGCCACGGAACAAGACGGCAACCGCGTCTATCGTTATCGGCTTAAGTATCAGGACGGCAACATTGTTTTTGGAATGACGGTGCGACCTGACGGCAAGATCGTGCGCTTGAATCTCAACCCGGAATAAACTGCACGCGCCTGACTGAGTAGCATCGTGGCTACGTTTGCTTCACTTTCATCACTGACCCTGGAGGCTCAAGTTTCATGAAATCATCTCGACGCCGGCTAGCGAACGTGGTCGCGTTCGCCCTTCTCTTCGCTTTCTCATCCTTGCCGGTCCGGGCGCAGGCCCCGGCCGCCACGCCCACGCTTGACGTCAATCAAAAGCTCGCGGGCTTTGATGCGTTCATGGAAAAGACTTTGAAGGATTGGAATGCGCCGGGCATCGGCGTCGGTGTTGTGGTCGGCGACAAGCTCGTCTTCGCGAAAGGCTATGGCTATCGGGACTACGAAAAGAAGCTGCCAATTACCGCCAACACAATGTTTCCGATCGCCTCGAACACAAAGCTGTTCACGGCGGTCGCCGCGGGATTGCTGGTCGAAGAAGGCAAACTGACCTGGGACCGGCCGATCAAGGAATCTGTACCCACGATTCAGTTCTACGACAACTATCTGAACAACACGATTACTTTGCGCGACATGCTGGCACATCGCACGGGCATCACGCGGCACGATTCGATCTGGTACAAATCGGATTACTCGACCAAACAACTATTCGAACGGCTGAAATATCTCGAGCCGAAGGAATCGCCGCGCCAGTTGTTCCTCTACAACAACATGATGTACGCCGGTGTCGGCTACGCGACTGAGCTTCAGTCAGGCAAGCCCTGGACGCAGTTTGTGCGCGAAAGAATTTTTCAGCCCCTCGAGATGAAAAGCAGCGGCTTCACCATTGCCGAGATGTTGAAGCAACCCGACTACGGAGTTCCCTTCACCGAACGCCGCGACTCGTTCGACCTTTACAAGATTCCCTATTACGAAGACACCGACGGGCTCGCCGCGGCCGGCGCCATCGTCTCGAACATCGAAGACCTTTCGCACTGGCTCATCGCTTTGATGAACAACGGCAAGTACAACGGAAAGCAAGTCCTGCCGGCGAAGGTCCTGCAAGCCACGATGGAACCGGCCATCGCGCTGCCGAACACCGGCGCGCAAGTCCGTGGCTGGTGGGAAGTTCTGAACCAGGCATACGGCATGGGGCGCTGGACGGCTTCGTATCGCGGCCGCTTCATCACTTTTCACGGTGGCGACCTGCCGGGTTTTCACTCGCAGGTCTCGTTCATGCCGAACGAACGCATCGGCGTGATTGTCTTTGTCATCGGCAATCATCCGGCGCCGCTTTATAACCCGATCAGCTACAACGTATACGAGCGTCTGCTCGGGATGGAAGAGACACCCTGGACGCAAAGGCTGCTCGACATTCGTTTGAAGAGTAAGAAAGCGGGCGCCGAAGCGCGCAAGCAGGAAGGCGCCGGCCGCGTGCCCGACACGAAACCGTCGCACGCGCTGGCAGATTATGTCGGCGAATATGCTCATCCTTCGTACGGCAGCGTGAAAATCGGGATGAAAGAGAACGCGCTTCAGTTTGAGTTTCACAAGATCAAGCTGCCGCTGGCGCACTTTCATTACGATCGATTCGATTCACCAAATGACGAGGAAGAGGGCAAGTGGTCGGTGAACTTTGCCACGAATCCGCAGGGCGACATCGATAAGGCGACGATGTCACTCGACGAAGCTGAAGTCACCTTCGTGCGCAAGCCGGCCGCGCTCGATGAGGCAACCGGGCAACGTCTCTCGGGCACGTACGAGACGCCCAGCGGCGCAAAGTTTCAGGTGACGTACAGGCCTGACGGCATGCTCTACGTGGTCCGCATTGGCGCGCCCGATCAAAAACTGATTCCTTACAAGGGACTGAGATTCCGCATCCCTGAATTCGCCGACGTGATCATCGAGTTCGTCGAAGAGAACGGGCAGATTACGGGGCTCAGACAGATCACGCCGGGTGGTGTCTTTCTGTCGAAGCGAGTGCCATAGCGGAGTTGCAATGAACGTCAAAGGTCTGACAAAGCGTGCGCGAGTTTCACCTCCGGCACCCGGATGGTCATACCTTCCGAGTCAGTGCCGGACTGGAAGAAGAATGAACGCTGCTTCGGAACACCTGAAGTAGAGTAGTAATTCACGGACCCTCTGTGTCTCTGTGGTGAGTGTTCGTTTAGATCTTTTTCACCACAGAGGCACGGAGGACGCACGGAGACACGGAGAAAGGAAATAACACGACCGGACCACTCACGGATCGCTCCAGGGGGGTAATACGTCGATTATCCGATTGATCTCATGAAAGCAATTTTCAAACGCGCCGTGCCATACGCGGAGGATGCCATGAGTCTTCCCGTGGCCGACGTGGAGGCTGCCATCCCGTACTACGAAAAGACTTTTGGATTTCGCGTCGTGTCGCGACAGGATGCGCCGGTGAAGTCGGCTGTGCTGGCGCGCGATGAAATCCAAATCGGTCTGGCGGAGAATGGCGGTGATTCGTCGCAAGAGGGCTGCTACTTCGAGGTAGATGACATCGAGGTGGCTTACGAAGAGATCAAGGGAACCAAGCCCGGCGCGGCCGATCTCGATACCCAAACCTACGGCAGCAAGACCTCCAAAGTCTTTTTTGTCGTCGCGCCGGACGGTCTGTGTTACATGATTGGCCAACCACAATCCTGATCGGCATGCAGATATCGCTGCGCGTCGTCCTGAGGAAACCAACTGCGGGCGTAGACTTCGCCCTGCAGCAAGGTCGCGGCAGTAAATACGAAGCAGTGCAGAGGCAGCGGTCAACCGGAAAGGATTTAAAGTTCGAATTTACCGTGGGCGTAAAGACCGGCAAGGACGGCGCGCCCGATTTCTCCGGACCTTTCGTACAAGGACCACGCGGCGATCGCTATTTCTACATCGATATTGGGACGTACGCCGGCCAGTTGAACACATGCTGGAGCCGTCGTTTGAAAGTACCATTGAGTTGCATCACGTGGGACTTGATCGGTTCTAACTCAACGCTGACAGCCGACATCCCCGGGGTTGGGAAGAATGGCGAGCCAAACTGTGCGTACGGGTGGATGAAAGAACTTGATCGGCCGTGGCAGTGGCAAGGCACTTCACGCAAGGACGCAAAGCCGCTCTAACGGCTATGCCGCAAAGATTGTAAGCAGAACATGTGGAATCGCAGACAATTTCTCGTGGGCTCGGCAGCAGTCACCGCTTGTTTGGCGCTGCCGTTCAGGATCAATGGGGACCAGGAGAAGCGAGGAACTCGCATCGTGCTCCTGGGCACCAAAGGGGGGCCGACGCTCGGCACGATCGGCCGCAACAATTCCGCGACTGCAATTCTGGTCAATGACACCGTTTACCTGATCGATTGTGGGTACGGCGTCTCACGGCAGATGATCAATGCCGGAGTCGCGCTCAATCGTCTGCGTTACGTCTTCATCACGCATCATCACTCAGATCACAATCTTGAGTACGGGCCGCTGCTCTACAATGCCTGGGTCACCTCACAAGCAATTAAGATCGACACGTACGGGCCGGCAGGCTTGCGCAAGCTAACCAGCGATTTCTTTGCCTACCAGAAGTTCGACATCGACACACGCATTGCCGACGAAGGCCTGACGGATCCGCGCAAGCTGATCACGGCGCATGAATTTACTCGGTCAGGAGCCGTGATGCAGAACGCTGAAGTGAAGGTCACCAGTTTACGGGTGCGCCATCCGCCGATCACTGAGGCGTACGCTTATCGTTTCGACACGAAGGATCGTTCGATAGTGATCTCCGGCGATACGGCCTATGCGCCTGAGTTGGCTGACTTCGCGAAAGGCGCCGACGTGCTGATGCACGAAGTTATGTACCTGCCCGCCATTGACAAGTTGATTAGCCAAAATGCGGGCGCGACGCGGCTGCGCGAACATCTGCTCGCTTCTCACACTTCGACCGAAGACGCCGGCAGAATCGCGGCGCGGGCCGGCGTGAAGACCCTGGTGTTGACTCATTTTGTGCCCGGCAACGATCCTGCAATCACCGACGAGCAATGGTCGGAAGGTGTGCGCCAGCACTTCAAAGGACGCATTGTTGTCGGGAAAGACTTGATGGAGATCGAACCTTGAGAATTGAAGCAAGGATGCTCCCTCATGCCACCGCAAACTATTGACGAAGTCCTCGTTGAACTCGATCAAATAATTCTGCGCGCGCGTCAGGACCAAAGCCGGCTCGGATACTTCGCCACGCTTTACCGAAACGTCACGATCAAAGTTAAGGAAGGTATTGCCGCGGGCTTCTTTGAAGACGGCGCGCGGATGGAACAGCTCGACGTCACGTTTGCCAATCGCTACTTATCGGCGCTGCAGAGTTTTCGCGCCGGGAGACCTGCGAGCAAATGCTGGCTTGCAGCTTTCAAAACGGCAGATGCGTGGGCCCCGACCGTTCTTCAGCAACTCCTGATCGGGATGAATGCACACATAAATTTCGATTTGGGCATCGCCGCGCAAGCTGTCGCCCCGGGAGACGCTTTGCCGGCTCTGAAAACCGATTTCAACCGCATTAACGACATTCTCGGCGGCATGATTAACAGAGTTCGCGCGGACGTCGGCGAGGTTTCTCCGTGGATTCGTCTGCTCAACAGTCTCCCATCGCAAAGCGACGATCGTCTGATCAATTTCAGTTTGAACAAGGCACGAGCCAGTTCGTGGTTGGTCGCGAACATGATCAACTCGACGCCCGCCGCGAAATTGGGCCGGGAGCTGGAGATCCTGGATGAAGGAGTCGCCAGGTTAGGCGCACTGATAGCGAATCCGCGGGAGTGGCTCATCAGCCTCGGTCTGCGTGTAATTCGAATGCGCGAGAGTAACGACGTGCCTCATGTCATTGACGTGTTAAGTCAGACGTAACCATTCAGAGCCATTCATGCAGAAGACCGCGGGAGCGCGGCGTCTCAGAACCCGGAGTGGGTGGACCGGGGATCCCCGCACAGGCAGCCCGCGTGGGCTGGTGGATGCGATGGGATCACCCACTCACCGTTGCGCTCAGGTCGGGTCCCTACCGCTCGCCGTTCTGACACACAGGCGCGCGCGATCGAGCGCTATTTCGTTCGGCACCAGACTGACTCGAACGCCGTGACTATTTTTGATGGCAAACGTTCGGCATGCCGATCGGATTGAAATGGAAATGCGAAGCCACCACGATCGGTTGATCTGACACGACGCGAACAGTGACCGAGACATCAGCGCCCGGAGTTCCTCCACTGATCGGCATCATCCAGTTCACAATGCGCGTCACATTGGAAGCAACCGGCACAGTTGCTCCATTCGCTTCTCCGGGATAAGTCAAAAGGGGTCCGGACGTTCCGGGGATGTTTTGTCCCACCAAATTGTTTCCATCCTTGTTCAGGATGTTTACGGACACGTTAGCTGTCGAAGCGCTCGGATTATGAACGTAGAGGTCCGCCCGAGTCGGTGAGCCCGACTGCGGCAAGAAAGTCGGCGTGCAAACCCAAGTAAATGGCGGGCCGCTCGATCCGCCCGGTGGGCCGGGAGGTCCCGGAGGTCCCGGAGGGCCGGTGCAGGATATCGACACGATGAGAGCCGCAAATAAGGTGACCGTAAACGACAGCCGCAATCGCATCTTCTCGTCTCCTTTGAGAGTGTGCGTAAAGCGTGCGCGACTCTATTGGCTGGCGCTTGCCTTGTCAAGAAACTTGCCTTGAAGACTACTTGCTGTCAATTGTCAGGATGACAATCTCCGGGGGCACGCGAAAACGAACCGGCAAAATGCTCGTGCCGATTCCGGTGGTGACGAATAGGTGATGCTCATTTTCGAAGACATGACCGGCGGAATATCTTTGGCCAAAGCGGGACGGTACCACCGGTGTGCCGATCAAGGGGAACTTCACCTGGCCGCCATGCGTGTGAGCGGCGAGCAGTAAAGGGACGGTCCTGGGGAGATGCTGAAACACGTCTGGATTATGCGTCAGCGCTATTACTAGTGAGCCCGCCGGGATCTTAGCAACCGTCTCGGGCACTTGCTGCGGACGCGTCCAAAGATCCGACAAGCCTGCCAGCCAAAAACTTGTTCCTCCTCGTTTGACCTCGCTGACATCGTTTTCGAGGACCCGAATGCCTGCCTGCTCAAGTGCCTGGCGCACGTGATCGCCGTTGTCCCACCAGTCGTGATTGCCGAGCACTGCGTAAACGCCGAGCGGGGCCTGAAGATACTTCAAATGATTGGCGATAGTTTCTGGCGCGACTCGATGACCGTGCCAGGTGTCCTGCGACATGAAATCGCCAAGCAGAACCACCAGGTCGGGCTGTTGTTGATTGGTGCGTTCGACGACCAAACGTAACTTTAGATCGTCGATAAACGGGGCGCCGGCATGAATATCTCCAATGACAGCGATGCGAAGTCCCTTTAGGTTATTCGGCCAGTTGTTGATTTGAATCGTCGCGTGATTCACGACGAAACGATTGGGCTCAATGAGGAACCCCCAAATTCCGCACATCAAACCTGCGAGCAGGAAGAGCGCAACCGTGACGCGAAGGCGCGTTCGCCATAGGTGCGGACGGCTCGTTTCCGCGGTGCCGTGTAAGCGCCTGAGTGCTTGAACCAGAAAGAGGAGAAGGCCAACAAAAATCGCGATGGCGACTACATACGCGAGGTTTATCATCTGAGGATTGATATGGAACTCACGACTTGATGTTCGAATCTACGGCAATTGAACAAAGCGGGGCGAGGGGTAACCCTCTGTGTTAGCCGTCAGGATTCTTCTTTCGGAAAATATTCGCGCCAGCGACTGTCCACTGTCCTCGCAATGTCATCGCGCACTACCAACTCATCAGGTAGCGAAGGTTTCTTGCGTGCATCAATCACTATCGGCGCTTGGTACGACAGATGATGCCGCACCACTCTCGTCTCAGCGGCGTGGATGTCCCCAGCGGGTTCAAAGCGTGTCCACGTTGACCAGAGAAAATCGGTCGGCGATTTTGCGACGCCGGCATCGTCGTGAAGCACGACCAGAGGCCAACCCGCGAAAGCGGGATCACTTGCGAGTCGCGCCGCCTGCTCCTTGTCTTCCGTGTACGGTTGGCCTTGAACGACGAGGCATCCCCCGCAAAAGACCTCCGCGCGCGAGGTTCCGTTGGGCAGTTCGCCGCGAAATTCGCGGGGCAGGTCACGGACGGCGTCGCCTAATCCCATCAGAACCGCTTTACTACCCTTGTTGACGGTGCCGCTGGTGTAATCCAGCGTATCCATTGAGGTATTGGCGAATATGAATAGGTCGCTCTCCCACTTCACACGCGCCAGCACCTGTTCCAGCACGCGCGGAAAGTCAGGCAAGTCAATGTCCGAGTCAGTGAGGATCAGGAACTTCGTCAGCGCCAATTGGCCTTCCCCGAGAATCCGGAAGCCGTGCATCAGGGCTTCGCGCGCGTAACGTTCGCTGACAACGGCGGCGGCCAGCGAATGAAAGCCAGTCTCGCCGTAACTCCACAGGTCACGCACGCCGGGCATCACCAGAGGAAACAGCGGCGACAGAAGTGACTGCAAATAATCGCCAATGAAAAAGTCTTCCTGCCGGGGCTTGCCCACGACCGTCGCCGGATAAATGGCGTTGCGCCGGTGATAGATCGCGTCGCAATGGAAGACCGGATACTCGTGCGTTAACGAGTAATATCCGTAATGGTCGCCGAAAGGACCTTCAATTCGCCGTTCATGTGGCGCGGCGTTGCCGACCAGAGCGAACTCCGCTTCGGCAATTAATCGATGCTCGGCATCGGGCGCGTTGGTGACTTTCAGTTTCTCGCCTTGCAGGAGCGACGCGAGCATCAACTCCGGAACGTTCTCAGGCAAAGGCGCCACGGCCGATACAAGCAAAGCCGGCGGTCCGCCGAGAAAGACAGTGACCGGCAGCGGCTGGCCCAACTGCTCCGCAGCGTGATAATGAAACCCGCCGCCTTTTTGGATTTGCCAATGCAGCCCGGCAGACTCAGGATCGTAAACCTGCATGCGATAGATGCCGAGGTTGTGCTGCTTCGTGGCCGGATGTTCCGTGTAAACCAGCGGCAGCGTGATGAATGGTCCGCCGTCTTCCTGCCAGGTGGTGATCACGGGCAGCTGATCAAGTCGCGCCGGCCGCATGACTTCTTCCGTGACCGGTGCGCGCGAAACGTTTCGCGTTCCTAACCGCAGAAACTCGAAACCGAGCTTGCGATGACGCCAGAGCTTTGCAAGATTCGGAGGAATTAAAGTCTCTGCGACTGAGACCATCTCCTTCACGAACTCTTCCGGACGTTTTCCGAATGCCAGTTCAATTCTTTTCTGTGTGCCGAAAAGGTTTGTGACAACCGGGAAGCTACTTCCCTTCACTCGCTGGAATAGGAGTGCCGGCCCACCGCGTTCGATCACACGGCGGTGAACCTCAGCCAGTTCCAGGTACGGATCGACTTCCGCTTCGATGGTGAGAAGATCGTTTTCGCGACGAAGCAGATCGAGAAACGAACGAAGATTTCGGTGCATTCCAGGGCGGGTTTTCAATCCAGATCGAGCGGATTCCGGTAAATCTTGTCTTTGTCTTTGTCGGCGCGCTTCATGGCCTCGCGGAATTTCTCTTCCAGCAGACGCTCACGATCTTTCATTGAGCTCATCTCCTGCGCAAAGATTTGCTCGCGGTTTTGCTTTTGTTTGTCGAGGTCTTTGGCCAAGACTTCAAACGACGCGAGCGGCTTCTGCTTTTCTTCGTGCGAGATCAACGCGCCCGTGTTGGCATCGATGATCAAAGTAGCTTCACAACACGGACAAATGATTGTGAATCGGGAAGTGTCGGCCATTTGCAACTCCAACGTCGATTTCGCACAGTATAGCATCGTCTGCGAGAAAGCCGGCGCGCAAGAAAACGAAAAGCGGTCTCCAAGGGACAGTTTTCCTCTGCGAATTCTCGGCGATCTCTGCGCCTCGGCGGTGAAAAGCCTCCGAGAAACTCACCGCTGAGCCGCCGAGTACGCAGAGAACGCGCAGAGAATTCAAATCAAGACACGACCAAAACGAAAAAGAGCGGCCGTCCAAACGAGCCGCTCTTCCCAAAACAATCCTGACGTGACCGCTTAAGGAGTCACAACTTTCTTAATTGTCCGGCCGGTCTTCTTTGCTCCGGAAACGGTTTTGCTTCCCACCGTCTTGGCCGTGCTCGCGGCTTTATCGCCTACGTCTTCGGCTTTATCGCCGACTTCCCGGCCGATAGTTTTGGCCTTGTCGCCTACATCTTCTGCCTTATCGCCGACTTCGTTG
>DASUTF010000184.1:0-12271 GCA_036374695.1 Pyrinomonadaceae bacterium
AAAACTGTAAATGCCTGTCTCGTGACCGTCGCTCCAGCGAAAGTTCAAAGCGTACCGGCCGACGATGCTCAAATCCCCGATTTCGATTTCGTCAGACACAGCCTGCGGCCGGAGCGTGCGTTGCCCCGTCCATTCGTCAACGCACTGCGCACAGGGACAGGCCCGCCGCAGCATCGGGGCTTCGTAATCGCAAACCCGACCGTCAGCCCAGGTGATCCGCAAACGCGAGTTGCTCTCCTGCGAAATCTCCGTCGGTTCGATCGTTTGGCGTTTTTGTGCTGCGTCGATCATTACTAAAGAACCATTGCCGTGCGCTATCCCGATTGGTCCGGATCTGGCGCACTTCGCTGGGCCGCCTCTTCGACTGCCCGAGTGACCGCGTCGGCGGTGATGCGAAAATGCGAGGCCGACCACGCCAGCTTGCGGTCGCGCACAACCAGCACCTGCGGGGTTTCGTGCGGCAGGGAAAACCGAATCTCGATCTCGTTCGAAAGAGCGCGGACCTTCTGCACCGTGACGAGGGCGACGGGCTTTTCCAGCTTCGTCATCTCTCGATAAGCGCGCGCGCTTATGCCACAAGTGTCGCTGTGCTTGAAGAGTATGACTGGCTGTTCGCCAGACTGATCTAAAAGCTCCTCCAGCCGCTGGGTATCGTTCAGCTCGGTGAATCCGGTTTCAGTCATAACTGCAAAAACTTTCAGTTCATCTTAACTGACCGGCTCGCGACCGACAATCCAGCCTCATGAACGCGTTGACAACCGTCGGATGCCGTCCTAGCCTATAGGCAAATCTAAGCGCTAATGCGCGTCTTTGGTTTAGGTTCCAGACAAACCTCCCGCGGTTAGACAAGGAGACAGTCATGAAAACCGCATTCCCCTTTCGCAGAACTATCTTGATAGTTCTGTTTGTTTTCACCGTCATCGGCGCCGGTCTTGTGTACGCGCAGAAGCGACGCAACGTCCAGCCCCGGACCCAGAGCCGCGCCGCCGTGTTTGTCGACGAGGCGGACAAGCTGGCCGACGAAAGGAAGTGGCCGGAAGCGACCGACGCGTACAAACTTGCGATTCGTGTTGATCCGAACTACGCGCCGGCGCACGGCGGTCTTGGCCACGCATACCTGAACGCGGGTAACCCGGAACAGGCTCTGATTGCCTTCAAAGAGCAGGTCCGCCTGGCGCCAAACAACGCCGATGCGCAATTCGATCTCGGTTATTACTACAATTTCATGGGCCGGCACGGCGAAGCATTCGCGCCGCTCGTCAAAGCCTCCCAACTGGATCCAACGTTTGCCGAAGCATTTTATGAAATTGGTTTCGCCTATCTGCGGGGCGAGGATTTCAACAAGTCGATTGGATTTTTCAGAAGCGCGATCCGTCTGAAGCCGGATTACGCCGAAGCCCATCTCGGGCTGGGTCAGGTCTATGCGAAGCAGGGCAAAACGGAATTAGCCAACGAGCAACTACGAAAACTCAACTCGCTCGATCCAAAACTGGCGCGCCGGTTGGAAAAAGAAATGCAAACCACGCCGGCAACGAGTACTTCAGTTACTTCAAGCCAACCGGTTCCTAGCGTAACAACCGCGGCACCGCCCGCTCAGGCAGCGCCATCGGAGGCTGGAACTACCCAAAGTCAAAATCCACCGCCGCCCACCACAGCTACCACACAGTCTGGGACGTCAACCGGGCCTGCGACGACGGAGCCAACGTCGCGCCAGTTGCAGCAGGTACCCACGGCACCGGCGCAGGAGTCAACGACCTCCCCATCAACTACGCAAACCGGGCAAATCAATTCGCTGCCGATCGGTCCGAAGCGCTGGGCCCTGATTATCGGCGTCGACAAATATCAGGATCCGCAGATTAGCCCATTGAAGGGATCCGACAATGACGCTCGTCTGATCGCAGACGCTCTGGTCCGGTACGCCGGATTTCCGAAAGATCAGGTCATCCTGCTTTCCACCGACCAGCCCCTGGAAAGACAGCCTACGCGCGTGAATATTCTGCGGCGACTCTCGAATCTTTCCACGGCAGTTCCGAAAGATGGCCTGCTGTTGGTCTCGTTTGCCGGTCACGGAATGGAGCGCGGCGGCCAGGCTTTTCTGTTGCCGTCCGACGCACAAATCAGCGATCAGATTTCGTTTCTGGAAGAGACTGCCATCAGCACGAACCGCGTCAAGGACCGCATCAAGGAAACGGGTGTCTCGCAGGTCGTGTTGCTGCTCGACGCTTGTCGCAACGATCCCGGCGGGCGCGCCGATGCGCCGAATCCCTTGACCAACGCTTACACGAACGCGTTCAACTTCGATGTTCGCAATCGCGAAGTGCAGGCCTTCGCAACGGTCTATGCGACCGGGATCGGCCAGCGAGCCTATGAATACACTGAAAAGAAGCAGGGCTATTTTAGTTGGGCGCTGGTCGAAGGATTAAAAGGAGCGGCCGCGAATGAGAAAGGCGAAGTCACGCTCTCGCAACTCGTCAAATTCGTGCAAGACACAGTACCGAAACGGCTCGCGATCGACCTTGGTTCAACGAAGCAACAAAAGCCTTTCGCCGTGATCGAAGGTTACCGCGCCGATGAATTGGTAGTCGCGATCACGAACTCGGCGTCAATGGCTAATAACGTTTCGACGCCAAATGTCCAGACGGTCGATCCGGCGGCCCTTGAACTGTCGTTCTGGGACACCATCAAGAACAGCAATAACCCCGACGACTTCAAAGCCTATCTCGACAAGTATCCGGACGGTCAATTCGCAGCGCTGGCGCGATCGCGATCGCAGGCCACCAGAACCATGGGCAACACCGGCGGCGGTGAATCGATGGAAATGGTCTACTGGAACGCGATTAAAGACAGCCGCAACCCTTCGGACTTCCGCGGCTACGTCACCAAATTCCCAGGAGGACTTTTTGTGGAACTCGCTAACAACCGGATCGCATCGCTCGAAGCGGAAGCGCGCGAGGCAGCCCGGGCCAAAGAAATTGCCGCGGAAGAAGAGCGCCGCCGCAACACCCGAATCTTCGAAGTAAAAAGAGACGCCCCCAACGGGACGTCGGGGTCGCTGACAATCACGCCGGGCACTCTGTCATTTGAGCCCAAGAAAGCAGATCCCAAGAAGAACCTCACTATTCAGTGCACAGAGATCAAGCGCATTGAAGTCGGCAAATCGGCATTCTTGCCGCCGCACGTCAACCTATATCTCGCGGCTGCTGCCGGCGGGAAGGAACGCCTGATTGCGTTTTACACCTCTTCGGGCGGAACCGGTTTGTTTGTGAAAACACCAGTCGTGGACAACACCGCCAATGTTATCGACGGAGTAATCAATGCGTGCAAGATGGTGCGCATGAATCAGTGAAGATTGATTACCTTACGTCCCGATCGTGACGACCAAGGATCAAGCCAACTCGGCGGCGCCCGCGTCCAGTGACGGTGGCGCCGCTTCCAACCACGAGCGCACTTCGGACGCGACTGCGCCGACCGTGACCGCGGGCGGAGCATTGGATGGCGGATTGCCGGCGGAAACCTCGCTGTTTCCGACCGAGAGCTTGCTGGGACTCACGATCGACAATCGCTACTTCGTTGAAAAAGAGCTGGGCCGCGGCGGTGTGGGCGCGGTCTATCTCGCCCGCGATCGTAAACTGCACGACAAGGCGGTTGTGATCAAGGTGCTGCTCGAGAAGTCTCTGCAGAACTCCTGGGTCGTGCAGAAATTTCAGCAGGAAAAGGAAGCTCTGGCGCGCGTCGATCACCCCGGCGTGGTCGGGATTCTGGATAACGGCGAGCTGCCTGACGGCAAGCCCTATCTCGTCATGCAATATATCGACGGGAGTACCTTGCGTTCGCAAATCAGGCCGGAGGGAATGCCGCTCGAGCACGCGGCCGAGCTAATCAAACAAATTGGCCGAGCCCTGGCGGCCGCCCACGACAAGGGAATTTTTCATCGCGACCTCAAACCCGAGAACATCATGCTGCAGCGCTACGGCGCGGGCGAAGAGCAAGTTAAGATCATCGACTTTGGCATCGCGAAGTTGAAAGATTCACTCGTTGCCGAGAGCACGCTGACTGGCGCCACCGCGGGCACAGTTTCGTACATGTCGCCGGAACAACTGAGCGGCCGTCCGGTCTCAGCGGCAATGGACATTTACGCAATGGGCGTCATCGCGTACGAACTGGTGACCGGGCGTAAGCCTTTCAACCCCGAGACCGGGTTCGAGTTGTTGGAAATGCAACGCGCAGGCGTGCGCGTCAAGCCGTCAGACCTGCGACCAAGCTTGTCATCCGAAGCTGACGAAATAATTCTGCGCGCGCTGAGCTTCGATCCACAGCAGCGATTTCACGGCGCGCGCGAACTCGGCGATTTGCTCTCGCGCACACTGACCGAAGAAACGGCGCCGCTTGACGTGCGAGCGGCCGGGCGTGGTGCTGTTCCGGCAACCCAACTCGCAACCGACGCAAATCCGCCCGCCCGATCCACCGGCGAGCTTGGGCCGAAAACAATCGCGACACCGTTTGCGCCGGCGCAAGTCGACTCGCTCGCGCAATCACCGATCGCGGGGAGTTTAGTTGCTGAACGCACGCCGACTCGGCCGTGGCTGAAAATCATAGCGGGGTTGCTCTTGCTGGCTGTCATCATCGTGGGCGCAGCAGTGCTATTCCGCAACCGCGACGCGATCTTTGGAAGAAAGACCGACTCCAATGCAGTGCTGCCGGAACGGTCGCTGACTTATTCACTCACCGTGCAGAAGATGCGCGACGGCAAACCCTACCAGGGAGAATTCGAGTCGTCCGGCCAGGAGATTTTCGAAAACGGCTGGAAGTTTCGCATGAACCTGACCAGTCCGCAGGAAGGACATGTATATCTTCTGAACGAAGGCCCTGCGGAAGGCGGCGTAACGACCTACAACGTGCTCTTTCCCGAAGCCGAGACCAATCGCGGCTCGCCGCGCGTCTCAGCCGGTCAGAATCTGCAGACTGCGTGGATGAGGTTTGATGATCACCAGGGGACCGAAAAGTTTTGGATTGTCTGGACGGCCTCGCCAGTCAAGGAAATGGACGCCGTCGCAGACGCCGTAAACGATCAGGATCGCGGCGAGATTAAGGAGTCAGCGAAAGCGCGCGCCGTGCGCGACTTTCTGCAAAAGAACTACGCCACGAAACCCGAAGTCGCGAAGGATTCGGCAAAGAAACAGACCCTCGTCAAAGGTCGGGGTGACGTGCTGGTTAACATGATCGAGCTGGAACACCATTAAAGGCAAAACTGAGGACGCCGTCTCGTCTTGCGAGCAGTTCGGCCTTTTCTACGGACGCTAAA
The DNA here is from genome assembly GCA_036374695.1 of Pyrinomonadaceae bacterium. GTDB lineage: Bacteria > Acidobacteriota > Blastocatellia > Pyrinomonadales > Pyrinomonadaceae > UBA11740. Next base: position 5,303 of record DASUTF010000184.1, read on the forward strand.
CGAATTAGGAGATTAGCATCGTGCCAGGGCCTTGCCTTTCTTCTGTGAGACTCGCTGGTTGTCTGTCTCTCATTGTGCTCGGAGGTCTGACTGCGAGCTCTGCTCAAAAACCCACACGCCAGCCTTCCCCTCCGCAGGATAAACGTGGAATCGGTCTTCAACCCACGCCAACGCCGGCACTCAACGAAAACCAAATCCGATCCACACCAGCGGACTCGAAACCCGAAATCGTCCTGCAGGCCGGACACACGGGCCAGGTTAACGCGATCATTTTCTCGGCGGACGGAAGGTGGCTGGCGACCGGCAGCGCCGACAGCACGATCAAGATCTGGGACGCGCAATCCGGGGCAGAGTTGCGAACTCTGGCAGGTCATACCGGTGGAATCTTCGACGTGCGGATCAGTCCTGACGCACGTTGGCTGGTATCGGAAGGCTGGGATCGAAGACTAAAGATTTGGGACATCGCCACGGGTCAGGAACTTAAGTCGTTTCAAACAGCCTGGCAGGTGCGTCCCGCGATCAGTGCCGACTTTCGCCTTGTCGCCATAGTTGACGATCAGGGTCTGAAGATTTCGGAATTGCTGACCGGAAAAGAACTGGCGGCGCCGCCATTTTCAAAGTCAGCGAAAAGCGTTGCCTTCTCACCGACGGGCGACCGCATCGCGATCTCAACAAATGAGCGGAAGATTGTCATCGTTGGAACCTCATCTGGGCGGGTGGTGTCGGAGCTTCCTATGCCCGGTGCGTGGGCTTCGTCGGTGGCATTCAGTGCCGACGGAAAGCGACTAGCGTCAGGCAACGTGATTTCTCAATATCGCGGCGGTGGTATGAATGAAGAAAAAATCCCGCTCGGACATCTCGACGGTTACGTCACTTTGTGGGATTTAGAAAGCGGACAGACGCTGTGGGCCAAACAGGGTCACAAAGACGATGTCGACCGGCTGACTTTTAGCCCGGATGGTCGCTGGTTGATGTCACGTGAACGTGCCCCGAACGGGAAAACGCATGCGTGGGCAGTCGCGAGCGGAGAGAATGTGACCGGCAAGTTGCTGAACGCTTTTGAGCCGCGCGGTATGCCGATCACTTTCACCGCGGACGGAAAGCTGATCGCGTTCGAGCAGGCCGGCGAATTGCAACTCCGCGATGTCCAGACAGCAAAACCTGCTTGGAGAGTCCATGACACACGCGAAATCCATTCTCTGGCAGTCAGTATGGATGGCAGATGGTTGGCTGTCGGCTACGGAAACCGTGAGCTGGGCGGCGTAAAAATTTATGAACGCGCGACCGGAAAACCAATACGGGAATTGTCGGCGCAGACCCGAGCGGTGAACCTCGCCGCGTTTCCAACCGATGGCCGATACTTAGCATTGGGACAGATGGACGAGCCGATCGTTTCCTTCGGTACAAAAACGACGCAACGACTGCATCTTTGGGATGTGAGCACCGGCATTCCAACGCGGGCCATCACGTGGCCGATCGAACATAACATTTCGGGATTCTCGTTCCAGGGAAATCATTTTGCCGCGGTAACTGGCCGGGTTCTCAACACCCTTAATGTTTCGGCTGAAAGCTGGCGCAAACTGACCGACGAGTCCGAAAAATTCGGGCTGGAGTCGCTGGGCGCCACTCCGGACGGGCGACGACTAATCGCTCGCGCGGGGCGTGAAGCTCGCATCTGGGACATCGAAACCGGAAAGCAGGTGGGTTCCGTTCGATTGGATTACGTGACTCAAGACGTCGCTCTCAGTCCCGACGGCCGGTGGTTGGCAGCCCTCTACCTTGGCAAAACGCCGACCAGCAACGAGATTCGTCTCGTCGATGTTCAGAGTGGCGAAACCCAGCGCAGTATCCCGACGCCCCCGGGAATGTGGCGCGTCGTTTTCAGTGCAGACGGCCGGCAGATCGCGTCGGGAGCGTTGGGCGCGGACTCCGGAAAAATAATGGTCTGGGACGTGGACACAGGCGCCGTCGTGCATACGTTCGAAAGTCCCGATGAAACTCCTCTGCCAATCAGCGCGATCACTTTTAATCACGACGGCAGTCGGCTTGCTACCGTCAATCGGGTTAGCGCAATCAGAATTTGGGATGTCCGGGCAGGACGATTACTACACACCATGCGTGGCCACACAAATAACTTGAGCGCGCTTATGTTCAGCCCCGACGACAAGCTTTTGCTGTCGGCGAGTTACGATGGAACGGCCGTTATTTGGGATGTAGAGCATGGACGTGAGTTGGCAAAAATCTTGTGCCTGCAAAAAGGCGCAGACTGGCTCGTAACGACACCTGATGGTTTGTTCGATGGCTCGCCGGGAAGTTGGGACAGCGTCCTTTGGCGGTTTGGCGGTAAAACATTCGACGTCGCCCCCGTGGAAGCATTCTTCAATGAGTTCTACTATCCGGGGTTGTTGGGCGAAATCCTATCGGGCCGGCGGCCGAAATCGCCGAGGAACATCGCGCAAATCGATCGCCGTCAGCCAAGAGTTCAGCTTGGCTTGCCCACCAGCGTGACGGCCGCCGAGAAGCCCGCCACCGAGCGCCAGGTTAAGCTAAACCTTGCGATGTTCGAAGCAGTTCCTGATGACTCGAACCGTTCGGGCAGTGGCGTGCGGGATGTGCGTCTGTTCCGCAACGGCTCGCTGGTCAAAGCCTGGCGCGGCGTGGTGAAACTTGACGGACAGGGGAGGGCCGGCCTGGAGGCAACAGTCCCGATCGTTGCCGGCGAGAATCGCTTCACGGCTTATGCCTTCAATCACGACAACATCAAGAGCAGTGACGCGACTTTAACTGTCACCGGCGCCGAGAGCCTCAAACGAAAAGGTATTGCCTACATTTTGGCGGTGGGCGTGAACCAATATGCCAACTCACAATACAACTTGAAGTACGCCGTCGCCGACGCGCAGGATTTTTCCAGCGAATTGAAAAGGCAGCAGGGGAAGCTGAATTCTTACGAGCGTATCGATATCATTTCTTTGAATGATACAGAGGCCACCAAAGCCAACATTCTCAAATCGATCGCCGATCTGATTGCAAAAGTTCAGCCGGAAGATGCGGTGATCATCTACTTCGCGGGACACGGCACGGCACAGGGCAATCGGTTCTATCTGATTCCACACGATCTCGGTTATCTCGGCAGTCGGACCCGACTCGGCGCGGCCGGCTTGCAGACCATCCTGGCGCACAGCATCTCGGATGAAGAGCTTGAACGTGCGGTCGAAGGTATCGACGCGGGCCACTTACTTATGGTCATCGATGCATGTAATTCAGGTCAGGCACTTGAGGCTGAAGAGAAACGGCGCGGGCCAATGAACTCAAAAGGTTTGGCGCAGCTCGCCTATGAAAAGGGCATGTACATTCTGACCGCGGCCCAGAGTTACCAGGCCGCCTTGGAGGCGGCGAGACTCGGTCATGGTTATTTGACTTACGCGCTGGTGGAAGAAGGATTGAAAACAAACGTCTCGGATCGAGCGCCCAGGGACGGTCAGGTGCTGGTGCGCGAGTGGCTCGACTTTGCGACGGCGCGCGTGCCTGAGATGCAGCTAGAGAAGATCGAAGAGCAGCGAAAGATGGGGCGCCAGTTACAACAGTTGATCAAGTTCGTTGAGAGTGACACCGGCAAGGATCGCAACGTACAGCGCCCGCGCGTATTTTATCGCCGCGAAACAGAAAGCTCTCCGCTGATTGTGGCAAAGCCTTAATTTTCAGGATCCTCGCGTGGAAGCGCGGCGAAGTCCCGTTAGGGACTGCATGTTTATAGAAACATGGTCGTTTCCAAGAAAACTCTTAAGCTCCTTTAGGAGCGCAATACATTCGGCTCCTGAAGGGAGCTTTGATAAATTGCATCAGCCGGTGTTCTATAAATATCCGGCTCCTGACGGAGCTAAAAACCATGAATCTATCAACAACCCTATTGGCGCTCGTGGGGGCAATTGCATTCTCTACAGGCGTCGTCGGACAGACTCAAAACGACGCTTCCCGTCAAATCGTCCTCGATCGTTTCAACAAAGCGCGCCCGCCGGAAAACGTCTCGGGCGGTACAACTGCCAGTGGCGCGCGGCGCCCGCGGCGGCCGAACGCTGCCGCGATGCGGCCGCGATATCGTCGCTCGTCTCCGCTCGCAACTTTGGCAAAGATGAAGCTCGAGGAAATTGGCGTGACGGTTTGGCGGCTGCGACCGGCGCAACCGAACGACAAAGGCGCGCGCCTGCTCGTGCTTGATGGGTTGAAACAAGAGCAGTGGGTGGCCGAAAGAATCGAAGCTGACACGCCACTGAACATCGGCGACCGCGTGCGTCTGACAGTCGAGTCACCGCGGCCCGGCTATCTCTACATCGTCGATCGCGAACAGTACGCCGACGGGTCGCTGGGCGAGCCGATGCTCATTTTTCCGACTTTGCGCACGCGCGGGGGTGACAATCGCGTCGAGCCGGGCAAGCTGATCGACATTCCGGCCCAGGAAGATCAGTACAGCTATTTCACGGCCCAGCCCGCGGGCGACCGTCGAGATCAAGTGGCGGAAGTATTGACGATCATACTTGTGCCGCAACCACTGCCTTTGCAAATCGGGCCGCAGCCGCTGCGCATCGCGCAGAGCGAATTAGCGAGCTGGGAAGGTTTGTGGGGTGGTGTGACCGAGAGGCTTGATTTGGTAAACGGCGCCGGCCAAACCTGGACGAACGAAGAAAAGCTGGCGGGTGCGGTTAAAGGACGGCAACTGACGCAAGCGGGTCCGCCGCCGCAGACGGTCTATCGCGTCGCGCGCAAAGCCGGCGGGTCTTTGCTGGTTACTGTGCCGCTGCGTTACGCCAGGTAGGAACACGGTCGTTTCGGCTCAGTCCGCGGTGCGGACGGCAGCATAGAGCCTGGGGCGTGAGCCCCAGGCTCGAGTCAGAAACAATCCCAGCCCGCGGAGTGGGCGGCAGCCGAATCCAATTGAGTCCGCGCTTGCTTGTGTCCAGTAGTGATTCTTGGCCAGGGAACTGTCACCCGCTTCGCGGGCTAATCCTGTTGGTGGACTTGAACCTGGGCTTACGCCCCAGGCTCTATGCTTACACCTGCTTCGCAGGTTAAGAAACTTTTATGCTGCACATGCTTCGCGGTTGAAACCCTTTTTCAGTCAAAGCTTCGCAGGTTTCCTACTTCCACTCGCCCACCAGCACGAAGGGCGCCCAGTAGAACGGTGCGCTGTATTTCTTGCCGGAGATCATCGCCAGTTGAGCGTCGCGCAGGGCCCCTGATCGTGACGGAGAGCCGGTGGCGAGAAAGCGCTTGTAGAAATCTGTCATCAACTCCGCCGTTGACTTATCGGCGACTGACCAGAGACTGACGCCCACCGTTGGCGCGCCCGCGTACATGAAAGCGCGCGTCAATCCCATTACGCCTTCGCCGCGTTTCTCTTTGCCCAGTCCGGTTTCGCACGCCGACAGCATCACGAGGGACGGCGCCATCTTCAAATTGAAGATTTCGTCGGTGCGCAAAAAACCGTCCGCACTGGTATTCCCGACCAGCGAAAGCACGACGCCGGTGAACTGCGGCCGCTCGACATTCAGCAGTCCGTGCGTCGCGATGTGCACGATGCGATAGTTCGACACGTTAGCCGCGTGAATTTTTTCTTCGCTCGCGCCCAGATCCATCCACACGTCAGCTTTGGCCCCGCCGGTGCGCGCACTGGCCGCAATGGCCTCAGCTTCTGCGCGTGTGCCGGGCAAGCGAGCAAGGCGCAAAGTCGTTGCAGGCGAGGACGCCTGCGTACCGGCGACGTCCGCGACGGCGCTCTCGAGCGCGAGACCTAACCCGCGCGTTTCACCGATCGGTATGTTCGCAGCTCTCAGAGCGTTCACGCGCGCGTCGTCTGCACTGAAGACCGGATCCGCGATAACAAGAACTGACCCGTCTCTGACGTTTGTCGCAGTGGATTGCTGTTGGCGGATCGCCGCGATGACCGAAGCCGAAGGCGCATAAACAATCTCGTTCGACTTGATCAGATAGTTCAACGAAGCGTAATCCGCCGCTGCGGGCGGGGCGCCCGCGCTCCCAGCCACCAGCGCTTCAAAGGGAATGTAGTTGAGCGCGCCGTCGGCCACGATAAGCACACGCTTGTCGCCGATTAAACTTGCGGCCGGCGCAACCGCTGCTTGATAAAGCGCGTTCGACGCAGTCACGAAGGGCTGGACGTTTTCCGCGGGACCCTGCGCCAGGCCCAGGCCCCTTTGCTCATCAGCCACATCGATGCCAATCAGCCGGCGCTGAAGCTTCGGTGGAATCAGCTGCGCGCGAAAATCCGTCGACAGCTTGTTCAGTTCGGCTTTCGCGGGCAGCTTGAACACTGAAAGCCCCGCGCGCGTAACGGCGAACAGGTACGAGGCATCGTTACCGAGCGCGTACTCCAACAGCACCGTGTTGTCGTCCAAAACTTTCTGCTGAATGTCCGCGAGCGTTGCCGGTTGCGTAGCGGTTAACGAAGCGTAGCGCGGACTGGCAGTGCGGATTTGATTCTCGATTTGATCGAATTCCGTTTGCAGCGTTTCGAGTTCCTTCTCGAGATCGGATGGCTTCGCCTTCTGATCGCTGGCGACACTGACACCCGTCAGTTGCGCCGCGATCTCCTGTTGCCGGTTCAGGTTCTCCTGCTTCCGCTTAAGCAGATCAGCCGGCACACCCGCGGTGATTTGCGCGTTTACTTCCGCGAGCATGTCGAGCAGGGAACGAGCGCGCGCCTGTTCGGAAATGCGTAAGGCTTCAGACGCGTAGTCGAGCGCCTTACCGGATAGAGTGCCTCCTGATCCGGTCGCTACCGCTCCCGGTACGGACACGGCCATTTCAGCAAACGCCGCGACGGCTTCGTCGTAAACGTCTTTAGTCGTCGCCAGAAATGTCGTGCGTGATTCATCCGCACGAACACTGCCCGCGCGAATTTGCTCGATCGTGTTCAACGAATCGCGATAGGCAGCGAGTGCTTGCTCGCGAAGCTTC
>DASUTF010000185.1:0-12909 GCA_036374695.1 Pyrinomonadaceae bacterium
AAGTCAAACGATTCATCAGGAAAAGGCAGCGACAGAATGTTGCCTTGCATGAACTCGACTTTTTGTTCGCGATGCTTTTGCTTGCTCACGTACTTTCTCGCCGTCGCCATCGACGAAGCCGAAAGGTCGAGCGCCGTCAGCTTCACCGGGACCTGGAGGTTCCGCAACATCGCCAGCGTCAGGGTCCCGGTGCCGCATCCGGCGTCCAGAACGCGCGAGCCGGGAAACACCGGCAGCGGGTGTTCGTCAAAATATTGATCGAGCGACCGTCCGTAACCATTAATCTTGAACGTGAAGTCATACAATCCCGCGATGCGATCGTAAAACGATCCGGCACGCGCTTCGGTTTTGGTCGCTGTCAGAACATATTCCGCCATTATGAACCCTCGTGCTGGCGCGCAATCGAACTGCGCGCGGCCTGGCTGGTATGAGAACGGCGCCATTCTAGCCTGCCGCCGCCAATTTTCCAACACGATTTGCAAACATTCTGCTTGTCCGGCGCAATTTTGGTTGCAAGCAGGTGAAGTTCGGCCCGTTCTGACCATGTATAACTCCAATTTCTCGCCGCTAAGGAGAAGAAAAACATGCGAAAGAGAGTTTTGATGGGCTTGGCAGGGGGCTTGAGCTGCCTGTTTCTCTTGGCTGGTGCAGCCTTCGAATATGGTTCCCGGAGCGTTCTGGCTGGTTACCTTGCGACCGATCGGACTGAAATGGCTGTCGAACCGGTCGCGGAAGTGAATGGCTTTTCGGTTGAAGTGCTGATCGACGGCCGCCGGACGACCGAGTACGCGGCGCGCGGTCGCCGTTACATTGAGGCGCTGGAGAGGGCCGAATACGAACTGCGCATTCACAACCCGACGGGGAGTCGAGTGGCGGTCGCTCTCGCGGTGGACGGCATGAACACAATTGACGCGCGGCACTCGAGCGCGTGGGAAGCACGGAAGTGGGTGATAGAGCCGTACGGAACGATTCACGTGCGCGGGTGGCAGATGAGCGCCGACAACGCGCGCCGGTTCTATTTCACGACTGAGCGCGATTCGTACGGCGCTAAGATCGGCCAGACACAAAACCTCGGCGTGATATCGGCGGTGTTCTTCCGCGAACGGCGACCGGTCACGATCATGCCGGTCACACCGGGTGTCCGCGAAGAACGGCCGACCTACAAAAGAGGAGAGGCGAACCGAACTGAAAACTCGCCGGGTGAGTCGTCGCCATCAGCCGGCGCGAGTCGCGACGCAACGAAGTCTCGAAGCACGACGCCTTACCCGCCGCCTGATGACGAGTCCGCGGCAACGGGAATTGGCCGCAACGTTCAAAACGGAGTGACCTGGATCAAAATGGATCTCGATCAGCGGCCGGTTGCCGAAGTCACAATTCGTTATGAATATCGTGAGGCGCTGGTGCGTTTGGGAATTCTTCCGCGTGGTTATCCCCGGCCGGATGTTTTGAATCGTCGCGAGCGGGCGGAAGGGTTTGACACTAAGTACTGTCCGCAGCCTTAGGCGGCAAAGGGTGTCAGACTACCGACTTTAGTCGGGACTTTTTCCGCCACGAACGTCCAGCTAAAGCTGGTCCTCTGACGCCGCTATCGCCGATTCAGCTTCGCGTCGTACAGCTGTTTGTACGCGCGATAGTTGTTCATTACTTTAAAGACGTAGTTCTTGGATTCGCTGAAGCCGACTTCCGCAGCGAACACGCCGTCGTCGTTTCGGTTTGAGCGTGCCAGCCAGCGGGCCACATTGTCTTCGCCGCCGTTATAGGCCGCCGCCATCGCTTCCGGCAATCCAGCGAACATGCGTGAAAGTTCGTTCAGGTACTCCGCTCCGAGGGCTATGTTTACATCGGGTCGGTAGAGCATGTCCTCTGTTACGTGCGTAAAGCCCGCCCGTTTGCCGTATCGGTTCGCCGCGTCAATCGTCAGTTGTAACAGGCCGCGAGCGGCCGCCGGCGAACGAGCGCCGGGTTTGAACTGACTTTCCTGCTTCATAATTGCCAGCATTAGACGTGGATCGAGACCGCGCTTGCTGGCTTCCTTTACCAGCTGAAAACGGTAGGGCGCAGGGAAATCATTCGCCACCCGGGCAATCGACGCGTTTACCTTCGCCGTGCGCTCCTGTGCCATCTGGTGCGCGGCTGCATCGCCTGACGCCCGCAACCGCGCCGTCGCCAATCCGCCGTAATACGAGTTTGGCCCGTCCGGAATCAGCAAATAGGTGCGGATGGCATCGTCCCGGCGACCCGCACTTTCCAGAGCGTGAGCTTTCAGATAGAGCACCTCGTCAGTAGTCGTGTTGGACCCAGCCAACCGCGACCGTAACAAGTCGTCTGCAGTAGTGACCGCGTTCGGCCAATCTTTGGCGGCGATGTCTACCCGCAGGCGCGCGAAGGTGGCGTTCCGTTCAATTGGAGTGCCCGCGAATCTTTGGCGCGTGCGTTCGACCCAGGTGATTGCGTCCTGCAATCGGCCGGATTCGCGATATCCATCGATCGCGTTCAGATGCGCCGTGTCGATGCGTTCACCGTTCGGATATTTTTCAATGTATTCAGCGTAACGTTCAGCGGCTTGCGCGCCGCGGCTCATGCGCAGCAACGAAGACGCCGAAAAGTTGAGGCCTTCCCTGCCCTCTTTCGTATCGGGATAGCTCCTCGCGAGTCGCTCGTAAACCTTGCGCGCGTCTTCGTAACGGCGCTCGACATAGTACGAACGGCCCATGCCGAGCAGTGCGGAGGGCACGCCGGGGTCGGTCGGATAATTTTCGACCAGCGCTTCCCAGTGCGCACGGGCATCAGCAAACAGCCGGTTCGCCAGGTAAATACCCGCCCGCCGCAGATGTTCCGCGGGCGGCAACGCGACCTTGTTCTTGGAAGCGCGTTCAGCGCGATCGCTCGAACGAATTGCGCTCAACGCTGCATCGCTCGTGGACTGGCCCGGAGCGATTGCGGCAAGGGCCGCGATGACAGTAAAAGCGAAAAAACTATTCCGGTAATTCATCTTCGATTATTTCGTAAGTCGTTACTATTTCAGCGGCCCCGCGCAGCGTCGCGGCAACGCTACAGTACTTCGTGTCAGAGAGTTCGATTGCCTGGGCAACCGCCTGTGGCGATACGCCACGACCGCGCACGATGTGCTTTACAAACATCCTGGTGTAAGCGCGCGGATGATCCTCTCTCCGCTCGCCGCTTACTTCGATGCGGTAATCCGTCACGCGCTGTCTCTTCTTTTTGAGAATTGAGATAACGTCGATGCCGGTGCAGCTTCCCAACGCAAGCAACAGTAGCTCCATCGGCGTGGCGGCACTGCTCCGTTGCGAGTTTGTCTCGACAACCTGGGCATGGCCGGACGGGCTGACACCGACGAAAACGTCGTCACCGGCGAACTGAATCGTCGCTTTATCCTGCGTCTTAGGCATTGATAACGCCAGATATAAATCTCAATGAAAGGATAACACGGCTGTTTTTAAAACGCCTGATGCACGATGATCGTACTGAATCCCGCAACGTAAACATCATCTGCACTAACTTTGTAACAGAGCTTTCGACAACGCGGCTTGTTTTAGCCGAATCACATCTTAGGCCTCCAACCACTTTGAAATCTCTCTCACGTTCCCTCGCCAAGTGGTACAGCACTTGAGTACTACCTGGTCTGGCCTTGGGCCATCCCGATTCAATACGCGATTAATGAGGAGGAAGTAAGATGAGACGACGCCTGATTGCAACAGCTTTATCGGTAACCTGCCTGCTGCTGATACAAATAGCAGCCCAGGCACAAACAAGAACTTACAGAGGAACATTCCAGACGGTACGACGACTGATTGTCCGGATTGAAAATCGGTCCGCGAACTTCAGCAATAGCCTTCAAAATTGGGCCAGCCGGAACCCAAATGCGACATACTCGGCGGCGGCCGGTGAAGACATCAACCTTTTCGTGCGTGACTTCGATCAGAGCGTGCGCCAATTGCGCGACCGCTTTCACGCGCGCCAGGCGACGGCCTCGGATGTTCAGGACGTACTGAATCGGGCCGCCCGGATCGATGTTTTCCTGGGCCGCCACCGGACCGACGCGCGGACGCGGAACCAGTGGACGCTGCTGCGAACTGATCTAAATCAGCTGGCGACTGCATTCAACGTGCGCTGGCCGCAGGTGGGCACGACGTATCCGCCCAGCAACACGTATCCGCCATACAACAACACGCAGAGTCAATTCCGCACCGGTCTGACCGGCACGTATCGTGTCGATGTCTCGCGCAGTGATAATGCGCGTGACGCGGCGGAACGAGCCACGCGGAATCTGGCGCTGAGTGAGCGCCGGCGCGTGCTCGATGCGGTGACTCAGCGACTGGAAGCGCCGAGCGAGCTGGCGCTTGATGTACGCGGACGCAACGTGACGATTGCCTCGACTCGTGCGCCGCAGATTTCATTCGTGGCGGACGGGCGCGAGCGCGTCGAAACCAGCTCGACAGGCCGGACCATTCGATCGCGCGCGACAGTCAGCCGCGCTCAGTTGATGGTCAGCACAACCGGCGATCGTGGCAATGACTTCAGTGTGACGTTCGACTCGGTTGATAACGGCCGGCGACTGAACGTCACGCGCCGAGTGTACGTGCAGGGTCTAACCTCGCCTGTCGTGGTTCAGAGCTCGTACGACAAGACATCCGATGTCGCCCGCTTTGATATACACGATCCGCGCAATGTCCCGAACTCGACTGCAGGCGGCGGTTTCGTCGTGCCCGACGGTACGCGAATCGTCGGAACTTTGGAGAACACTCTTTCGACTCGGGCAAGTCGAGTCGGTGACCGGTTCACCATGCGCGTCACAGATCCGCGAGTGTTCGAAGGGGCGATCATCGAAGGTCATGTGTCACAGGTTGAACGCAGCGGCCGGCTGACGGGACGATCGGTCCTGACGTTGGACTTTGACACTATTCGACTGCGTGACGGCCGCAGCTATCAGTTCGGAGGCATCGTTGAAGAGGTGCGGGAGACTGACGGCGATATCGTCCGCGTCGACACTGAAGGAACGGTGCGCGATGACAACCAGACGTCGCGAACCACCACGCGCACCGCGATCGGTACGGCCGTTGGTGCAATTATCGGCGCCATTGCCGGTGGTGGTAAGGGTGCGGCGATCGGCGCAATCATCGGTGCAGGCGGCGGCGCCGGTTCGGTGTACGTCGAGGGCCGAAACGATCTCGAGCTTCAGCAAGGAACCGAGATTACGCTGAGAGCCGGGGCGCCGAACACGACGCCTCGCTAGTATGTGCGGCTCTGCCGCTTGATGTGCGGCATCCCCGTCTAGTCGGGATGCCGTGCAGAACCTAATCTAAACTTTAAGGCCTGACGAGGCTAAGCCTCGCCAGGCCTTTTGTTTGGAGCAGTTCGCCGGAAGGGCAAGCCTCTCGGCACCTCGGGACGCAAAGTCCCGTCACAATTATGGAGCCAGTTCTTTTCGGAGTTCGCGTTGCGTGTCTTCGCGAAGCTGCTGTCTCGCTCGTTCATTCTCAAGACCGAGCGGAATATTCTTACGACCCTCGTCCAAGCGCTGAAGCATAAAATTCGTTTCGTCCCAACTGGCGCCGCGACTCGCCGCCGCTTCGATCATCTGCAAACGAGCCTCGGCTTCGGCGCGTCGTGCCGAACCTTCCTGCTTTAGTTGTTCCAGCCGCGCGCGATCGCGATTCAACTCTTCCAGCAGCACTTTCGTATCAGGCGAATTGAGATAGCGCGCACGACTGATGCGGCGCTCAACCAGTAACAACTCGCGCCGCGCATTTGACGCCAGACGCGTCGCGTTAAGTCGCAGCGCAATTGTCTCGCGATACGCGTCGGCCAGGAGTGGCTGTGGTTGCTCCATTGATTTCAAAGCGCGCTTTTCGTTTTTCGTCAGCTCAGAGCGAAACCAGTCAACCTCGTCCGCTGTGATGCCGTCGGACGCTAACCGTTCGCGAACGGTGTGGGCCCACTGGCGCCGAAAGAAGAGCAGCGTGACCGCGACAACGACGGCGATTAGAAACGAAACGGGCAGCGACGCAATTGCCAGCAACCAGAGTGGCGCCCCGCCAAACAGCAGCGCAATGGCCGAGAGCACGACCGGAGGCACCAGCGTGATGAACATTAGCGCCAGCCACGGCGCCGCATTCCACATACGCTCGGCGCGGCGGTCGGCTTGGGTCAATTTGCCTGTTTGCTCTAAAGCTTCCATCGACCAGTAATTGTAAAATCATACCCTGCCTGACATTTCAGGCCAACGAACCGCGTTTTGGCTGAATCAGACCCTTGTAATATGATTCCTGCCCGTTAACATACGATTCGAACGCATGCCCCGGTTTCCAAAAGTGTTCGGCCCTTTGCTGCTGCTGGTTCCCCTGCTGGCGGCGCAACTCTCTGCTGGCCAGGGCGGCTCGCGGCGGTTGCGTGGCGCCCCACGCCCGGTCACCATTCCTGTAACCATCAAAGTTAACAAGCCCGAGACCGAGATCCGGGTCGTCGATCTGATGGTCCGCGAAGACGGTGAGGTTCAGAGCCTTCTTTCTATCCGCCGGCCTGTCGACAATCCCGTGACGCTCGCGGTGTTGTTACAAGACGATTTAGTGTCGTCGATTGCAAGCGAAGCGCGGGGCGTCGCTAATTTCATCCGCGACTTACCCGATGGATCACGCGTGATGGTTGGCTACATTCGCAGCGGCAGTTTGCAGGTACGGCGCAGGTTCACCACCGATCTGGACCGGGCTGCGGCAAGTGTGCGGCCGCCTCTCAGCAGCGCGAGTGCCAGCCCTTTCAATCCGTACGTTGAGATAATCGAGGCCCTGCGCCGGTTTGATTCACAGCCGCTCGGACGTCGGGCGATCCTGGTAGTCTCTGACGGGTTGGATGTCTCGCGCGGGCTCGACAGCTCTTCTCCGTCCGACAGCCTCGATCTTGCCCGAGCCATTCGCGAGGCCCAACGTCGCGGCGTCGCTATTTATTCAATCTTCGCTCCGCCCGCGGTTTCGGGTAACCGGTTCCTCATCAGCAACGGACAGAGTTCCCTGCAAAGACTTTCTGACGAGACCGGCGGAAGAGCTTTTTTCCAGGGCTCTTCGGCCCCCGTCAGCTTTCAACCATTCTTGCGAGAGATTTCTTCAACCCTCGAGCGGCAGATTGCGCTGACGTATCTGTCAACGCATCCGAACAAGGGATTTCACCGGCTGGAAGTGAAGCCGCTCGACCGTGACGTAGAGGTTCGTCACCCCGCCGGCTACGTGCGTTGAGAGTTACTGAGTTGTTGCAGGCAGCAGCGAGCCGCGACGATCACTGGCGATCGCCGTCCCGTCCGCAATCTTCCCAATCATTCCGTGAAAATGAATGTCGGTGCCGGATAATACCAGCACGACGTCACCCGCATGGTAGCGAGGATCATCCAGGTTGAACCGGATCACTGTGGCCTGTCCATTTTCCTGTTCGACGGTTTCGAATTCGAAAGTCTCCGCGTCGGCGACAAAAGTTTGCGAATGAGTAGCTGTTCGTTGAGATTCTGGCATTTAATCTCCCTGTGGGATTTCGTAGTGGGGCGGCTAGTGGGACTTGAACCCACGACCTCCTGATCCACAATCAGGCGTTCTAACCAACTGAACTATAGCCGCCACAAATAACGGGGTTAGAATTGCAGTCAGCTCTTGTTTACAACACTCGCTTAGTTTCGACAAGCGAGCGTGGACATCTTCACAAAGTGGTGCCCCCGGCAGGACTCGAACCTGCGGCCCTCTGCTTAGAAGGCAGATGCTCTATCCGCTGAGCTACGGGAGCCCAAGTAGCTCTGAGATGTTAGCACGCACCGTTACTCGCGAAAACTGACTGAACAAAACAAGAGGCCACCCCAACGGGGCAGCCTCGGTTCAAGTTGAAATGCAGAGTTTCGGTTAAGCTGCGCGCGTAATTTCCGCCGCCTCAGCGTACACACGTCGTCCGTTGAGCGCGTCGTCGATAATTTCTCGCACCGCGGAAATATCCGGATTAACGTCCATCCGATCGCACGCGGCGAGATGTCGCAGGATACCTTCGGTCGCAATCTCCAACACCGTGCCGGCAAGCTTCAAAAAGCGCCGTGCCTGAATGTGATCTAGTCTCTGAAGCCGCTCAGCCAGCGGCAGGCCCTTGTCAAGATTCACGATTGAATATTCTCTCTTTCTAAACAGCCAAAATCAGCTTGTTGATTTGTATAACCATAGATGCCGTCGAAACTCCGCAGGATGCAAAGTCCTTGCAGTTTCGGTTAGTTTGCACAGTAAGAACCCAGTTGAACCCAAAAAGAGGGGGCACAGAACGCCTAAACTGTGACTGTGAAACCCGAAACTATACCATGAGGGCGGACTTACGAAAAGATCTTTTTTCGCGGGAACTGTAAATTCTTTGTCACGGACTAAGAGTGGCTAAATTGGCCAGAACTGGACGGGTCTATCGGCTGCGCTAAAGAAAACACCGGCGAAGCGCCCGCTCAGGGACACTGCGCCGGTGCAGAACTGCTCGCCGCGATACTGAGGTTTCGGCGAAAAACGAGTTACTTGCGTGGCAGAACGGAATCCTTCATCGCTTTGCCGACGCGGAATTTCAGCGTGGTTTTTGCGGGGATTTGAATCGTCTCGCCCGTCGCCGGATTGCGGCCTTCGCGTGCCTTTCGCTCTGAGCGGACGAGCTTTCCGAATCCCGGAAGAACGAATTCTCCGTTCGTCTTAACTTCAGTAGTCGCAAGGTTTGCGAGGTCTTCAAAGAGCTGCTTAACCTGCGCCCTTTTCATGTCAGTCCGCTCAGCAAAGTAATTAATCACATCGGACTGAGTCATGCGTTTCTTACCAGTTGCCGTGGTCGCCATTTGTGGTTTCCCACCTCCAAAACTTCAACAAAATTGAAAAACTGCCTGCAAGATATACCACAGACCGCACATAAAGTCTGCAAAAAAGCGCAAATTTCCGGCCTTTTTTGCAGGGGCAAGTTGAAAGGGGAGCCGGTGGTGCGGGCCGGAACTGTCCTTGAGAGTTTTCTCTAACGTGTTGGTCGGGGCGAGAGGATTCGAACCTCCGACCTCTCGGTCCCAAACCGAGCGCACTACCAGGCTGTGCTACGCCCCGTCCTGTTCGGCAAATGCTTGCTCTAGAATTGCGTAACGGATGCGCCATTCTAGCCAGTGGCGGAAGTAGCGGTCAAGGAAGCGAGGAATTGGTGGGCTTTCGCCAACGCGCGGCCGCGATGACTGATTCCGTTCTTGATGTCGGCCGACAACTCGCCGAATGTTTGCGTGTAACCGTCCGGGAGGAAGACTGGATCGTAGCCGAACCCGTTGGATCCTCGTGGCGAGTCGGCAATCCGTCCCTCACACGTGCCTTCAGTTGTATAGAGCACCTCTTGTTTGTCCCACGCAATCGCAAGGGCGCAAACAAACCGCGCGGTTCGCGCCACGTCCTTTGCTGCTTTCAGGGCAGTCAGCAAAGCATTCATACGAGCTAAGTAAGAAGCATGGTCTGCGAGATAGCGCGCGGAGCGAACCCCGGGCGCGCCATCAAGGGCATCGATTTCCAACCCAGAATCGTCAGCCAGCGTAAGAAGCCCAGATTGTCGAGCGTAGCCCAAAGCTTTGAGCGCGGCATTTTCAACGAAAGTGGATCCGGTTTCAGCGACCTCTTCGATGGCTGGAAAGTCGGCCAGGCTGACCAGCTTAATTGGTAAGTCGTTAAGTAACGCACGAATCTCTCGTAGCTTGCCGGCGTTCCCCGTCGCTACCAACAGTTCTGTAGGCTTCAACGGAGTCTCTCCGGAGCGAACGCTGTAAAGAGCGACCCCACCAATCCGAACGATGATCGTGACGTCCACTCAATCGCCTCACCTTTCATCATGGTTACGCTGACGGAGTGGGGCAATGATGCGGCGCCTTGCTGAATGACTGCAGCGTTTGTCGAAAACGCCGGCCGCTCCTGGGATGAAAACAGCTCAACGAATGAAATGGCTGTCGGCCCGTCGGGACTAAATGTAAGTGAAACGACGGGAAGTGACACATCTATTGTCGAACGCGCGCGCGCAAAAGAACCGTTAGTCGCGATCGATTGCCCGCGCGCTTTTGCATCGAGACACCGTCGCACGGCATCTGCGGGACCCGTCAAAAAGTAATCCCCGGCAAATGCGAAACTCCAGCCCTCGGAACCGACTAAAATCTCGGTTTCATCGAATGTCTCCGTTTTCGGCTGGCGTCCTAAACGCTGTCCGGCAAGCTTGCGCAGTGCGAGTTTGTCGAAGGTTTGCGCAATTAACACGGCCGGCGTGGTGTTATCGAGCCGAACCAATTGGAGACGCGGGCCGATCGCGGGAAAAAAATTATCCGGATCGCTGATGCCATACGGCTCAAGCAGCCCTTTCAGTAGCGGGCGTGAAGCCACCGCCGTCAGGACATCTGAACGCGACGACACAACCGCATTCAATTCCCGCCAGAAACTCGCTGGGTTTCGCAGCTGATATGACGTGACGGAAATCGCCTCGGCTGGAACAAAGGAAAAGTCCAGCTTGTCACCGGGCGGTTCGGGTGTTAGATCCTCAGAGAGTCGCTGACTTACACCTTGTGTGAGAGCGACCCGACATTGATCTTCGGCGCCCGATTGATCCAGGCGGGACGTCCACGCGAACCCCTCAAGCAGGTTGCCGAATGTATTCGAGATAAGCGGCGCGATCGCTGCGGCGTCGGCCGCGTTTCCTGCACGCGCAAACGCCCACGCCTGTATGACCGCTTTGACCCCTGCCTTCGGCACGAAGCCAAACAATGACGCCTGCGAGCCTCGCAGCTGCTCTTTCATTGTTTGCAGCTGCTGGTTGGTCGCAAGGGACGGCTGCCGACCGCGGCGAATTTCGATACACCGCAGCACGACCGACTCGTCGTTACCCACAATCGCAACAGTGTCGACGACCGCCAGGATCAGTTGGCGAGTGTTATCTGGCGACTTCCACGCGACGAGCTCGACGCCGTCAATCTGTTTGCGCGCGATGCTTGCTCCTCCGAAAGAGCGTTGCGCAAACTCACCTACGTGCTTCTCAACCACTGCCTTCATCCGACCTGGGGATGTGTGCGTTTCAATGACTACGGCCGCGAGCGGTTTAATGGTGAGGGTGTTGGCGCTTTCAGTCGCCTGGGCGTGTGTAAAAAAAAGACCGAACTGTGACCGCGCGAGCAGCACAGCCTCTGCCGAACCAATTCCCGTCCACCGCGCGAATTTGATTGACCAATTATGAGGGATTAGTTGTGCGGGCGCTCCTAAAGGCGGTGCCAGTACCCGCCATGCCTCGGTTCCGGTGATCTCGTTTGTTACACCGACCAGGTCGTTGACTTCGATGAAAGCGAGCGACTCGGCGGGTACATAGGCGCTCATCTCCGCTCTTGGCGTGCGGTTCCAGAACAGCCAGGCGGCACTGAGCGCCACCAAAACCAGCAGTAATAACAGTGCTTTGCGGTATCGTTTTAGCAAGCGCGCATCGTAACCCCTCTACCCCGCACCGACAAAACCGGAGCACCCCGATTTACCGCCCCAGGCTCGCTATCTAAAAGATTGGTTAAACATGGCACAATGTTGTTGACAATGTTTCGACTCGTACTGTAGTCTCCCTATGGCGGTTGAGCGCCGAGTCTTTCGACTGTGTTGCTCTGATCTTTCACCTCCGCCGACTCTCGCGGGAACACCCGCCAAGCCGAGCGCCCCGCCCTCGCAAAGCGAAGTCTCAAAAAATAAAGCATTTGCCGAAACAACCAATGAAGAAAGCAAGCTATTCCTGCCGAATCCGGTTAGTGCGCGCAGGCTTGTCGCGCGCCCGTCGCGCACGCCTCCGCTTACGGCGTCAACGCCTTTTGACAGTAAAACTCGTAAGGAGTCACGCATGATGTTCAAACGTGGAAAGAAAAGTATGGTGGGCGTTGACATCGGCTCAAGTTCGGTGAAGGCCGTCGAGCTGCAAGGTAGAGGTAAAGACCTCCAACTGCTCAGCCTGGGTTTCGAGGCCCTGGAGTCCGACTCAGTCGTCGACGGACAAATCATCGAGTTGAACGCCGTCTCAAACGCCATTAGCAACATCTTCAACGAGCACAAGATCAAAACGACGCAGGTGGCAGCCGGCGTCAACGGTCACTCAGTTATCGTGAAGAATATAGTGCTGCCGCAGATGAGCGACGGTGAACTTCAGGAATCGTTCGCGTGGCATGCCGAAGAGCACATTCCTTTCGATATTTCGGACGTCAATCTTGATTATCACGTCATGGATCGATCAGGCGATGCGATTCACGTCCTGATGGCCGCGTGCAAACGCGATAAGGTGGCGAACCTGAAGCAAACGATTCAGCTCGCGGGCAAGCAGCCGGCGATTATCGATGTCGATGCGTTCGCGCTTCAGAATTGCTACGAACTGAACTACGACCCGCAACCGGGACAGGTAGTGGCGTTGCTGAACATTGGCGCTTCGACTACGAACATTAACATTCTGAACGGCGTTCGCTCGGTATTTACACGGGACGCGACGTTCGGCGGTAATCAGTACACTTCCCTGCTCCAGAAAGAATTGGGCCTCACGTTCGATCAAGCCGAAAGCGTGAAGCGCGGCATGCCTTTACCCGAAGGCGCTGAAGTCCGCGATGTTGGCCCGATCATGGACACGGTCTCAGACATCCTCGCCCTCGAAATTCAAAAAACGATGGACTTTTACCGCGCGACGGTCGAAGACGGCGACTCCGCAGTTCAGAAGATTCTCGTTTCAGGCGGTGGTTCAAAACTGACCGGCCTGGCGGATTTTCTCGCGCGGCGGTTTGAAGTCGCGGTCGAGATGTTCGACCCGTTCCGCAAAATTAAAGTTGATGCTCGCGGTTTCGATCCCGACTACATGCGCGAGATTGTTCCTGAAATGGCCATTGCA
>DASUTF010000186.1:0-4315 GCA_036374695.1 Pyrinomonadaceae bacterium
GAATAGTCATGACAACCAACCTTCAAAAGCTCATCACGCTGATGCTGGTTCTGGCAGTGTCAGCTCCTGTCTTGGCGCAGAGACGCAGCACTGAGACTGCGTCATTCGACATCATCATCAAAGGCGGCACCGTGTATGACGGCAGTGGTCGCCCACCGAGACGGGCGGATGTAGGGATAAAAGGCGACCGCATCGCAGCGGTCGGTAATTTAAGTCGAGCGAGTTCGCCGACGATCATCGATGCCCGGGGGCATGCGGTAGCGCCCGGCTTCATCAACATGCTCTCGCACTCTGAATCGTCTTTGATCGCCGATCCGCGATCCCTGAGCGAACTCAAACAGGGCGTTACCACTCAGATATTCGGCGAATTTTCCATGGGCCCGCTCAACGATGAGATGAAGCAGCGGATGAGCCAAACCCGTGGTGATCGAATCGAGTGGACGACGCTGGCTGAATAT
The DNA here is from genome assembly GCA_036374695.1 of Pyrinomonadaceae bacterium. Lineage (GTDB taxonomy): Bacteria > Acidobacteriota > Blastocatellia > Pyrinomonadales > Pyrinomonadaceae > UBA11740. The sequence goes on from DASUTF010000186.1 coordinate 459, forward strand.
CTCACCTTTCTCGAGAAACGCGGAATTCCGCAAAACGTCGCTTCATTCATCGGCGCAGTAACAATTCGTGAGCACGTGATTGGTTTGGAGGACAAGCAACCGACACCCGCGCAACTCGAACAGATGCGCGAGTTGGTGCGACGCGAAATGGAAGCCGGCGCGCTCGGCATTACCACAGCGCTGATTTACCCGCCCGCGTTTTTCGCCAAAACTGAAGAGTTGATCGAACTATGCAAGGTGGCCGCCAAATACAAAGGCAAGTACACAACGCATATGCGCAGTGAAGGCAATCAGTTGATCGAAGCGGTGGAGGAAACGATTCGGATCAGCCGCGAGGCCGGACTACCGGCGGAGATTTATCACCTCAAAGCATCGGGGGCGGCCAACTGGCCCAAGATGGATCGGGTGTTCAGGCTGATCCAGGACGCGCGCCGGCAAGGGCTAAAAATCACGGCCGACATGTATACCTATACGGCCGGCGGCACGGGCCTGGACGCCAGTATGCCACCATGGGTTTGGGACGGCGGACGCGAAGCGGGCTACAGACGGCTCCAGGACCCTGACACCCGCAGGAAGATTGCGGATGCGATTCGGACCAACTCAAACGACTGGGAAAATCTCTACGCGCTTGCAGGTTCGCCGGACCGGCTTTTGCTCGCCAGTTTCCGCAGTGAGCAGTTGAAGCCTCTGGTTGGCAAAACTCTCGGTGACGTTGCGAAGATGCGCGGCAAAGATCCGGTCGAGACGATCATGGACCTCGTGCTCGAAGATCGTTCGCGCGTCGGCACAATTTATTTCCTCATGAGCGAAGACAATCTCAAGAAGCAGATTCGTCAACCCTGGGTTTCATTTGGCTCTGATGCAGCATCGATTGCGCCGGAAGGTAATACGCTGAGGTCTTCGGCGCACCCGCGAGCCTATGGCAATTTTGCGCGGCTGCTTGGCAAGTACGTGCGCGAAGAAAAAGTGATTTCGCTGACTGAAGCGGTGCGGCGGCTCTCAAGTTTACCGGCGACCAATCTCGGGCTCGATCATCGCGGGTTGCTCAAGCCAGGCATGTTTGCCGATGTCGTCGTGTTTGATCCGCAAACCATAGCTGACCGCGCCACGTTCGAAAACCCACATCAGTTGTCGGTCGGTGTTAAGGATGTGTTTGTCAACGGAACGCAAGTCCTCAAGGACGGCGAGCCCACAGGTGCAAAGCCGGGAAGGGCGGTTTGGGGTCCAGGGAAAGTTTCCAAATGAAGGCTTTAAATACCTGAGTCTCTCGTTTTCACGCTGCTATGTCGAGTGAAGGGAACATATTAGGAACTATGAAAAATATCTTGTTGACGTTGCTGTTTCTCCTTGGTCTCTCGTGCCAGGTCGTAGCTCAAACGCCGGCGAAAGACGTTGCCGGTTCGTGGCACGGTACGCTTGAAGCAGGTGGGCAGAAGCTGCGTGTGGTCGTGACCTTAACGAAATCCGACGCAGGCGCTTACGCCGGTAAACTAGAGAGCCTGGACCAGGGCGCGACCATCCCGATCGACACGATCACGGTTAATGGAGACGCCGTGCGTCTGGAGATCAAGTCGCCCGCGATCGTCTTCGAAGGCACCCTGAACAAAGAGCGCACGGAGTTGACGGGGACGTTCACCCAAAGCGATCAAACGTTCCCGCTCGCCCTGAAGCGCGGCGAGCAGGCAGCCGCAGTGCCGCAATCGGTGAAAGACTTTGCTGGTTCGTGGCACGGTACGCTCGACGTGGGCGGACAGAAGCTTCGCTTGATCGTGACCGTGACTAAATCCGACGCGGACACTTACGGCGGCAAATTCGAGAGCGTAGACCAAGGCGCGACTGTCGCGATCGACACAATCACCGTCAACGAGGATGCCGTGCGGTTCGAGATCAAGTCGGCTGCGATCGTGTTCGAAGGCACCCTGAACAAAGAGCGCACGGAGTTGACCGGGACGTTCACGCAGAGCGACCAGAAGTTCCCACTCACCTTCAAGCGCGGCGAGCAAGCAGCCGTAACGGCGCCTCCGAAACCAAAGCCCGACTACTCTGCGCCTGCTGATGCACCGTACACCGCGGAAGAGGTGTCGGTGAAGACCCCGGCCGGCCACACACTGGCCGGCACGTTGACGCTGCCCAAAGGTGCCAGCCGCCAACAACCCGTAGCCGCGATCGTCACCGTCACGGGATCGGGGCCGCAGGACCGAGACGAGAACATCGGGCTGCCAGGGTATCGGCCCTTCCGCCAACTCGCCGATGCGTTGGGGCGTCGCGGGATCGCGGTGCTGCGCATGGACGACCGTGGAACTGGGGCCTCGGGCGGCACGTTTAAGGGTTCGACCAGCGCCGACTTCGCTGAGGACGTGCGTGCTGGTCTCGCGTATCTACGAACGCGAGTCGAGATCCGGGGTGATCGTCTCGCAGTGGTGGGCCACAGTGAGGGTGCTCTGATCGCGCCGATGGTGGCGGAAAAGGAACCCACGTTGCGAGCGATCGTGCTGCTTGCCGGCATCGCGCAACCAGGTCGCACCGCACTCCACTTTCAGCTCAAGAATCAAATTGAGCACAATACCAAGCTCACGCCGGAACAGCGGGAGTCGCAAATAGCGGAAATTCCCAAGAGAATCGACGCCATGATGGCCGCTGACCCGTGGATGAAGTTCTTCCTGACTTACGATCCTACTACCACCATGCGCCGCGTGAAGACGCCGGTGCTCATCCTCACCGGCTCGCGGGACCAGCAGGCGGTGCCCGAGGAGGTGAAGCTACAGGAGGCCGCCTTTAAGGAGGGTGGAAACAAGGACGTGACTGCGCGCGTGCTGCCGGACGTCAACCATCTGTTCGTGCAGGACACTGATGGCTTTCCCGGGGATTATGCAAAGCTCCCGGCGCCAGTGATGATCCGGACCGACGTGGTAGAGTTGATTACCGACTGGCTCGCGCAGCGACTGCGGTGACTGGCGCGCTAGTTGAGGTCAGCCGTCGGGCGTCGAGGGCGTCGAGCGCGTTGCGGGGTCGAGCGCGTTGAGTGCGTTTGAGTGGAGCGCTCGGGAAGGATTGCGCCTAACAAAAGCGTCGGGGTTGAATTTAATTACGAAAATCATCGAGATTGTGTCCGTGGCGCTACCTGCGGTTTCGCCAATTGGATAACCAGTTTCGATAACATTGGTCGCTCGGTTGAACCACATCTCGCTGATCGTGCCTCCTTCGTCACGCCGTGGAGCACAACTCTGTCGCCGTGAACACGAATTAATTCGAATTGAGTTCGTCCAACAGGTGACAGCCTCCGCTTCGCGTGGTATGCATAAATCTATGTCTTCGCTCTGGAATGTAGACGATCAAGCAGGACGGCTCGCGGAACTCACCAGTCAAGATAGCGATCTGAAGGAAGCTCCCTTACGCCGCGACGTGCGTTCGCTTGGCCGTTTGCTTGGCGAAGTACTCAAGGAACAGGCCGGCGACAAATTGTTTTCAGCGGTCGAAGAGTTGCGCCTGTTGTTGATTGAGCATCGAGAGTTGCGGGCGCAGTCAGGACACGACGTTGAGACCGAGCGAAGCTTGATCGAACGTGCGGAGAGAATCGTTAGTCGTTTGGATGTTACTGAAGCGCATCAAATGGCCAAAGCGTTTGCAATTTATTTCGAACTGACAAACCTCGCCGAGACAAATCATCGCAAACGTCGTCGCCGGGCTGCCCAGGCGTCGCCCGAGTTGCTGGCCCAACCGGGATCATTTCTGGGAACTCTGCGTCGCATGCGTGACGCGGGCATCACTCAACAGCAAGCACTTGACTGGCTGACGAAAATCGAAGTCATACTTGTATTCACTGCTCATCCCACCGAAGTTGCAAGACGGACCGTGTT
>DASUTF010000187.1:0-38570 GCA_036374695.1 Pyrinomonadaceae bacterium
CGACACCACTCCAACCAATCCGTCTGAGTTAGTTGCCAACGTTGACCCGCTGGTCGAACGAGTCATCTTTCGCTGTCTCGAGCGAGATCCGGTGAAACGTCCAGCTTCCGCGCTTCAAGTCGCCGCCGCCCTGCCGGGAGGCGATCCACTTGCTGCGGCTCTGGCAGCAGGCGAGACACCCTCGCCCGAGATGGTTGCCGCCGCTCCGAAAGAAGGTGGTTTGCGGCCGGTCATTGCCGTCTCGCTCCTCGCTTCTCTGCTGGTGCTGTTGGGAGTCATCTGCTTTTTCTCAAAATATACGGCGTTGTACCGGAAGGTTCCGTTAGACAAGTCTCCCGAAGTGTTGCGCAGCCGCGCGACTGAGCTGTTGACAAGGCTTGGCTACACCGCCCAGTCCGCAGACGACGCCTACGGCATGGGCCTTGATAACGGGTACCTGAATTTTGTGCGCGACACGGACTTCTCACTTTCGCGTTGGGACAAATTGCGGAGCGGACAACCCGCGGCGATCTATTTCTGGTACCGGCAGAGTCCGCGCCCATTCGATGTCTCGAATGCCGGTAGAGTGGGAGAGACGACCCCCGCCCGGGATGTCTCCGGGATGACGACTGTGACGCTCGACACGCTCGGGCGTCTACGCTCCTTCCATGCCGTGCCGCCGCAAAAAGGATCATCATCAGACACTCTGCCGGCGCCGGATTGGTCAAGCCTGTTTGCCGAAAGCGGACTTGACCCGGTGAAGTTTCAACCCGTTCCGTCCACCTGGACTCCGCCTGACGAGTCCACGGTCCGCGCCGCGTGGGAGGGCTCGTACCCGGACCGGCCGGAATTCAAGATACACGTCGAAGCAGCCGCGTATGAGGGAAGGCCCGTTTATTTCGAGATTATAGATGCTTGGGATCAACCGCTCGAACAATTGGCTTTATCACGCTTCAGGCAGCACGCCCTGGTCGTTCTTCTTCTCGCGGTCTTTATTACCGTGATGTTGGGCAGCGCATTTCTGGCCTGGAGAAACCTGCGATTGGGTCGCGGCGATCGCAAGGGGGCATTCCGTCTCGCCGCCTTCGCGTTCGCCACGCACTTTCTCCGTTGGCTGTTCACTGGCCATCACGTCCCGGCGGCCACGGAAGCCTTCAACTTCATCTCGGGCGTGCAGAACGCACTCTTTTGGGCCGGCTTCTTCTGGGTCGTCTATATTGCATTCGAGCCTTTCGTCAGGCGGCGCTGGCCAGTGCGCATCATCTCGTGGAGCCGCCTCCTGGCAGGAGGCTTCCGCGATCCGCTCGTCGGGCGCGACATACTGATCGGGGCCGTCTTCGGCGCCGGCACCATTCTGTCCAATTTTTACCTCGCCGAACTCGTCCCGCAATGGTTGGGCCATCCTCCTCGAGTGCCGTGGTTCGATTTCCCGGCGACGCAGTTGCTCGGGATTCGCTCGTTTGCGAACGGCGTGCTTCTTCAGATCTTCGCCACGCTTCTTCAGCCATTCATTCTGCTGTTCTTCCTCTTTCTGCTCTACATCATCCTCCGGAAAGAACTGCTCGCCGCGATCGCCGTCTGGTTGATCGGGGCTTTAGCTCTGAGTCTGACGCACGAAACACTCGCCGGCGTGCCGTTCGCCTGCATCGCCGCGTTCCTGGTTGTGTGGGTTCTGTACCGTTACGGGTTACTGGCGGTGATGTCGGCGGTATTCTTTCAGCACTTGATCATCTTTTTCCCCGTAACCTCCGATTTCACAGCGTGGTACGCTGCCGATTTTGTCCTGGCGCTGATCATCTCACTCGCGTTAGCAGTATTTGGTTTCTACACTTCGCTGGCGGGTCAACCGCTTTTTCTCGGAGCGATTCCCGACGACTAGAGTTGACTGGGATCGGTCGTATTTTGAACTCGGTCCCGATCATTTGACTTCATCAAGTCTGGCGCACTCTTCCGGCTTCGAATACAATCCCCGCCCATGTGCACTGACCGAAGAGATTTTCTGCGGGCGTCTGCGGGCTTCGCCGGCGCGGCGCTGCTCGGCAACCATATGGCGTTCGCAGACACGAGTGGCGTCGCTGACGTTCCGCAGCGACAGGACGTTCCCGATCTAATTCAACGGCTGAAGAGAATGACGGCCGGCATCGTGCCGATTACCGATGACGAGCGCAGAGCACGGATCGGCAAAGCCCAGCAATTGATGGCTGAACAAAAGATCGACGCGATCTTTGTCGAGTCAGGATCGAGCATGTTTTATTTCACCGGCGTGCGCTGGAGCGCGAGCGAGCGCATGTTCGCCGTCGTCATTCCGCAGCGCGGCGAACTAGCGTGGGTTTGTCCGAAGTTCGAAGAGGAACGCGCGCGCGAGTTGATCAAATTCGGCACCGACATCCGCACCTGGGAAGAAGACGAAAGCCCTTATCGGCTGGTCGCGCAAATCCTCCGCGATCGCGGCATTCGCTCTGGCCGCGTGGGAATGGAAGAGCGGACGCGCTTCTTTCTCTTCGACGGTATTCGTCGCGCGGCCCCGCGGCTTGAGTTTGTCAGTGCAACTCCGATCACCGCCGGGTGTCGCATGTATAAGTCGCCGGCTGAACTTGCCCTCATGCAGAAGGCAAACGACCTCACGATTGTCGCTTACCGCGCGACCTGGGCCACGATGCGGGAAGGCATGACCCAGGGCGAGTTCTCCGGCAATTGCGCGGCAGCATTTCGCAATCTCGGTGTGCAAGGCGGAGTTTTTTGCAGCTTCGGAAAATACACCGCGTTCCCTCACGGTTCCAGCACGCCGCAGACGCTGGCCGAAGGCGACGTTGTTCTAATGGACGGCGGATGCAGCGTCGAAGGTTACCAATCCGACGTCACGCGCACATTCGTGTTCGGCAAACCGACAGAACGTCAACGCGACATCTGGAACCTCGATCGCAAGTCACAGGATGCCGGTTACGCGGCCGCGCAGATCGGCGCGCCATGCGAGGTCATCGATGCCGCGTCACGCAAAGTGATCGTCGATGCCGGATTCGGACCCGGTTACAAAGTTCCAGGGCTCCCGCATCGCACCGGTCACGGCATTGGTTTGGATGGGCACGAATGGACGTACATCGTGCGCGGAAACAAGACCCCGATTCAACCAGGCCTGTGCTTCAGCATCGAACCGACGGTCGTCATCTACGGCGAGTTCGGCATGCGCCTCGAGGACGTCGCGTACATCAGCGCACAAGGTCCGAAATTCTTTACCAATCAAAGCCCTTCAATCGATAAGCCGTTCGGCTGAGCCTCATGTCCCTGCCGACCGCTGAGCGCCTCCCAATCCGCCGCATTGCTGAATTGTTTGGAAACCGCGCGTTTTTGGCCCTTTTCTCCTAACGAGTTGGCCAAGGATAAGCGAAGTGCCAATTAAGGCTTTCCTCGGCAGAGACAGGGAGATTGAATATGAAAATAGTTGCCCGATTGGTATTGAGTGTGGCTGTACTGTCGATTATTGCGGTCGCCAGCAGCACCGCATACGCGGATGGCATCATTTTGGTGACCCCGCAAATCGAAAAACTGGTCCCGCCTATCGCCGCGCTGAACCTTCAGCATCACGGCAATAACACGACTGAACAAGGCGGTGTACGCTGGGACGGAACGCAGGACGTCTGGTTTGGCGATACCAGCGCGGGACCGCACCAGAATACGATTCTTTTTAGTTCGCTGGGCGTACAGGACCCGAGCCAGCTTCGCGTGCTAATCAACATCAACGAAGCCAATGGCGGCAACAAGATGCCAATCACGATCGACTCGCTGACCATCACAGGTTACGCCAGTGACGGCACGGTTCTGTTCACCGCAACTTCGCTCGGTCCGTTGACACTTGAACAGTTCAAGCACGGCCAGGGTGCAAATTCGGATTACGCGCTCGGGCTCGATGCAGCTGCTGCGGAACGACTTCGCCAGGCGCTGGCAACTGATCCGAATCTCAGACTCGGTCTGGAAGCTACATTAACCGGTGTTAATGGTGGACCTGAAAGATTCCGCTGGAGCGCCAACTGTGACCCAACCCCGACACCGGAACCGGCAACAATGGTTCTCCTCGGAACCGGCATAGCAGGCATCGCGGGAGCGGTTCGACGTAAACGTAAAGCTGCCGCGGCCGCTAAGGCTGAAGCCGAACCTAACGCGGTCTGAAGTTTAGCTCAACGAAACATCGCGAGCCGGACGCTTTGAAAGCGCTCCGGCTCGTCGCTTTTTTAGGCGCTAATAACCTTTTGACACGACAAGCTAAGCGGCATACAAATACTGTTGCTCGTGAACGTACCGTTAGGAAGGGCTCATCAAGTCTACTAATTTGAGCCTTCCCTTACGGGCGGGCTAAGGCCCCATATGGTCATGCGGAAATCAATCCTGCTCACGTCGCTCATTTTCCTGATGCCGCTGGTCGCGAAAGCTGCGCCGCTGAAAATCGTGAACGTGGCCGCACCGGCAATCAATTGCGTATTCAGCACGTCGTGTTCAGTTCGAGTTAAAGACACGAAAGAAGATGTGCCGTTGAGCACCGGCGGCAAAGGCGTTTTGCGAACGCGCACGTTCAAAGGCGCGAGCGGCTCGCCGGCCGAAGGGCTGTTCGCTTACGAGTACCGTCTGGATTTGACTGACGCAGTGGGCACGAAGCCGTCGTGTATCGACTGGATTTCCCTGAGCTTCGGGCCCGTCGTCAGCACTTTGGACTTTGGCGGAAACGCACGCCCAGACCAGGTGTTCGTCATCACGACCGGCGCTATAGGCAGCATCGGCCTTGAGTCTGCTTTGCAGACACGCGACACGATTAGATTCAGGTTTAAGTCGCCCGTGTGCAGCGGTGCTGCGGGAGCGAAAGGCGCCAGCACTTACTTCTGGGGCCTGGTTTCAACCTCAGATCCGGAAAACGTCACCGCACTGATTCACGAAACCGGCGGCGCAACGCGTGTGGTTAAAACACGTTCGCCGATGTAAGCCACTCCTCTTTGAGAGCGGGCGATCAGCTTCTGTTCCTCCGTCACCTCTGTGGTAAAACTTATCCACCAGTTAAAGGAATAGAGGAATCATTGCTCAACTTTGCCATTCAAACCGCGCGTGACGCGGGACGGGTGCTGGCCGAACGGTTCGGCAGAAACCTGCGCATCAGCAACAAGAGCGAACTTGATCTGGTTACTGAGTCGGACCTGGCCTCTGAGCGCCTGATCATCGATCGGATCAAGACTCACTATCCGCGCCATACGATCCTCGCGGAAGAATCCGGTACTAATTCACCGGCCGTTGACGGCGCGCAAAGCGATTGGCGCTGGATCATCGATCCACTCGACGGCACGACAAACTACGCGCACGGCTATCCATGTTTCTGTGTTTCAATGGGCCTCGAACGCAACGGCACGTTGGAGCTCGGCGTCATCTACGATCCGCTGCGCGATGAAGTGTTTGCCGCCGAACGCGGACAGGGCGCGGCGCTCAATGGAAAGCGCATTCACGTTTCGCCAACGCCAAGCCTGGCGGGCGCACTGTTGTGCACAGGCTTCCCGTACGATGTGCGTGAGCGAGGCCAGTTCGCGCGGCACTTCGCCAACTTCATCATGAACGCTCAGGGCGTGCGACGTGATGGCGCAGCCGCGCTGGACCTCGCTTACGTTGCCGCGGGACGATTTGATGGATTTTGGGAAGAAGGTTTGAAGCCCTGGGATGTTGCCGCCGGCATATTGTTGATTGAGGAAGCCGGAGGAAGAGTTTCAGACTATCACAACGGGCCGCTGGACATTTTCACGCCGCCAATTCTCGCCAGCAACGGTTTGATTCACGAACAGATGATGCGCGTGCTGGCTCTGTGAAGAGTGAACTCTTCATTCGCAGTCGCTATCTTTTGCGGCTGTGCCGCCGCCCAGTGCGATAAGCCTTTGGCTTCCGAGAGGGGCGGGCCTCAGGCGGGAAAGTGACGAAAAAGTATCCTCCGGAAAGCCGAAGGCCTTCCGCACTGTGCTGGGCCAAGGCGCATTCGTGAATCAGGATGAATAGCTTTGGACCTATTCACCGATGATCGCCTGTAATTCCTGGGTGGCGCGCCGGGCGCAGGCTTTGGGCTCTTCATCGGGTTTCGGGTCGACGACAAACAAAGGATGATAGGTGATCTCGACGCGCCCAAGTCGCGGGAAACGACGGTGTGACGGCCACACTCGCTCTCCGCCGCGAACAGTCACAGGTAAAATCGGCACGCCGGCTTCCATTGCCATGCGCACTGCCCCAGGTTTGAACCTGCGCATGGTGCCGTCCTCATTTCCGCGGCCGCCTTCCGGAAAGATGACGACGGCGCCACCTTCGCTGACCCATTGGATAGAGCGGCGAATCGGTACGGGATCGCTGCCCTCCAACTGTAATGGCCAGGCCCCGACCAGTCGCAGGAAATATCCCACCACGGGCCAGTTGAAAGCGGCATCCCACGCGAGAAAACGCACCGGCCGTTTGACTTGCGACGCAATCCAAAAAGGATCCAGGTAGGTTTGGTGATTCGCCGCGATGATCACTCCGCCACTCGCCGGTATGTATTCCTTGTTTTGCCAGCGGACGCGCCAAAACACCCGGCTAAGAAACAAGACAATTGGCCGGATGATTTCGAGCGCCCATTGAGGGAGCATGGGCGGATACGGACGGACTCCGTTCGCCGTCCGCGAACGTTCAAGCGTGGTGGTGGTTTCGCCCAAGTTAGTTTGCGGTGTCGCTGTCGTTCAGCGGAATCGCGTCGGCCCAGGAGTCAGGGACAGCGTCAATGCCGATGGTGTCGTCATTCCAGCGTTGGCATTTGCGGCACTCAAAGCCACGGTACTCAATCGCTTCCGCCTTCGTCAAACCAATCTGATTTCGCGCCGCACAGTCGCGGAACAAACAATACCGCTCGATTTCGATGAGCAGGACTTCGCGGGGAAAATTAAGTGGCATAGGTTTTAGCCGGTGCGCACGCTCCTGTGTGCATTCTGAACAAGGTAAAGCCGGCCAGAGGCCGGCGCACCTCCGAAACTCACAGCGGCCATTCACTGCCGATAAATTCGAGGTGAAGGCGCGTGATGCCATCAGTCCCTGCGCGTCGCCGTCGCACGACTCCCAGCACGGAGGCGTTGTATCGCGGGTTGCTCATCTTTACGAAAGTCCCGGGCGGGAGATCAAGGGTCGTGAAAATCGCGGCACCTTTGCGACTAATGTTCTCAGTGACCGACTGTTCGGTAGTGACGATTTTGCCAGCCTCATAAACCTCGATCAGCACCTCGACCGGAATCAGTTGCCGGCTCTCCTTGCGCTTCTCGTCGATCGTGATTTCGGCGAGCTGCTCAACCGAATCCTCTTGCGCGGCCCACAACTGGCTCTCCAGCTTAGTTTGTGCAATCGCGTACCTCCGCGCCGGATTCTCTTCGTAACTTTTCGGCGGCCGCTTACCAATGAAGGCCACTCCGACTTCCATCAAGCTGTCTTTTGGTGTCTTCTGCTCGAGCAGGCGCGCGTTTCGCACGATTGACCAGACGCGATACTGATCTTCGACGTGATCGAACACGCGCAACGAGCGCGGCATTGCCAATGTCAGTTGCAGCAGCCTGCCAATATCAACCGGCCGCATCAACCTGAACCGCGCGCCGAACGGAGTGACGTCGATCAGGTGCGTCATCTCAGTCCACTCGCGATTGCCGCTCTCGCGTCCGTAAATACGGGCCGGCATCGCGACGCGAAGTCGCTCGCGCAAGCGTCGTGATTTTTGATCGAATTTGGTGACGTCTTTCGCCAAAATGCTGAGCGCGTTTCGCGCCCCTTACCGAGCCGTCAGGAAAGTCGGATTCTTCAATAATTATCGGCCTTTCAGTGCTTTGAAAAGCCCCCGGCTTAGGGTAAAATAACCGTCGCAATTAACCCGCATGATTGGCGACTGCCGCGAACCCCTGACGTCTTCAAAAAACTCACACGTTCGTGCCGGAAAAAACGAGAGCTATTGCAGTGGCGACGGCTGGGTTACGCACCGCGCCCGCGGATTTTAACGGAAAGGCCTGATGAATGGAAACGATTGAACGCCACCACATAACGATCGAAGACGAAATGCGCCGGTCCTATCTGGACTATGCGATGTCGGTGATCATTGGCCGCGCGCTGCCCGATGTTCGTGACGGAATGAAGCCTGTCCACCGCCGCGTGCTGTGGGCCATGCACGAACTGGGCAACGTTTACAACAAGCCATACAAGAAAAGCGCCCGCGTGGTTGGCGACGTAATCGGTAAATACCACCCGCACGGCGACACTGCGGTTTACGACACGATCGTGCGCATGGCGCAGGATTTCTCGATGCGGTATCCGCTGATCGACGGCCAGGGAAACTTCGGTTCGGTCGATGGCGACGCGCCGGCCGCGATGCGTTACACGGAAGTGCGCATGGCCAAGTTGACCAACGAAGTGTTGGCCGACATCGAAAAAGAGACAGTCAATGTTCAGCCGAACTATGACGAAAGTTTAAGCGAGCCCACCGTGCTGCCGACGCGGCTCCCCAATCTGTTGCTGAACGGATCAGAAGGCATCGCCGTCGGCATGGCCACCAAGATCCCGCCGCATAATCTCAACGAAGTCGTGGACGCCACGATCGCGGTGCTGAAGGACCCGGAGATCGACATCGAAGACCTGCTCAAGATCGTGAAAGGCCCGGATTTTCCCACGAGCGGCTTTATCTGCGGGCGCGAAGAAATCAAAGAGTCATATCGCACCGGTCGCGGCATTCTTCAGATGCGCGCCCGGGCTTCGATCGATCGCATCGGGCGCGGTTCGCACGAGCGAGACGCGGTGATCATCACTGAACTGCCATTTCAGGTTAATAAAGCCAGACTGATCGAGCGCATCGCCGAACTGGCAAATGAAAAGAAGCTGGAAGGCATTGCCGAAGTCCGCGACGAATCCGATCGCCACGGCATGCGCATCGTGGTCGAGCTGAAGCGCGACGCGGTGCCCCAGGTCGTGCAAAACAAGCTGTTCAAGCTTACCCCGATGCAGTCATCGTTCGGCGTAATCTATCTGGCCATCGTTAACGGCCAGCCGCGGATCCTCAATCTAAAAGCGATTCTGGAGCACTTCATCGACTTTCGTCGCGAAGTGGTGCGCCGTCGCACCGAATACGAACTGCGCAAAGCCCGCGCGCGGGCCCACGTGCTGGAAGGTTTGACCAAAGCGATTGACGCGCTCGATTACATTGTGACGTTGATTCGCAACTCGCGTTCGGTTGATGAAGCCAAGCAGTGGCTGACCGGAAACCTGAAAACGACCAGCGAAGTGAAGACGTGGAAAGGCATCCCGTCAAATGAACCGCCCGCGAAATATCTCCCGAAACTTAAGAAGACAATCGAGCGCCTCTCGTTCTCAGAGATCCAGGCGCAGGCCATTTTGGATTTGCAGCTGCGGCGGCTGTCCGGACTCGAACGTCAGAAAATCGTCGAAGAGTACGAATCGATCATCAAACTGATCGCCGAACTGGAAGAGATTCTGGCCAACGAAAAGTCACTGCGCCGGGTGATCGTTAACGAGCTGGAAGACGTTAAGAAGGAATTTGGCGATGCGCGCCGCACGGAAATCACCGAAGCCGGGACCGACTATTCGATCGAAGATCTGATTGCCGACGAAGAAGTAGCGATTACGATCACAAAGAACGGCTACATCAAGCGCACGCCGGTGACGACTTATCAGCGTCAGGGCCGCGGCGGCAAAGGCCGCTTCGGGGCGATGGCCAAGAACGAAGACTATGTCGAGCATCTGTTCATCGCATCGACGCACGCTTACCTGATGGTCTTTACCGACGACGGCCTGGTTTACAAAATGAAGGTCCACGAAGTTCCGGACGCGGCGGCCGCATCGCGCGGCAAGGCGATCGTGAATCTGATTCAGCTTCAATCGGATCGAAAACTCGCCGGCGTCGTACCAGTCCGGGAATTCTCGGAAGGCCGCTTTGTCCTGATGGTCACGCGCAAAGGCGTAATCAAAAAGACGGCGCTGTCGGATTTTCAAAACATCCGGTCGAACGGCATCATCGCCATCAACATCGACGAAGGCGATGAACTGCTCGACGTGGTGCTGACTGACGGCACAAAGCGCATCTTTATTGCGACCAACAACGGCTTCGCGATTCGCTTCGACGAAAAGAACGCGCGGCCGATGGGGCGCGCCACCCGTGGCACACGCGGCATCGACCTGCGCAAAGACGATTTCGTGGTTTCGCTGTGCGCGGTCTCGTCGGATGATTCCGAGAAGATGCTTTCTGTTTCCGAACAGGGTTACGGCAAGCAGACCCCGATTTCGACTTACCGGCTGCAATCGCGTGGCGGCAAAGGCGTTATCAACATGAAAACGACCGAAAAGACCGGCAAGGTTGTCGCCGTGTTTCCGGTCGACGCCGATTCGGAAATCATGATCATCACGCAGCAGGCGAAACTCATTCGCCTGGAAGCGGGCGCTATTCGCAAGACCGGGCGCAGCGCGCAAGGCGTGCGCCTGATCAAGACCGACGAAGGCGATAAGGTGACCAGCGCTTCGCTGGTTGAGGCCGCGGCTGAAGAAGAAATGGAAGACGCTTAAGAACCCGGCAAACAAGCGACGCATCAATCGCTTAATTTCATCTTGCGCAAAGTGTCCTGATAGCGAGGCTCTGACCTGAGATTGTCGAAAACCGGATCAGCTTTAACAAACACCAACATAAAACCCCGCTCGTCGTACGCCTTTTCCAGACAAGTGAGAGCCTTGTCTTTTTCGCCCAGGAAAGCGTAGAAGGCCGAAAAAACCGAACAAGCATCACCATCATGAGGGCCGCCCTGGATCCGGTCTTCCATGAATTTGCGGATACCCGCCTCGCGATAAGTTGTTCGGTCCCTCGCCAACGCGGCCTCCACTTGTTTCTGGCGCTCGGCCGACTGGTGCGCGAAAAAAGAATGGCTTTTTTCGGCTGCAAGTCTGGCTTCCAGAGCCTTGTCGTGTTCACCCGTTTTCAAATAAATCGAAAAAAGGTAATTATGGGCGAACTGGAAATCTGGATAAATCTCCAGGGCTTTCAGGCAATATGCCTCGGCCTCGCGGTATTCGCGGTTGAAATAATAGATCTGGCCCATATCGCCGAGGATGTTGTAGGAACGTGGGTCGATTTGCAGCGCGCGCTGCATTTCGGCCTTGGCTTCCTCGTGCCGGCCCTGAATGGTCAATAGTTGGGCATACCAGTGGTGCGCTGTGACGTACCCGGGATTAAGCTCGATGGATTTTCTCAAAGCCTGCTCGGCGTCCGCCCATCGCCACTCGTGGAAGATGCGAATAAAACCAAGCGTGGCGTGCGCTTCAGCCAGATTCGGATCGAGCGCGAGCGCCCGTTCAATCGCATTAAGGGCAAGCTGAGTATTCGCCTTGTTCATCACCATCACATCGGCCAGGCCCACATACGCCAGCGCGAAATTCGGATCTTTCGCGATCGCATTTCGAAACAGTCTCTCGGCCTCAGTGATACCCACCCAACTGCGCTTCTTCCATTCGTATCGGCCCTTAATGTAAAGCTGGTAGGCATCCGCGCTTTCCGTGAAGCGCTTCGTGAGGGCCGCTCGTTCGCTGCCGCTCAAACTCAGCGCCAGCGCGTCGACCACCTGCGTCGATATTTCGTTCTGAATTGCCAGCTCGTCCCGCACCAGACGTTCAAACTGCCCGCTCCAAAGCGTCGAACCGTCCGCGACCTTAAGCAGCCGCGCGGTGACTCGAACCTGATCATTCGTGCGATAGATTGTTCCCTCCATGACAGCGTCAACGCCCGTTTTCCTGCCAAAGGCGAGGGAATCCTGCGGTTGGTTCTCGAATTCCAAAACGGCGCTGGTGGGCCGAACTTTCAGTTCTCTGAGGTTGCTCAACCTGGTAATCAGGGTATCGGCGAAGCCTAAGCCCTGGTGCTTGTCGTCGGGTTTTCCGCCGACTACGTAAAAGGGCAGAACGGCGATCGATGAGACACGCACGCGGGCCGCCGCAGTGTCCGGCTTTTTGAGCGCCCACCAGGCGGTGACCACCACCGCAGCTGCCGCCAATGCCACGACCGCCCAGGCGAATCTGATTTGCGTACCGGGTTTGGTGCGCACCAGCGAAGTGTTTCGCACGATCGACGCCGCCCCGGGAACGGCTGGGGAAGCGGGCGGATGAATTTCTTCTTCTTCGATCACCGTCCGCGAGAGAGTTCGCTTCTCGATAATCAAAGGAGCCGGTTCTTCATGTATCTCTTTGACGTCCGCGACAAAACGATAACCTGCCCGGGGAACAGTCTCGATGTACTCAGCCGTCCCGGCGTCCTGTCCCAACGCTTTGCGCAAGTGCGATATCGCAACCGTCAGGTTGGCGTCCTCGATGAAAGAATCCGCCCACACGGCTCGCATCAATGCTTCGCGTTCCAGCAGTTGTCCCGGACTCCGGACCAGCACCAGCAGGGCGTCAATCGCCTTGGGCGACAAGTGAACGAGTTCCCCATTACGCATCAGCCGGTGCTTATCAGCATCAAGTCTGAATGGTCCGAACTCGTAAAAATGTCTGACTGTGCTGGGCATTTTCACGTTTAGAAAACTTTTTAGAACAATTTAGCTGCTGTTAAGGACTTTCCACCACCATGGAGAGTAAATCCCTCAGCGCGCCGGGGAGGAATGGGCAAAGGAACGACGCCATTCTAAGTCCAAAGCTGACGACCGGCAACGGTCAGATGGTGTGCGGGTTTGCCTCGTGCACTGCAAGGGCTGGCAACTCCCGTCAATTAGCGCTGCGGAGGTAGTTGGCAGCAACTTTCGGAGGTACACATGAAACACCTCGTAATCGCGCTCGCAATGATCATCACGGTGTCTGCATCCACCGGGGCGCAGGACACACAGCAAATGGCCGAAGAGATCAAGAAGATGCGACAGCAGATTGACTCGCTCATCTTCAAGACCGAGTCACTCGAGCGTACCGTGACCGATCTAAGACGGAGCGTGATCGCGTTACGAGAGCAAGTTGCCAACACGCACGGCTTTACCCCATCCGGCGCCGGATATGTTTTTAACGCCACAGGCCCGGTGACAATTAAAGCCAGCGCCCTGAGTTTTGAGGCCGGTGATTTGAATCTCAAGGCGGCCGGCAGTGCGACTTTGCACGGAGGCTCGAATCTTTCGCTCACTGCAAACGGCAACGCCTCGCTGCTGAGTAACTCGCAACTGAAACTAGCCGGCGGGAGCACCACAAACATTACCGGAGGCGTGACGCTCAGCCTGGAGGCGGGAAGCACAACACTTTTGCAAGCTCCGACCTTAAGCGTTAAGGGAGCCAATACCGCGATCGAGGGCACGTCGGCGCTCAACCTAAGAGGGGCCGGCGCCCTTTTCGAAGGCACGTCAGGGGTCACGGTCAAATCAGGCGGCACCATGTCGATTGAGGGTGCCCCGCTGAACCTGAAAGGGTTGGGCGTCAACATACGCAGTACGGCATCGACGTTGCTTCTGGAAGGTACAGATATCACCTTGAAGGCCTCCGGCGAACTCAACCTAAAGGGCACCAGAATCAAACAAAACTAAACAAACCGTATCTCTCACCGCGGTCGGAACGATTGTTAAGCTCGATCTTCCTCTGGCTAAACCAGAGCAGGATCGAACCTGGGTCAAACGGCCCGATCCTGAATTCAGAGGACACAACCAAAGGAGAAATGACTATGAGAAAGAACCTGCTCGCCAAAACATTCGTCACCTTTCTGCTGGTCGGCGGTCTCGTCGTATTGGGCGGCTACACCTTGCGCGCCAATGACGATCGCCCTGCTGTGGTTGCCGCGCCGGTTGCGAGCAACAACGCGGAGGATTCCAAACACTTGGACACAGACACGGCTGAAGACGTGATGCAGGCCGGCAAGAACGGGGTCGCTGGCTGTCAGAGATTCTGGACTGCGATCAAAGAGGCGCAGGCTATACCTGCTCACCTCGCGCAGGATAAAGGCCATGCGGCGAAGGTTTTGGAATTGGCGCGCAAAAATGATCGGGCGGGATTGGCAGCGCTTTTCCAGAAGGACACCCCAGCCGGTCAAATCGTAATCAACGAAATCAAGGATTTCACGGTCAGACTAACCTACAAACGCTCCGACGGCACCACTGTCGTTATTTGCACGTCAAGCGACAACGGCTGCAACGGCAGGAGCTTTGTCCTGCTTGTCTGAAGGGAAACCGTGAGCAGATGAAGAAACGAACGGTCATCACCACGGAGAAACGTGAAGTTTGGATCATCAGCGATGGCGGAGTCAGACGAGAAGTACCGGAAGAAGAGGCGGATGTGTCAGGTTACGCAAGCGAATCGTTGACGGTGCCGAATCAGGATGATCCAAACTCAAGCTCGGCTGAAGAGGAGGAAAAACAAAAATGAGACGCGAACCCCTGGGGTTGCAACATCGGCGAAACGCTCCTCCCGCCCCGCCCGCCGCGCGCGAACATAAATGCGCTGCCCGAGTCGGGGATCAACCGAAACAATAACAGCGGGAACTATTAGGTTAGACAGTCAGGCGAGTCGGAGTAGGAATGACTATAACTAATCACCCCCTCCACACATCCGGACGAGCGCTACTAACGCTCCGGCTCCTGCCCTAGGTGATGACGCCAAGTCGTCGCAAGGGATAAGGGTGTGAAGCGTGGGCGGTGGCGGCAGCGGTTAGCCAATCGGGCCATCTGCACTCAGGTCAGGAAGCCTGCCCGGTAACACTTAGATTGAAAGGAAGATGACCATGCGAAGAACTATTATGCTTTCTGTTTTCGTGAGCGTGATCCTGCTCGCTCCAGGTGTGGCCCAAGCGACCATCGAACGGATCGAGGATGACGGATTCTGCAAAAGGGGCTCGAATATATGCACCGGTACAGAGCCCTACTCTCTCCTTCCGGGAAAAACCGTTACGGTCACATTGCTAGGTCGGTTCGTGGATCTGGCCACTGCTGTAGAGGTGACCGGGCCTGCTGGTGTATCCGCGAGCAGCGTGGGAACGGCCTCCAGCAGCAAGACTATCAGGCTAACGGTGACCAACAATGCCACTCCAGGCGTGCGCACCCTAAAACTCCGCTATCTCGTGGAGACCAGCGGTCCAGATACGCTCGAGCTGGTCGTTCTGCGCCCCGGTATCATAGGCAACATTACGGTTCCGACCCCGACAGAACCTTTCCGTCTTGCGGACCTCAGGATCGCTGGAACCAACCTCGAAAATGCCGATGTCCACGTCAAGAGTTATGGTTCGGGCGGTAAATTCGCGGCCCGAATTATGAGCTCTAGCGCCACTGAGGTAGTAGTAAGTCTTCAGTCTCAGACTACCAATGTTCGAATAAATGGAGTACTGAGGTTATTTGACAAAGCCGGGGGTAAAGCCTGCGCGGTTGACGCGCGGTATTGCTACCAGAAGGCGAGTGGTGGAAGTGACATCACCTTTTCAGTGGTAGGACCAAACTTTGTTTCTCACATCGTGGCTTTGAAGAGAGATACCCCTGACTACCAGGCTTGGAGCGAAAACATCATTGAAGACAATGTTCTGAAAATCATAGTGACTCTTAAAGAAGCCGCCAAGACGGGTGGCGAGAAGATCTTTTGGCAGGTCACACCTGCTACTTCATTCGTGCCCGCCGTGGGTTCATCCACAACGTACAGCTCGAGCGGCGTTAACAGCGTTACCGTGCCTGCGGGTCAGACACGTCAGGAGTTGCGTATTAAGTTGGAGCGTCTGCCTGCCGGTTGTCCGTCCCAGGGGTGCGTGGGCCAGGTTCAGGCCAAGACTCAGGGGCAGCCGGAATACCTCATTCAAACCTTTCAAATGATTCCGGGCACTCCATTAAGTCCCACAAACAGGCCGAGGATTCCTTAAGTGAGTCTGCTCGATCTGGTGGGGATCACTTGTACGATTAGGCGGCTACGGATTAACACGTAGACGGGGCCCAGCGACAAAGCGAAATCGGTTGCCTGTTGCATTGAAATAGCGGTTTAGGGAAATCGACGGCTCGGGCCTGTGGCATTTTCCCAGTTCGGGAAATGACATGCGAGCCTGCTCTTAAAAAAGTACCGGGTATTACTTTTTGATCGCGCCGGGTTTGAGGCTCACGGTCATGGCGATGTCTCCTGTGACAAAGTTTGCTTGCCGGTATGTCCGCACTGCATTCGCAGTCGGTTGTGCCGTCGCTTCGATTGTCGGAATGCCGGCGCGATTTGCCGGTCGCATGCTCACTCAAGACGATGTGTCCGTGATGGCCCAGTTCGACCAGACTGGTTCGGTCACGCCTGACACGCCCATCGCAGTGCTGCTCAATCGGCCCCTCAAAGAGAGCGACGGCCGAATCGCCATCCTGATCAATCGAACGGACGTCACCAGCCTCTTTGTGATGGACGGCACTCGCCTCGTCTATAGCCCAACGCTTGTCCCCTTGCCATTAGGCGCTTCGCAGCTCGCCGTTTATCTCGTGAATGAGCAGCATCTCTGGCGCGAACTGGGGCGACTCCAATTGCACGTCGCCGAAGAAGTTCAGCCGGCGGCCACGCCAACACTAACCAATGAAATAACAGCCGCCGACGCAGATCAAAACATGGTTGGTAACGAGAGCGGAAAGCCGCCCGTCACTGAGACTACGGCATCTGCGAACAGCAACTCCACTAAATCCGAGTCGGTACCTGCACCCGCCGCAAGTTCGCCAACGACGGAGCCGTCAACTGCTCCCAAGCGTCGTTGGTTTGGCTTTGACAAGATGAATCATGTGCCTTCGGTGAACGCGGGAGTTAAGTCTCAGCCGGCACAATTCAACTTTCCGGATTCTACGCGCCCGGCAGAACGAGCGACATTCACTGATGGCACTTTGCAGTTTTCCCTGCGCAACGAGATGTCGCGCGGATGGTTCGGCCTACAGGCGAGTTCGGATTTCGCAGGCTCCACGTTCCAGCAAGAAGCCCTGCGCTTCGGAACGCTCGGAGTTAGTGCCCCGCAAGTAGATCTTTCGAGTTATCTGATTCAGCTTCAGTTGGGACGCGCGAAAGTTGCGATTGGCCACACGAGTTTTGGCTCGTCGCGTCACCTCGTCAACAGTTTTTCGAGCCGCGGCATAACGGTTACGGTTCCCATAACTAAACGCTTCGATATCGGTGCCGCTATTTTGAACGGCACCAGCGTCGTCGGCTACGGCAACTTCTTTGGTCTGGCCAAGGGCACGCATCAACTGCAAAGCGCGACGCTGGGGGTTGAGCTGCTGCCGAAGCGACCCGGTGGTCTGCGGCTGGAATTCTCGGCCCTCAATGCTTACATCCAGGCGCTGAATAATTTCACACAAGGCAGCGTCAACGATGTCGAGCGAAGCAAAGGCGGCAGCGTGCGTTTAATAGCCACCGACAAATCGGGCCGCTTCAAATTCGAAGGCGGCTTCTCGCGCAGCCGGTTCCGAAATCCTGAAGACCCTTTGCTTTATCAGGGAACGAATACGATTGCAGTGCCGTTTCTGACGCGTAACGCGCGTTACTTCGATATCAGCGTCGATCTTTTGCGCGGCTATGCGCTGACCAAAACGAAGCAAGTGAATCTCAGCTTTTCGTTCAGACATGAACAGGTCGATCCGCTGTTCAAGAGTCTGGGCGCCTCAGCTCAGGCAGACAAACATCAGAATGACTTTCAACTGTCAGCGAGCATCGGAGAGATCTCCATTCAAGCCAGCTACGGACGCTTCAACGACAATCTCAGAAACATCCCATCGATATTAAAATCACTGACCAGATCGAAACAGTTTTCGGTGGCTCTGCCGGCCGCAGCGATTTGGGGTGGAACATCAAGCACGTCTAAGTTCCTGCCGCGCCTTTCTTACAGTTGGTCGGAAACCCACCAGTTCGGCGCCGCGATACCGGTGAATGGGGGCTTCGAAACCGACCCCAGCTCGATCCCTAATCAAGTATCGACGAATCAAAACATCAGTGCCGACTGGCAAATCGACAAGGTGAGCGTTGGTTACAGTTACAACCGATCATTTACGAACAATCAGCAGGTTGGGCGCGCGCTGTCTGATTTTCTAAATCAAACAACGGGCGCACGTGTCGGCTTTAATCCAACCTCGAAGCTTAATCTGAACTTCGATCTGACTCGCGATAGCGCAAGCGATCTGGAAGGCGCAAAGCTCCTGCGAACGTGGCGCGTGGGCACAACCACAAGCTGGACGATCGGAAAGCACATTACCTGGACTGCCGGCGTCTCAAACACGATTGCCGGCGATCGCGCGCGAACAAACGGAAGCCGCAACACAGAGTTTGAGACACAACTTTCTTATCGTTTTGGCGTCGATCGCGGCGAGTTAAAGAAAGTACAGACGCAAATGTTCATACGCTATGCGGACCGTTACGCGCGTTCGCACGATCTTGTCTTCCAGACTTTTAATCTTACGCGCGTAAAGATTCTTAGCGCGGGGCTTAACGTGACGATCTTCTAGAATTACTGATGAGAACTCTTTTGATTAGCTTCGCGCTTACTCTCTTTTGCGCCTCGGCTGCCGCCGCGCAAATAACCGTTTCGCCCAGCGAAACCACCGTCTATTCACAAGGTGCCACCAGCGTGCTTTTGACGTTTGCGAATCTCGGAGCCAGACGACCCGTAGAAGCAACCTGGTGCGGCGCGTTGATCCCGGCAGCGCCGGATCTCGGCATGAAGTGCGATCCTTCGGTAATTTTTGGCCGCTTGCCGATCCGTTATAACCAATCGCGTTTGAGCGGGACCGACGCGTATACGGACATTATGTCCGTTCCGCCGTCAGTGGCGCGGCGCGCTTATCTCGATGCGGCGGGCGGTTCAATCTCGACGTTCTTTTACGTCCGCCGCTTTGTTCTTCCCGCCGGCGGCCCGGATGAATACGTGGTTGTCACGCTTCGATTAGGCGGCAATGGTGCAGCGGTTCCGTTCTCGATTACCAATGTGCGTTTGCTTTGGGACGGCGGAAACAAGACAGTTCCTTTCATTAAGTCCGGCGAGCCTCTGCCGCGCATTACCGCGGAGATTTTCTACACGGGATCAGCGCGTTTGATCGGCCGCTGGGAAATAGTCAAACCTGGGGAGACGGCCCCAACGCAGCGCGAACTACTTCCGGAGTCTTCTCTACCGATTGAAGAACGCGCAACTCATCGACGCTTCACTCAGATCAAGCGCTTCAACGTTTTTCTTCCGCCTGTGGGCAGATCAATGATCGCGGGGCCGGAGAACCAGCGGATCGAGAAGACTGTGAATGGAATGTACCTTCTACTGCTTCGCATCGAATCAGCTCAGGATGGCTTGAATAGATCGAACGTGGGGCCCGACGTCGTGGATAGCGGCGGATCCAGCGGATTTGCCATGCCGGTGTTGCGCTATTACGTCGGCACTGGCGGCGAAGCCCGGATAGACCAATTCAATGCCATTGACTATCAACTGGCGCCTGCCGATCAGGCTGAGTTCAGTATGTCGCAAACCATACTATTCACCTGGCCTTCCGTGGCGCAGGCAAAATATTATCGCTTGGTTGTCGAAAACGCGTCTGGCGGCGAGATCCTTTCCGCCGTGCTGTTGCGCGATGCGCGGAGCTATCGCGCACCGTCATGGCTGATGCGCGACGCCGCAAGCGACGTTTTAAGGTGGCGCGTTGCTGCTATCGACCTGAAAGGAGTTGTGCTTAACGAGACACCTGTGCGGACTTTGCGGCGAGTGACGGAATAGCACACGCCGTGGATTTTACCGCTACCCGTTGGAGCGGTCGCCTTCAATCCAAACCTCGCCATCCTCAAGAACTTCCTTCTTCCAAATCGGGACGGTGCGTTTGAGTTCGCGAATCGCCCATTCGCAGGCTTCGAATGCCGCCCGGCGATGCGGCGCGCCGACGCTGATGACAACTGAGGTCTCGCCGATTTCCAGACGGCCGGTACGATGCACGATCCCGATGTGCGCGATGTCGAATTTCTCGTGAGCCTGCGCGCCCAAACGTTTCATTTCACTTAACGCCATTGGTTCGTAAGCTTCATACACCAGGTAAAGCGTGCGGCGGCCTTTGGTCCATTCGCGTGCGTAGCCGTCGAGCGTGACTGTGGCGCCGCACTGCGGAAGGACGACGCGACGCGCGACGGCGCCCACATCGATCGGATCGGTCGTTAGTTCGAAGAAGTCGTGAATGTAGGATGAAGCACGCGGGACGCGTGCGTACCCGGAACCGCCGCTAACCGGCGGGAAGACAGCGAGTTCGTCGCCCGCGGAAATCTCACGATCGCTCTGTGCGTATTGCTGATTCACGGCAAACAAGAGCGACTTTCCGAAACGTTGCAGCGATGGATAATCGGACAGCAGCTTTGCGCGCGCTTGGCCGGCGCTTACCGGCGATTCAAGCTCGACCTCGATCTGCGCTTGTCCGACGGCGTCGCGGGCAGCGCCAAAGAAAAGTACTCGAACCTTAATCATTGATTGGTACGCACGTCTCCGGCGTGCTTAGTAGATGGTTTTGAGCACGCCGGAGGCGTGCGTACCTTCGGACTAATGCTACTCCTCAAGATCGATATGTTTACCGCCGTGGCCGTTTCCTTTGGCGATCGAATGCAGCCGTGCCCGTTCTTCGTAATTCTTCACGACGCGCGCCAGAAAATCCCGCAGCCGATCGAGCCGCTCAGACGTTGAGCGCAGCTCAAGCAACTCCTGCTTCGTCTCGGCTTCAAGTTCCATCGCTGCCGCCACGAGAAAAGAAAGTCGCTGCGGTTCGGTATCCGTTATGTCCGGGAGGTTGCCTCGTTCATCGTTGATTATGCGGATCGAATTCGCCACCCGCATGAACATGGTCGCGACGTCTCGCGAGCCGGTGAGCAGCTTCTGACTGGTTTCTTCTTCATCTTCAAAAAAATTGACGCGCACGACGAGATACGGATCGTCGCGTTCTACGTAATTCTCAACCTGATAACGAATCACTCCCACCGTCAGCACATTCGATCGGCCGTCCGGCAGGTTCTGCGTTTCAGTCACTTCGGCCACGCAACCAATGTGGCCCGCTGGCGGAATCTCGCGGCTGGAGGACGCGGCGGCGTCAAAATAAGAAAGGCCGAACAGATTGTCGCCCGCGCGAATGTCCGAGAGCATCTTGCGATAACGCGGCTCGAAAATGTGCAGCGGCATAGGCATGCCGGGAAACAACACGACCGGCAGCGGAAACAGCGGCAGCTCGCGCACGCCGCGCACTTTGTCCAGGGCCTCACTCATATGAGCTTCGACAGGTTTGATTGTGACAAGGTGAATTCATTATCGCAGACGGACTGGCGGAAGTCAGCACGGATTGTGGGCCTTCGAAAGCTTCGCGCCAACTGTGATACTGTGAACTACCTGGAGGAGAAAACAGGCAGGATGAGTGGATTATCAGCGCGTGAGTGTGTGCCGTGCCGCGGCGGCGTGCCGCCCATGAAAGGCGAGGCGATTCAGGACCTGCTCAGCCAATTGTCAGGGTGGGAAGTAGCCGGCGAGCATCACCTGCGCAAAGAATACAATTTCAAGAACTTTCGCGAGGCGCTCGACTTTGTAAATCGCGTGGGCGAACTGGCGGAAGAGCAGGGACATCATCCGGACATTTGCTTTGGCTGGGGCAAGGCTGAGATCACGATCTGGACGCACAAAATTGATGGCCTGACCGAGAGCGACTTCATTCTGGCCGCAAAGATTGATAACTTAAGTGGCACAGACTCTAATCTGTGAGTTTCTTACTCAGTCTTGCGATTTGGAGTGAAAACACAGACTGAAGTCTGTGCCACCTGCTCGGAGGGCAACGGGCGAACGTCGCACGGGCATCGAAATCCCGGTTGCGATCACCCCAAACCTGGTTCTGAAATAATCATGAACAGATTGTTTGCGAGTTTTTCCATAGTTTTGCTGGGTCTGTCTTTGGCTTTTGTCTCGTCAGCCCAAAATCCCCAGCCGCCGTCACGGCGGCCGGCGGCCTCGCCGACGCCAAGTCCAACGCCCGACTCAGACATCGTCGATGTCAACATCCGGCGGGTGCGGCTTCCAATTACCGTCCAGGATAAGAAGAAGCAGTTTGTTTCCGGCCTGACACAAGGCGACTTTCTGATCCTGGAAGACAAAGTTCCCCAGACAATCGAATCGTTCACCAGTGAAGCGAACAATAATTTGCCGCTTTACGTCGCGGTGCTGATGGATACGTCTCCCTCAACCGCCGCGAAGATAAAGTTCCAACAGGAAGCGGCGATGAACTTTATCCAAACGGTCGTCAGGCCGCGGCGTGATCGCGTGCTGTTTGCGACTTTCGATCATGAAGTTACGCTGCGACAGGATTTCACCGACCGGCTGGAGTTGCTGGACAAAGCCGTTTACGCGGTAAAGAAAACCGGCGACAAGACGGCGCTTTGGGACGCCATATGGCAGTTCTCCGACCAGAAAATGCGCTCAGCGCCGGGGCGACGCGTGATTGTCGTCATCACCGACGGCTCAGATACTTACAGCCGCGCGGATCTCAATGATGCGATCGATATCGCGCAACGCACCGAGACGACGATCTTCGCCATCTCAACCAAGGCCGGCCTGCTCAGTACGGTCGTGGGCGTAGAGGCAGGAACGGTAAAGGGCAAGGCAGATAAGGATCTGGATCGGTTGGCCGAAGAGACGGGAGGCAGCGCGTTCTACACCGGTGACATGCTCACGCTCGAGCGATCGCTGACCGCCGTTGCAAAAGAGCTCCGCGCCCAGTACCTGATCACTTACCGCTCGACGAACGACAAGTACGACGGCAGCTATCGACGCGTCGAGGTGAAGCTGACGAACCGCGACGGCCTGAAGCTGCGCACGAAGAAGGGATACAAGGCAGTTGCTGATGCAGTTAGAACAGGTGGCTAAATGAAGTCGCGTCGTCTTAAACCCGTGACAGCTTTGATCGCCGTTGCGATTTTCGCGGTAGCTTTGTGCTCAAGCGCATGGACCGCACAAAGCGCGAACGACGATCGCCCGCCGGCATCGCAAACTTCTCCGTCTGCCCAGCCAAGTCCGACGCCACCAAAGGAAGAGGAGACAATCTCTTCAGATGAAGTGTTGCGCGTCGAAACCAATCTGACGAATGTCTTCTTCACCGCCGCCGACAAGCACAAACGTTTTATTTCGAACCTCAAACGCGAAGACGTGCGCGTCCTGGAAGACGGTCTCGCACAAGAGATCTTTACCTTCCAGAAGAGTCTCGAGTTGCCTTTGTCTCTGGCGATCCTGATCGATACCAGCCGCTCGGAAGAACGCGTGTTGCCGGAGTTGAAGTCGGCGGCGCAGTTGTTTCTCGAATCCGTGATGCGCGCCAACAAGGATGAAGCGGCGGTTGTATCGTTTACCGGCGAGCCGACGCTTGAACAAGGGCTAACCGGCAATGTCTCTCGGTTAAGACGCGCCATTGAGCGTGTTGAGTATGTACCGCCTTCAGGTTTGATCGGCGGCGGAGTGGTGGTCGGAGGCACGCCACCAATTTCCGATACACAACAAATGCTGGCGGGCTCAACCGCTATTTGGGACGCGGTGTGGACCACTTCGAATGAAATTCTCCGCGATTCAGCCGAGCATACCCGGCGCGCGATCATTCTGCTGACTGACGGCCAGGACACAACCAGCCAAATGCACTTGCGTGACGCGATCGACAGCGCCGTCAAAGTTGACGCCCTGGTCTATGCGATTGGAATCGGAGACCGTTACTCGTACGGAATCGATGAAGGCTCGTTAAAGAAGATCACCGAGGCCACTGGAGGTCGCGCGTATTTTCCGCGTCACGAACGCGAACTTCGCGATGCTTTCGCCCAGATTCAGCGGGACCTGCGCGAACAGTATCTGATTGCTTATTCTTCTTCGAACAAGGCTCGCGACGGCGCTTATCGCCGTGTAAGAATCGAAATTACTAACCCGGACTTGCAGAAGCAGGCACTGAAACTAACCTACCGCCCAGGCTATTTCGCCAAATCACCCATGGCTCCCGCGCCAAAAAGCGCACAAAAGCCCTGAATTTCCCACAAAAATCGCTAGTGACAAACTTGTTTTAGCCTTGCTATACTGGTTTGGCCTTGGCCTTCCCGTCCTGGCCCTGCCTCACAAGTCCCGCTCATTTCGCGTAGCCCCGTAATACTCGACTGGCCTCGCCGTCATGCCAACACACCCGGAAAATCCCCCAACCATTCTCGTCGTCAAGGACGATCAGCACGTGCTTGAGCTGTTGCTGGAGCTGCTCGAGCCCGAGGGCTATCAGGTTTTGTCCGCGACCTCGGCGAAACGTGCGCTCGAGCTTACGGCAACGGTGCGCGCGGACCTGGTTCTGTGCGATGTGGTCATGCCTGAGATGAATGGCCTGGAATTGTGCCACCGGCTAAAGTCCGATCCGGAGACGGCGGCGATGCCGGTAATGATGGTTAGCGCTGTCAGTAAAGAGGAGGCGGCGCGCCTGGAGGGATACACTGCGGGCGCCGACGACTACGTCGAGATTCCCTTCCGCCATGAAGAGTTGTTGATCAAGGTCGCGCGGCTGATCGAGCGGCATCGGGCGCAACAGGCTCTCAAGAAATCCGAAGCAGAATATCGTCTCCTGTTCAAAGGCAACCCCTGTCCGATGTGGTTGTGCGATCAGAAGACGCTGAAGTTTTTGGCCGTCAACGATGCGGCGGTGAGGCACTATGGGTACAGCCGCGAAGAGTTTCTTTCGATGACGGCCAAAGACATTCGTCCGCCCCGGGACGTGCCGGCGTTAATGGAGCACGTAGAGACGAACGAAGCACTAAACGCAAATGCCGGAGTGTGGCAGCACCGCAAGAAAAACGGCGCGATCATCGATGTCGATATCACCTGGCACAGAGTCGAATTCAGTGGCCATCCTTCCTTTCTCGTTCTCGCAAACGACATAACGGAAAAGCGAAAGTCCGAAACAGCCTTGCGCGAAAGTGAGCAGCGCTATCGCGAAATTTTCGACAATGCGAACGACCTGATTTACACGCACGATCTGGAAGGTAACTTCACTTCACTTAACGAGACGGGCGAACGACTCACCGGTTACTCAAAAGCCGAAGCCTTGAGCATGAACTTCGCACAGGTCATCGTGCCTGAACAGGTTGAGCTTGCGCGCCAGATGTTGCGGCGGAAACTGCACGGCGATGATGCGGCGACTGTTTATGAGCTCGACATCACTTCCAAAGACGGCCGGCGCATGACCCTCGAATTAAGCACGCGCTTGATATATCGCGACGGCAAGGGCGTGGGCGTGCAGGGAATCGGACGTGACGTCACTGAGCGAAAACGCGCAGAGGCGGAATTGCTGCGGCGTAACCAGGAACTGGCAACGCTCAACGAGATCTCGCACGAACTCAGCAAGCTGGGCGAGCCGGCCGAGATTGCGCAGAAGATTCACGCGTTGATCGGCAAAGTGCTCGACAATCGCAATTTGTACGTTGCGCTGTACGACTCACAGAACGGCGAAGTGTCGTTTCCGGCATATACGATCGACGGTCAGCCTTATCACGCGCCCACGCGCAAACTCGGTCGGGGGCTGACTGAGTACGTGATTAACACAAAACAGCCATTGCACATCAAACGTGACCTTGAAGGTGCTCTGCGGGAACTCGGTTTGCAGTTGAGCGGCCGCAGCGCCCAATGCTGGCTGGCGGTGCCGATGCTCGTGGGTGAAAAAATTGTCGGCGTGATCACCATCCAGGACTATGAACGGCCTGAGGCATACGATCAGGAGCATCTCGATCTGCTCCGTACGATCGCTGCGCATGCGGCGATCGTCGTGGAAAATGCGCGACTCTATGCGGCGATGAAACACCACGCCGATCGCGTCGCCCTGACAAATCGAATTTCCCAGGCGGTGCGTTGTACGCTCGACGTCTCAGAAGTCTTTGCCACGGCCGTGCGCGAGCTGGGCAGCCACTTTAACGTCGATCGCTGTTCGTTGTTCATGAAGGACGCGCGTGCCGGTCGGGTGACCAATGTCGCGGAATATCATCGGCCGGAAGTCGGCCCCGCCGCGCACGATTTCGACTTAGCGCAGGTGAATGGATTGACGGCAGCGATGGAGAGGTTCGGCGTGTTGGCCTTTGACAATGTCGCTGAGGACGAGCGCATTCGTGATTTGTACGAGCGGATGCTGAAGCAGTTCAACGTCAAATCGATCATGTATGTGAGCGTGACGATTGGCAACGAACTACTCGGCGCATTCGCGCTCTCAACCACCCGCCAGATGCGGCAGTGGAGTGAGTCTGACATTGAGATCGCCAAGTCAGTGGCTGACCAGACCGGCATCGCGATTCGACAGGCGTGGCTTTATGAAAAGGCAGAAGCCACTTCCGCGCGTGAAGCCCTGGTCAATAAACTAGGTGGCGCGATTCGTTCTTCGCTAAGTTTGCCCGACGTGCTTCAGACAACCGTGCGCGAGCTGGGGAAAGCCTTGTCGGCTTCGCGGGTTCAAGTTCGGCTGTGTGACGGAGCGAATCAGGAACTCTTCGTAAAAACCGAATACACATCGGATGGCCGCCAAACCGCGGGCAACTTCGACGGCTACTACGACCAGTTGCTGCGGGATCATTTCCGCGACGCGACCAAATCCCTGGTAATCCCGAATCTCCACGAATTCAGCAGTGACGACCCCAAGCTTACCGACGGCATTGCTTTTCACGCGCGCGAGCAGGGCCTGCAATCAATGTTCGTGTCGCCGCTGACGGTAAACAACAAGTTTCGCGGCGTCATCTGCATCGAACAATCAGACAAGGTCCGGCATTGGACTGAAGACGAAGTGCTGCTGGTTCAATCTGTCGGCGCTGAACTCGCGACGGTCATTGCGCAGGCCGAGCTGTTTCAGATCGTCGCCCGCGCCAAGAACGAATGGGAAACGACCTTCGACGCGATGTCTGACGGCGTGTTCATTTTCGATCCTGCCGGTAAATTGATTCGCGTTAACAAAGCCGGCGCCGCGATGGACGAAGAAGCGCCCCAGGCAATTCTGGGACGGAAATGTTGTGAGATTCTGCGCGCAGATTCTGACGAGCTGGAATGCATCGTCGAACGTTCGTTACGTGAAGCTCGAAGCGTGAATCTCGAAATTGTGCCCCACAAATTGAAGCGTCCGGTGCTGGTCACGGTGGAACCTGTTTTCGATTCCGGCCAGGTCGTGGCCGCTGTATGTACGGCGCGCGATCTTTCGGAACTGCGAAATGTCGAGGCCGTCGCACGCGAGCGCCAGTCGCTCTTGAAAAACATCCTTGAGAGCGCGCGCGAAGCCATCTACGCGCTCGACCTTAATGGCCATTACCAATGGTGCAACACGGCGATGCTCGATCTGACCGGGTACGAGATGCGCGAACTGATTGGCTGTTACTTCCTCGAAAACGTTTACGACGGAGATCGCGACATGCGCCGCGCCCGGTTCGCAGCCGTTCTGAATGGCGAGCCGCAGAGTTTCGAATCGCGTTACGTTACAAAAGACGGCACGGTTCGATACGCGCTGGTTAACACCGCGCCGATCGTCGTTGACGGACAAACCACCGGTGTATTGGGCATCGCCCACGACATTACCGAGCAGAAGCAGGAACGCGAGCGCGCCGGTCGCGCGGACAAACTGCGGGCTTTAGGCCAACTCGCTTCGGGTGTCGCGCATGACTTCAACAATTCGCTCGCGGCGATCCTGGGACGCGCGCAATTGATTCTGCGCCGCGCGCACGATGAGGAATTGATTCGCAGCCTGGGCGTGATCATGACGGCCGCCGAAGACGCCGCCGCGACGGTCCGGCGCATTCAAACCTTTGCGCGAAAATCCTCAGCCGCTGAAATGGAACTGCTGGATATCAGCAGCTTGCTGCGCGACGCGGTCGAGATCACGCGCACGCGCTGGCAAAATGAAGCGCGGGCCGCGGGCCGCAGTATCGCCGTCGTGCTGAATGCCGACGAGTGTTTCTTCACGCGTGGCAACGCGTCGGAGCTGCGTGAAGTGTTCGTGAACCTAATCGTGAATGCGGTTGATGCGATGCCGAACGGCGGCACCTTGACGCTCTGCTGCAAGCGAGATGGCGAACGCTTGAAACTTCGATTCGCGGACACTGGCCTCGGTATGGAAGAAGAAGTGCGCGAGCGCGTCTTTGAACCTTTCTACACGACGAAAGGCGTGCACGGCACCGGTCTGGGTCTGGCGGTGAGCTACGGAATTATCGAACGTCACCACGGCACGATCAGCGTATCTTCAAAATTAGGCGAGGGAACGACGTTCCACATCGATCTGCCCTTTGATGATACTTCCGTGCCGAAGGCGCTTTCAGAAGAAGTAAACGCCGAAACCTCGGCTTCGCTGTCCGTGCTGGTCATTGACGACGAACAAGTCGTGCGCGAGACATTGGCTGAGATGCTTACGGAGCTTGATCACAAAGTCGTCACCGCCGATTGCGGCCGCGATGCTTTGGAAAAGATGACCCACGACGAGTTCGATTTAGTGTTTACGGATCTGGCGATGCCGGAAATGGACGGCTGGGAGACCGCGCGCGAGATTCACAAACACAGACCTCAACTGCCCGTGGTGCTGGTGACCGGGTATGGCGCTACCGCGCAACCTCCGGGCGGCGAGTTAGATCTTGTTGCCGGCATCATCGGCAAACCCTTCGATTTTGATCAGGTAACCGGCACCATCGCGCGCGTCACTGCGCTTTAATCCTGCCCGCGTCTTCATCCTGCTTGTTCAACCCTGCAAAGTTCCCAACAACCCTGAGCGGTCGGTAGGGCCACGCGGCAGTTTTTCCCGAGACAGCGTTCTTGCAGATGGCGACTTCCAGTTGGAAGCTCCCTTCGAGTTGCTCCGAGTTCGGGCGCTTGGTGATGTGAAGATAGCCAACGGTCGGGTCTGCCGGTCGACAGTCGAATTTCAACGGTCTGCCCCCGAGTTTTACCGGGAATGCTACGTGTGTTCCTTGAGCGAGCCGTCCTTCGCCGTCGGTCTCGATCAAGAGGTCCCAGCCGCCGCCGGCGCTAAGCTCGATATGATCCGGTGCTATCTTGCCGACCTGGGCGCCCGGACTTGCCTGATCGAACCGAGGTCCGCGATCGTAACCCAGGATGACCCCGGGGATCTCCCAGGGTGCGCGACCGGAATTGAAGGCAGGCATCTCCACCTGAACCTCAAACGCTGGGGCTCCCATTAATCGCGATGTTTCCGACACACGCGGGCCAACCGGCTGGTCCCTTCGCAGTCTCAGCGCGACGATACAGGCAAGCAGCAACGCCAGCGCGATGATGATCACCAATATTTTCTTGCCACGCATTAATACGGCGGTCCCAGTGCTGTTGTGGAAATAATGCGTGAGCTGGATTCGATTGCCATCTCGCACCCTGGTGTCGGTACCCGGAGCGGTAGCGATGGGATCAATCACACAAGTTGTGTTTTGATCGGGTCGCTCCGGTCCAACGATTTGTTCGATGCGCCACCATCAATGTTCCAACAGCGGAAGGACTGCATGGCTGGTTCGAGACATATGGCACCCACTGCGTTGCCTGTTATTACATCTCACTTCTTTTCCGTAGAAGTTTGAGTTTTCTTTGCTTCAGGCGGGAAATCGCCTTTCAAAAAAGTTTCGACTGCTTGGAAAAATATCTCCGGCTGTTCGAATTGGGGCATGTGTCCCGATTTTTCGATAAGAAATAATCGTGCGTTGGGCATCGCGCCAACCCATGCTTCCGATGCCTTGACCGGAATCACATCTGCCGTGCCGTGAATCACTAAAGCCGGAGCTTTCACAACACCAAGTGATGGTAACAAGTTGTAATTACCGAGCTCTTGCCAGATTTGAGCCGTGACAAACCGTTGCCGTCTGACAGACTCTATCGGTCCCGAACAAACGTCGCCCTTGATTAGCTTTATACTTTCGAGTTTGAAACCATAGACGGATAAAACCATTCGATACATTTCATTGCAGACGGCTCGCGGATCCGATGCGTTCAGCCAATACTGCCAACGTGCTATCAGGGCGAGACGCTTCAACTGCTCGTCAGTGTAATGTCGTTTCAGTCGCCGCTGAACTTCAGCATCCATTTCAGACAATAAGACTTTTGTCGGTGGGGCCGGACTGTGAAAAATCAGACGCTCTACCCGGTCGGGATGCGCGGCGGCGTAAAATCCTATGAGCAGTCCGCCCCACGAATTACCCAGGAGCGTCATTTTGTCGAGCTTGAAGTGCGCTCTCACCGCCTCCAGATCTTGAACATGTTTGGTAATGGAAAGCTTCCGGTCGTCGTCGTCCATTAAATCGGAACGCCCGCTGCCGCGCTGGTCGTAATAAATCACGCGGCGATTTTTTGCGAGCGGCTCAAGGTCGGGCAGAATGGAAGTTAAAGAACCGCCCGGTCCGCCGTGGACGGCTACCAAGGTTTCGGCTCTGCTTCCGACGACTTTGTAAAACAAACGAACGCCGTCCGGTGTGGTGATGAAACCTTCGCCAGGTGACTTCTGCGCCAGACAGTGACCGGATGCCTGCCACAGAAAAACTAACAGGAAGAGCGTAAATACAAGATATTTTTTCATCTTACTGACCGCTCAGCATGAAAACAGAGCTGCTAATTTTGGGACGGTAATTCAGAGAAAGCGACATAACGTCAGAGTTGACGGGCGGCGCGATTTCACTCATTACTCATCACACATCACTGTATTTAGGCTCCCGCCGCTCCGATCCAACGATTTGTTAGCGCTAACTCCACGCCGCGTCAACATAGATGTCTACGTCAACGAGCCGCAAAGCGGCGGCATATGGTAGCCCGGGGTGAGCGAAGCGCAGCGAGCGTAACCCCGGGATCAGGCCCCTAAGAATACCGAGCCCGCAAAGCGGGCGACAGAGGTTGCGCATTTCAATTCCATCCGTAAATTTATGCCGCCCCTTCAGGGCTCCGGTCATTTATGCATCCCTCACCCCGGGCTGACGCCCGGGGCTATTACATGCCGCCGCTTCGCGGCTGGTTGAGCTGCGCAACCCAACGCCCGAATTAACGCGGCGCGATGAGCCGTCATTATAAGATCAGTCACGCGCATGAAAGCAGCATTATTCGCGCTCGCGTTGAATGAGTTGCTAGACTGCGTGCGGCCAGCAACACGCTTCCGTTCCCTGGGAATACAACGCTCGGTAGCTAGCGAGAGGCCATAGCCACATCGCATGCTCGCCCGTTTTTCTGGCGTCGTTAAACCCGGCCTGACGCATCAGGGCGACAATCTGTTCCTGCGTGTAAACCTGGAAGCGTTGGCGGGGTTGCAGCAGGCGCAGAAGGAAACTCCCAAAGGGCGTCTTGATAAGATCAAGAAGATGAAACGAGCCGCCGAGCCTCAGCACGCGGCGGACTTCGCCTAGGGTCGCCTCCTTCTCGGCAAGCGGAAGGAGACTGAACATGAAAGTACACGAGACACGGTCAAACGAGGCATCGGCGTAGGGAAGCTGGTTCGAAAAACCCCGGACTAAGTTGACGTTGATGCCAGCGCGCTGCGCCTTTCGTTCTGCGCGTGCCAGTGCCGCGGGATCGGGATCAATTCCCACCACATTGACCCCGGGATGAAGCCGCTTGAGGAGCAAGGCCAGGCTACCTGTGCCGCAACCGATGTCGAGGACGCGCTGGCCGGGTGCGAGAGCCATTTGCCCAAGGAGGACGCTGCGGACTGTGTCGGCACCCAGCAGCTTGGCCCACGGATCGTAGATCCACAATAGCCAGTCGTGGCCTGCTGCAGGAATATAGGTCCTTCGGATGGTCATGCTGAGTCTAGCGGTCTAACGTCTGAGTTCACCGGGCGGCGCGTACCAACGCAACCTTCGCCGCCCCAGGTTTAATGCGAAACACGCTACCGCCGCGCCGGTCCAACGAGTTGTGGGGCGGTTCAATGGAAGAAATTATTCTACTTTCGGCAGCTCAATGTTGTTTGCCAATCGAGCCAGTAGAGTTTTTTCATCAGTAGCGACGTACAGCGCAAACCATTTGTCGTTGAGATTTGGACTTGTGGTGTGTTTTGAAAGATACCAAAGCACACGAAATGACAATCGACTCCGATAACGCATCAGGAATCCGTCTTCCTGTGGACTGAGCCCAAAAAAGGGCTTCCTCAAATCGTAAACAGCATCTGGCGCGCCGAGCTTCACAACCGCATCGTGATACGTCATCTGAGGTTTTATTGCCGGAATGCCATCGTGAATTCTTTTAATCTTCTCAGTGTCGGCATCGTACGGGAGCGCCCATTTGGCCGTGTCATCAAATGGTTTAATCGTGTCGTCAGAAGATTTGGTTTGGCCGCCCCAGCCGGTGCAAAGGAAAAGTGTTAATGCGAGAAAAACAACTACAAAGTTTGATGAGTTTCGCAGTCTTTCACTTGGCATATCATGGACTCCTCACAATTTAGTACCGCCCAACGTGTGAGTTGACCGGGCGGCGCGAAATCTTTTTCCTTTTGCCTTTTTCCCTTTGCCTTTAGCAACACGCTGCCGCCGCTCCGGTCCAACGAGTTGTTGGGGCGCGGTTATGGTTTCAGAGTCTGCAAGTCGCCGACGCGATCAATCCAGAACAGACGAGGTTGTCCACTGGTCATGGAAAAATGAGCGATAAATCGATCAGCGCCCGCCTCGATGACCCAGAAAGGTTCTTCGATATCAAAAGGAATCGTCGCCCAGTAATACGATATTTCCTGCGCATTCCCCTTGCGCACCTTGCCATCTTTAAGATTGGGGTACTTGCTACGTAACAGGGTCCAGAATGCTTTGCGTTCGTCGTCGGTGCGGATCCGTTTACCTTCGGCGGAGAAGGACTGTGGCCCAGGTACGATTAGAGTAACGGGCATGGCTTTGAGCAATAGCTGATCGGCCGACGGTTTGAGAGACTTCCAAAGCATCGGACCAGCCACTGTTACGTCACCAAAGAAGTCTGTGGGAAGCGAATCAGACGCGAGCGCAGTTTCCAGGTTAGTTTTCGCGGCGTTGTTTACGGCATCGGAGGCCTTCTTGTACCGCACACCTTTCGGAACTTCCTGGCTGTAGGCGGTTATGCATGCGAAAAGAAGAACAGCGATAATCTTCAAAGTTTTCATAGTAATCACAGGAAGCGCCCCAACGTCAGAGTTGAACGGGCGGCGCGATTTCTTTTTCCTTTTGCCTTTAGCAACGCGCTGCCGCCGCTCCGGGGCAACGATTTGTTGGGCGCGTCACCATTTAGGACATTTCACCGGTCGCACCTTGCGGTAACAATTTCCGACGAATGGGTCAATCTTCGAATTCCTTTTTCAGTTGCTCGTAATAGCGACGTTTGGCTTCACGAGCAACCTCGGCTGATTCGCGTGGCACCGTGGCCGTCGGTTCGTCGACGGATGCCAGTTCTTTAACGGCGATTGTAAGCACATCACCAACCACCAAGGCACGGTTTAGCCACGAAGCATGTACGCCCTGAGCGCTTCGTAGTCCGCCAACCTCAAGACTCAATTCCCTTATTGGTTGCGACATGTCCTCATTCGCGTCAGCGTTGGGTGCGCGATATACCGAAGATACGATAGCCGTGAGTACACCGAGGCCGTCTACGCCGGCGACACATTGTTTACTGCCATTAAGAAAAACTTCAAAAGCAATCATATGTTTTCAGGCACCCAACGACTTGTTCGACAGCGGTGTTCATTGGTCCGCGGTTGGCGGCGACAGTTCGGTTTCGGGGTAAATTGTTATTGCAACGCTGGCACCGACGTTCCCGACCCGCGCAATTGTCGAAGCGCGGATTTCTGACCGGAAGTTTTGAGGCGCGCCACATTCGTACCCAATATCAAAGACGCGAGAGCAGCATCCGTTCCAAATTTCACGCACTTCGTTTGGCAATGATTCTATGAGGTCGCAAAAATAATTTATTGTCCCGTCAGCGTCCGTGCCGCCGCCCGCAATAGAAAAAGATGCATGCTGATAACCCCCGATTTCGCCATGATGATGAACGAGAACATCGTCGCCGAAATGCTCCACGATTTTAGAGAGGTCGCTCTTCGATTCGATTTCCAAGTCAGTATTGAGATACTGGATTCCCATCGGTTAGCTGTCGAACTTCTGAGTTGACGCGGCGGCGCGAATCAAAGCCGCCTCCGCCGCACCGAATTAGTTACGAAACACGCTACCGCCGCTCGCGTCCAACGATTTGTTCGGCATCGCCGCGATTCACCCGAATTCGCAGTTTATGTTTAAGTTACGTTTATACCGCAACACGTACAGCAACGAGCCGCTAACATAGAATTCCAGTTGGCCGTATCCTTTGACTCGTTGGCCGACGGCCGTTACGACAGTAGTGTTTGGCAAATAGTTGGACAGCACATCCTTAACGAGATCCAATCGATGCCACGCAAGTGATGTCGCTCTTTCTCCCGTTCCCAAACGCGCTACGATGATAACGGAAGCTCCCTTTTCTCTTTGCACTCTTACCAATTGGTCCAGGTAGACCAATACGACTTCGCAATTCACCGGTTCGACCGGAGAGCAGTAAGGTCTGGCGCGAATTTCAGCCGGGGTTTCCGCCGTGTCTTCGGGCGCTAAGGGGCGACACGGAACTTGGGGTTTACTCTGCGCGCGCGAAGGACACGGCATAAGGATAACGAAACAAAATACCAGCAGCGCGAATAATGGCTCCAGATGGCGAGGCTTCATATCATTGTCCTACCGGAGAAGATGCCGAACGTCTAAGAAACTATGAAGCCGGGTCTCCGGCAGAGTGAGTTGGATAAAATCCAACTGCTTTAGCACGAGCTTACGCCTTGCGGCGATGGCTCAATCAACACTCAAAGAAGGAGACCCGTGATGAGGATATTGGCATTGGACTTAGGCAAATACAAGAGTGTGGCGTGTGAGTACGCGCCGGAAACTGGGGAGCATAGTTTTGCGACGATCGCGACCAACCCGAAGGCTTTGCATGACTTGATTGTGGATCGTGAACCTGACCGGGTAGTGATCGAGATCTGCTCGATTGCCGGTTGGGTTGGTGCGCGCGAATGCTTTCAACGCATCAGTGGCGGCAAGAAGTCGCGGCGCAAGATCGCGGTGGTGGCGGTGGGCCGAAAGTTGTTAGTCCGTTGCTGGGCGATACTGCGCAATCAGACTCCCTGGCGCCTGTCAGCGGCAGCGTAGCGATGGGTCGAGGTGAACATCTCAGAGAGAAGCAGTAATCGCGGAGGTGAGGACCAGGGGAAATCGATTGCGTAGCTTGAGCAACTTCGCTGCAGTTTGAGTGGGCAGAGAGCAGGTTCGGAAAATTGATTGAGATGACGAAAAGCTTGCGCGTCAACTTGAGGGCAAACCTCGTGGCTTGAGAATAAGCTTCGTCGCACCGGTTGACTGAGGCTACGACCTTAATGATGGCTTAGCTGTCGAGTTGTATGACCTCGAATAGAAGGGTGAACCAATCACCCCGAATTACCTCTTGACCCGACCCGGCTTCATAGAAGTTGACGCGGCGGCGCGAAATCAAATCCGCAATTCGAAATCCGAAATCCGCAATTCAGAGGCTCCCGCCGCTCCGGTCCAACGAGTTGTTGGATGCCGCCGCTGTCAAAACGATTGCATTAACGCGGTGACGTCATGGTGCAGTTTAGCGTCGCGCGTCACGAACGTGAAACAATTTCCGTTGGCAACGTAGGATTCGGCATTAAGTCGTTCGAGTTGCGTCCAGAACTTCTCTCGCCACGGCACAACGGCAGCGATCATTGCGGCACGCACGCCAGCGTCCGAACCGACGTACATGGTGTCGATCGTAGGATTCGGGTCGCCCAAAGAAAAGGTTCCCTTGTTAACAAAGACTTCGATATCCAAAGTCGTCGGCACACCGTCATCAAATATGAACCATTCGTCAAACAAGCAAAACGGAACATCAGCGGCGGTCGCAATTCGTGGGCTGATAGCGAACCTGCCGTCACGTTTCCAGCCAGCGTTTTGTTGGGCGTCATTGAGATGTAATGGACCACTGTCTAACGAGGTCACAACAACATGTTTGCCCAGCAAAACCTCTGGACAGTGTTTGGTAAGCCTGCTCATGGGGCGATCGACGGCGCGCTGTTCGATTGAGCGTTCGAGCCAGAGATATTGACCGTGAGTTCCTTCTGTAACTGTGGGTGTCATTACAAGGCATCCAACGGCGAAGTTGACGCGGCGCGCAATTTCATTCAACCTTCGCCGCAACGAATTAGTTGCGAAACACGCCCTCGCCGCTCGCGTCCAACGATTTGCTCGGCGTAGCGTACGTGACGCGAAACGACTTAACCATAGATTCAACGTCCGCCAGTAGTTTTCTGTCGTCCGTCGGCAGGCTACTGACGATAACAAATGCATGGCCGTCTTTCACGAGGGCCCACTGCCTCCAAATGACGCCGGGTCGAGGTGCTGGGGCCTGAAAATAAATGGCATCGGTTCCGTCGATAGATACTCGCTGCATTTCAGAAATGGTCACGCCGCGTTTCAGATGTGACGCAAATCCAATTGCCCAGGAGTTTCGGACCCGTTCCCATACCGCCAACTGTTGAGACGGATCATCGGCTGAATAGGTGCCGTAATAATAGATGTCCATCCCAACAGGATAGGCGGGTGGTCGGTAGCTAACGTAGAAACCTCTGTCGTCACGCGTCCATTTACCTGCCAGAGTGACCGAGAACGGTTTCGCCGCAGCCGGTTTCGCAAAAGTCCAATAATCGGTTTGCGAGTCGTAGGCCCATGACGATTTCGTTTGCAATGCAATCGTGTCGAGTAGCTCTTTGGTAGTTGGTTTATAGAAGTCTGGAAAAGGTGAATGCAGTTCTGCGTCAGCGATCGCTTTGTCGTTTGTGTGGACAGCGATATCCAGCGCCGCATAGAGGAAGCTGCCAAACGCCGCGAATGTCCCGGTGATGGCGCCGCTCGGCAGACGTCGCGCGAGAAATTTCCTTTGCTGCTCGGGGTTAAGTGCAGAGCGTTTTTGTGATGAGACAGCCCCGCCAGAAAGCGCAGTCAGCAACGTCAGAACAACAATGGCTGTAAGTTTCTTGGTGTTCATACTGATAGCTACGCCGAACGTCTGAGTTTGACCGGGCGGCGCGATTTCATTCAAACCACGCCGGACCAATGATGATGCGAAACACGCTCCCGCCGCTCCGGTCCAACGATTTGTTGGGCCGCGTCAGGTTTCGACGGTGCCAGCGTTTATTGGCATGTCCTTCGAAAGAGCTACATCAGGTTCATGGCCAAGAAACGAATACCGCAGTTCCGCAAATATCAGACGCAGATTAAAACAATTAGTTTCGATGAAAACTTCGTGCATTGAGCGTCCCAATACACGCGACCAATGTGCGGCGCGTTCGCCGTTTTCGAGATACGTTAATCCAGGATACGCCTCAGCGAAACGGACGCCCCAGATGAAACCGTCAGGTTCAGGTTTGTCGGGATAATCTGGACCGGAGCACACGAACTCGTCAGATAAAGACTGCGTGAATGTTTGCCCGAGCAGCGTTTCGTAGTGCGCTTCGACGCACCCGACGAACTGGTATTTGTGAATATCCGTGTTTGGCGGGCCGTTGCGCGCAGCAACGATGATTTCGTAGTCACGTATGTAATCCGTGAAGCCGTGCTTAACGATCGCGGCATCGAAGAAACTCTCACGCTCAAGGAGTTCTTTAACGGAATTCATCGATCAGAAGCAGCGGCCCAACGTCTGAGTTGACCGGGCGGCGCGAAACAATTCATCCTTCGCCGCACCAACTTTGATGCGAAACACACTGCCGCCGCCCCGGTCCAACGAGTTGTTATGCGTTGCCTTCATCTTTAGCACGACGATACCAATAGAGCGCATCGTCGTGGTTAGGGTCAAGATGAAAAGCAGTATAGAAGTGTTCGGCCGCTTCCTTGAATCTCCTATCCTTCCAATCAAGGCAGCCGAATACGTAGTGCCATCGGGCCAAGTCCTTCAGCGCCCACATGCCTAACCTGTAATACCAATGCTTCATCATTTTCTTAGTGACGCCGAAAGCATAGCGATTGCAAAACTCTTCTTCGTTTTCAGTGTGGGGAAAGATCTCATTGGGTTGAAAGACGTATCCTCTCCTAGCGACCAGGTGATGTGCGACTTCATGCGCCAACGTATGACAGATGTTCAAGGTCTGGACTACGGTTCGTCGATAAATAAGGGGCACTCCGCGATACAGGCCATTAACATAGAGAATGATATGTACGGGCGAGTTTCCTTGTTGGCGCAAATACAGCCCAGTCACACACGCACCTTCACTTTTAGCTCGCTTATGCCAATCAGGTGAGTCAACGCGAGGCTCTTCGATAACATCCATCAGGCGAACGAAGTTAATGCCATCAAGGTCGAGAGGGCCGATCCAAGTCAGACTTCGCCTGACTTGCGTCAATAGGCCCCGGGGTGGCTTCGTACATTCATTCTTGATGATCATTCAACACGTGAGCAAAGAAAAACGCATAACGTCTGAGTTGACCGGGCGGCGCGAATTCAATCAAGCATCGCCGGACCAATCAGGTTGCGAAACACGCTACCGCCGCTCCGGTCCAACGATTTGTTCGACGGCCGGTTTAGGAACCTGACACGTCTGGAACATCAGCGG